>SYOX01000217.1 GCA_005804885.1 Pseudomonadota bacterium
AGACTGTCAAGGCAGCGCTAACGCTCGGCGCCGATGGCGCCGGCCTTGACAGCCAGCCTTCGGGCTCGGCTCAAGGCGATAGGCGTTCTGGCTGCTGGCCTGTTCTGGAGGACCTGGGACAGCCCTCGTCCATCGGCTAACATTCGGAGTGGATCTACTTTTGGGGGCTTGACAGTGGCGGTCCAACAACGCGGCGCCGCGGCCATCACGACGGGGAAGGGTAGCTATGGGGTGGCTCAACGACGGTCACGTCGGGATCGGCGAGTCGACTTCGTTGATGGACAAGGAGAGAGCGGCAAGTCGACATCGTTGGTGGACACGTCGAGACACGAAGTCGACTTGCCGATCCCGACGTGCCCGTCAACAGAAGTTGAATCAGCCAAGGTCACTCACCAGGGATGTTGCACTCCGGACCTGCGCCGTTGTCCACGCACGACTCAAGGCGGCCCGAGTCGCACTCGACCTCTTCGATGACCTCGATCCCAGCGTAGTCGCAGCGAGCCTCGCCGCCGGATAAGACGCAGACGCCCTCCGAAGCGTGCTCGATCACCGACAGCCCGTCCTCGGCGCAATGCTCGGCGGGGCACTCCTGCCCCAGGCAGGGATCGACGCAGACCCCGTCCACGCAGACCTCGACGGCGGAGCAGTTGACCTCATCGCATGAATCCGGCGCGACGCAGGACCCCTGGACGCACGCCTTGCCCTCCGCTGCGCAGTCCTCAAGGACCGTCTGGATCCCCTCACAGCGAGCCTCGACGACGTCACACCGCGGCGTACCCACGAAGCGAATGGCGGTCGTGCCGTCGCAGCGGTTCAGCGGCAGGTCGCAGTTGGCGTCGATGACGCACTCGCCGACGCAGGTCCCGGAATCACACACCTTGCCTTCTTCCGCGCACTCCACCCTTACCGTGGTTTGCTCACATTGACCCGTCAGGCTGTTGCAGCTGTCGACCACGGCGAAGATGCGCTCGCCTGGACCGCAGAAGGGCGCCTCGTCGTTGTTGCACATCACCCCGAGGCAGCGATCGACGCAGGCCCCCTCACGGCACAGCTCGCCGTCACCGCACGGCACATCGGTCGCCGACACCTCCGCGTAGCTGCAGTTGCAGGCCTCCGCGTCCAGTCTGGCCCCCGTGAAGGTGCGCAGCGTCCGCTCGTCGAGGCACTCCGGGGCAAGCTCCTCGCAATCCCTCAGGAGGCACTCAGGGGCGTCGGGATCATCGCCCGCGTCCTGATCGCCCCCGTCCTGGTCTCCCCCATCCGGGCTGTTGTTGGCGCCATCGGGCTCGGGCGTCACGCCGCCGTCGAGGTCGACCGATCCGGAGTCGTCGTTGTCCGGGTCCGTATCGCACGCTGCGGCCGAGGCGACGAGGAGCGTGAAAGAGGCCCGCAGGAGGTGCCTCGTCAGGCCGTGGTGGAGTGGCTTCATGGCGTTGTCGACTGTCCTTGATGAGATTTTGGGAAGCTCAGGGCAGGACGAACCCTACCGGCGCGGTTGCGCCTCGTCAACATCGTTGTCCACCCTCAGCATCCCGCCGCCCCTGTCAAAGGAGGCAGACGCTCTGGATTGGGCACTCGCGGCAGCACACGGGATCGCGCCTGCTTGGGCACGCCCCTGAGATTCCCAGGTGGCACAAGGCGAAGTCATACTTGATCGGATCCGCCGGGTCGAGGCGCTTGAGGCTCTGCGCGATCTGGCGGGCCAGCTTCCAATCCTGGGCGTTGCGGCTGGAGATCCCCAAGTACTTGCAGATCCTCACGATGTGCGTATCGAGCGGCATGACGAGGCGGTCGCTGGGCAGGCTCGACCACAGCCCCGTGTCCACCGCGTCCGGCCCCCTGACCATCCACCGCAGGAAGAGGTTGAGCCGCTTGCACGCGCTCCCGGTGGTCGGGTCGGAGAGCAGGTAGAAGAAGCCGCGCTCGGTCGATCCCCCAAAGGCGCGCAGGGCATGAACGAAGGCGCCCAGCCCGCTCTGAAAGTCCTCATCGCCTTCATCCCAGCCGGCCAGGAAGAGGTTCAGCAGCGAGCCATGTCCCCTGAGCGCGACCCCGATGGCCCGATAGAGGGCCACGACGTCTTCCCCGCGCGTCATCCGGTAGACGAAGCCGTCGAGCGCGGACCGAAGCCCCCCCTCGGCGTCGATCGACGCATCGTCGAGATCGCGGAGCGCTCTGGCGGGTGAAGGGCCCAGCGGCGCGAGCGCACGGCGGATGGCCCTCTTGAGGAGCCCGACTCGCCCATAGGCCATCGCCGCGGCCACCAGCGCGACGACCTCCCGGTCCGCCGGATCCGGGTAGGACCAGACGATCGAGACGGGATCGTCCTCCCTGTGAGCGTCGAGATCGAGGGTGAGCAGCAGGCCGTCAAGCTCGGTCTTGAGCGAGGCCCAGTCGGCCTCCCGGCGCAAGACAGGCCCTGCGGCGCTCATCGCCTTCGGCCCACCCAGACGCCGAGCAGCAGCAGCCCGAGCGCCGCCAGCGTCGGCCAGGAGGCCGGAGAAGGGGCGTGGACTGCGCACTGGCAGCCGGGCTTCCCGTCGTCGGGCAGGGGAGGGGGGGCGCACGCGTCGCCGATGCCGTCGTCGTTGGCGTCGGCCTGATCGGGGTTGAAGGTCTGGGGGCAGTTGTCGGTGTTGGTGAAGGAGTCGCCGTCCGGGTCGGCCTGGCAGGCGTCGCCGATCCCATCGTTGTTGATGTCGCGCTGGTCCTCGTTGGGGATCTCGGGGCAGTTGTCGGAGAAGTCGTCCAGGCCGTCGTCGTCGTCGTCGATGTCGCACTCATCCCCAAGGGCGTCGGTGTCCAGATCGGCCTGAGCGGGGTTGGGGATCTCGGGGCAGTTGTCGTCCTCGTCAACGACGGCGTCGTTGTCGGCGTCGTCGTCGCACTCGTCCCCGACGCCGTCTCGATCGTCATCGGGCTGATCGGGGTTGGCGATGAACGGGCAGTTGTCGCGCACGTCGGGGATGGCGTCGTTGTCGTCGTCCTCGTCGCACACGTCGCCCGTGGCGTCGCTGTCGGTGTCGAGCAGAGTGGGGTCCTCGTCGTTGGGGCAGTTGTCGGCCAGATTGACCACGCCGTCGTCGTCGATGTCAGGGTCACACAGGTCGCCGAGGCCGTCACCGTCCCGGTCGTCCTGGTTCGTGTTGGCCGACTCAGGGCAGGTGTCCGCCTCGTTGGCAAAGCCGTCGCCGTCGATGTCGGGGTCGCACACATTGCCCAGGCCGTCCTCGTCGCCGTCGCGCTGGTCCTGGTTGGACACCCTCGGGCAGTTGTCGTCGCAGAACATGCTCTGCCCGGTCCGGCACGGGCGGTCCCGTCGCCCGTCGTCGTTGAAGTCCGACACGATGCCGTCCTGATCGGGGTCGACGGAGCACTCATCGCCTCTCCCGTCCATGTCCGTGTCGCGCTGATCGGCGTTGGGATCGCCAGGGCAGTTGTCGTCCTCGTCCTGGACGCCGTCGCCGTCGTCGTCGCCGTCGCACTCGTCGCCGAAGCCGTCGCCGTCCAGATCGATCTGCGCCTCGTTGTCCACCTCGGGGCAGTTGTCCAGCGCGAAGCTCAGATCGTCGATGAAGATCGCGTCGGAGGGCGCCTGCGCGGTGACGTGGATTCTTATCGCAAAAACCAGCGCCCCCTCGAAGGTCACCCGATCGACGTAGCCCAGCCCCAGAAGATCGAGGTTCCCGCTCTCCCCGCGCTGTCGCTCCCAGGGGCCATCGCCGCCCAGCGTCCCCGAGGTCCCGTCGATGACGGCGGCCTCGAGCCCCTCGACGGGATCACCCTGCGCGTCCAGCGCCACGATCTCGACCCGGCTCCTGCCCAGGCTCAGGATCGAGAGCGAGACCCGCGACCTCGGGGCGGGCTCGTCCGGCCGTCCGTCCTTCACGAGGCGAAGGACGACGGCGCTGCGCAGATCGTCGTCCGTACCCAGCCCGAAGGGGCGGCTCCCGTTCTCACTGGGCGAGAACTGCTTGAAGCGCGCCTCGGAACCCTCGGACGCGACGGCGACGCCAAGGCCCACCAGGGACGCGCGCACGGGCGCGCCGTTGACGGGCTGTTCACCTCCGGGCAGCGCGTCGAAGTTCACGATCCGGTCATCCGGATCCGCGCTCGCGGTCGTCGACGTCCCCAGGAGGACGAGGGCCAGGGTGCATGAGATGAGGGGTCGCAGGGGGCTTGGCATGTCGCTTCGTCTGTGGCGGGAGTGTCCAGGGGCGTTCAGCCCGTCCGGCCCAGGATAGAGCCATGCACACGCCCGAGCAACCGCGCTGCGCGCCGACGCCCTCCTTTCATCAGAACGATAGTCGGGGCGGGCGCTTGACTGCCCTGAATGCATTGATATTTTACCCTCCCCGTGCCCCTGGCGCCTCATCGCCTCGATGAGGTGTCCGGGACGACCGCGCCAATGCGCCACAGGAGGCCACCGTGTCCGGCGGAAACGATCCCACCGATTACAAAGCGTCGCTCAACTTGCCCCAGACCGACTTCCCCATGCGGGGCAACCTGGCCAACAACGAGCCCATCTTCCTCAAGCGATGGGCCGAGGCCGACATCTACGGCGCCATCCAAAGCCTGCGGGCCGACGCGCCCCCCTTCATCCTCCACGACGGCCCCCCCTACGCCAACGGCGGCATCCACCACGGTCACATCCTCAACAAGGTCCTCAAGGACTTCGTCGTCAGATACCAGACGATGAGCGGCCGCCGCGTCCCCTACGTGCCCGGCTGGGATTGCCACGGCCTGCCCATCGAACACCAGGTCGACAAGGAGCTCGGCGACAAGAAGCGCCAGATGACCCAGGTCGAGATCCGCCAGGCCTGCCGCGCCTACGCTGACCGCCACGTCGGCCTCCAGCGCGACGAGTTCCAGCGCCTCGGCATCTTCGGGCAGTGGGACGACCCCTACACGACCATGTCCTACGCCTACGAGGCCCGCACGGTCCGCCTCCTGGGCGAGTTCTTCCGCGCCGGCATCGTCTACAAGGGCCTCAAGCCCGTCCACTGGTCCTGGGCCGCCCAGACCGCCCTGGCCGACGCCGAGGTCGAATACGAGGCCCACACCTCCCCCTCGATCTACGTCAAGTTCGCCCTGCCCGATCCCCCCGCGCTGCTGGCCGACGCCGCCGCCGGGCGCCCCGTCCACGCCCTCATCTGGACCACCACGCCCTGGACCCTCCCGGCCAACCTCGCCATCGCCCTCCACCCCGACTTCGACTACGCCCTCGTGGCCGTCAACGGGGAAGGGCGCCACAAGGGCGGCGCCCTGATCATCGCCCAGGGGCTCCTCAAGAGCGCCCTCGCCAAGTGCAAGATCGACGAGGCCGACGTCGAGGTCCTGGCCACCTTCCAAGGTCACCAGCTCGTCGGCCGCAACCCCGACGACGCCCCGCGCCCCCTGGCCCGGCACCCCTTCATCGACCGCGACAGCGTCCTGCTGCCCGCCGACTACGTCACCCTCGAGCAGGGCACCGGCTGCGTTCACACCGCCCCCGGGCACGGCCAGGAGGACTTCGGCCTCGGGCAGCTCTTCGGCCTCGACGTCCTGACCCCCGTCGACCACGCCGGCCTCTTCACCGCCCGCTACGCCCCGATGGAGGGCACCCACGTCTTTCGCGCCAACCCCGCCATCGTCGCCATGCTCGACGAGGCCGGCGCGCTCCTGAGCCACCCCGGACTCTCCGTCAACATCGAGCGATACCCCCACTGCTGGCGCACCAAGACCCCCGTCATCTTCCGCGCCACCGAGCAGTGGTTCATCGGCCTCGACCTCCCCATCAAGGACCAGGACGGCGCCTCCACCGGCGAGACCCTCCGCGACAGAGCCCTGCGCGAGATCGACAAGGTCCAGTGGGTCCCCTCCTGGGGCAAGGATCGCATCCTCGGCATGATGGAGCACCGACCCGACTGGTGCATCTCGCGCCAGCGCCTCTGGGGCGTCCCCATCACCGTCATGTACTGCGACAAGTGCGAGACCGACATCGTCGACCACCGCGTCGCCTTCCACGTCTCCGAGCTGGCCGAGGCCCACGGCTCCGACGTCTGGTTCGATCGGACCCCCGACCAGCTCACCCCCGAGGGCTACACCTGCCCCGGCTGCGGCGCCTCCTCCGAGTCCTTCCGCAAGGAGGCCGACATCCTCGACGTCTGGTTTGACTCCGGCGTCTCCTGGTCCGCCGTCCTCGACCGCAAGATGAACCAGGGGCAGGTCGCCCAGCTCTACCTCGAAGGCTCCGACCAGCTCCGCGGCTGGTTCAACTCCAGCCTCTTGGCCAGCGCCGGCACCCGCAACCAGTCCCCCTACGAGGTCTGCCTCACCCACGGCTTCGTCATGGACGAGTTCGGCCGTAAGTACTCGAAATCAAGCAAGAATTACGTCCCGCCCGAGAAGATGATCAACGTCGACGGCGCCGAGACCCTGCGGCTCTGGGTCGCCGCCGTCGACTACCGCGGCGACATCACCCTGTCGCCCCAGATCCTCACCACCGTCAAGGACGCCTACAAGAAGGTCCGCAACACCTGCCGCTTCCTGCTCAGCGTCCTCGGGGACTTCAACCCCGACACCGACGCGCTGCCCCTTGAGCAGCTCGGCGCCCTGGACCGCTGGGCGCTCTCGCGCACCAACACCCTCGTGCGCCGCGCCCTTCAGGCCTACGCCCAGTACGAGTTCCACACCATCTACCACGACCTCGTGCGCTTCTCGACCGTCGACCTGTCCAACACCTACCTCAACGTCCTCAAGGACAGCCTCTACGCCGATCGCACCGACGCCCCCTCGCGTCGAGCCAGCCAGACCGCCCTCTACGAGATCCTCAGCGCCCTCGTCCGCATCATCGCCCCCGTCCTCGTCTTCACCGCCGAGGAGATCTGGGACCACATGCGGCACCGCCAGGGCGATCCCGCCTCCGTCCACCTCACCGACATGCCCCAGCCCGTCGAGGCCTGGGACGATGAGGCCCTGGAGGACGAGTTCAAGACCCTCCTGGCCGTCCGCGCCGAGTTCCTGCGCCACCTCGAGCCCCTCAAGGCCAGCCGGGGCGGCGAGCGCCAGGACGGCCAGATCAGCACCAGCGAGGAGGCCGACGTCGTCCTGACCGCCGGCCCGGACCTCCACGGGCTGCTCTCCAGGCACGAGGGCTCACTCTCCGAGCTCTTCATCACCGCCAGCGTCCGCCTGGAGCAGGGGCAACCCCCGAGCTCGACCCTGGGCGGCCAGCAGGCCGCGAACGTCGGCGTCAAGATCACCCCGACGAGCGCACCCCGCTGCCCTCGCTGCCGCCGCTTCGGCCACGGCGTCGGCGAGCGACACCCCGAACTGTGCGTCCGCTGCGCGGGCGCGATCTAGACCCACGCGCCGCCGCGCGCAGGGGCAATCTCCCCTGCGGCGGCATGATCTGGCGCCGAGGGTCGTTCCAGGGCAGATGCCCCTCGCCCTCGGCCCAGACAGCGTCCACTCAAGAATGACTCAGGCAGGGCGCTCCGCCCGACGGTTCATCATGCAACAGCACCGCAAGTACTTCGTCTTCTTCGCCATCATGGTGGCCTGCGTCGCCTCGGACCAGATCACCAAGCAATGGGCCGAGGCCCGCCTGGCCTCCGCCAGCCCGCCCGTCGGCGACCCCCAGCTCTTCGACATCCAGGTCCCCTCCTCCGCCGCAGGCACCTCGCTGGAGGCCTTCCTGATCGACGACCTGACCGGGACCCCCGCCGAGGAGGTCCAGGCCATCGCCCGCTCCCGAGCGCGCATCAACGGCCAGCCCGTCGTCGACGGACAGCTCACCCTGGCCGGCGGCGAGGTCGTGACGATCACCAGCCGGAAGGTCGAGGTCATCCCCGACTTCTTCCACTTCCGCTACACGCGAAACCCAGGCGCGGCCTTCGGCTTCCTCTCCAAGGAGCACAGCGAATGGCGGCGCCCCTTCTTCATCGCCGTCTCGATCCTCGCCATCGTCGTCATCCTCGTGATCTTCAGAAAGGTCAACAACGACCAGCGCTTGCTGACCTGGGCCTTGAGCCTGATCGTCGGCGGCGCCATCGGCAACTTCATCGACCGCATCCTGTACGGCTGGGTGATCGACTTCATCGACTGGCATTACTACCGCGACTTCACCTGGCCGACCTTCAACCTGGCCGACGCCTACATCTCGGTCGGCGTCGCGCTGATGGCCATCGAGATCCTCATCAACAAGGAAGAACCGAAGCCCGGCGCGCTCGCCCCCAACGCGGACTGACGCGCTCACCCCAGGCCCACGATGTACCCCACGCTGCTGTCCATCGGCGACAACGACCTTCCTTCCTACTTCACCATGATCATGGTGGGCTACCTGCTGGCCCTCTGGCTCTTCGTCCGCGACGGCAAGCGGCAGGGCATGGACCCCGACGACGTCCTCGACCTCGGCCTGTGGTGTCTGGTCTGGGGCGTCATCGGCGCTCGCCTCCTGCACGTCTTCGTCGACGGCTTCTTCATGGATTACGTGCACCTTTGCACCGACCCCATGCTCGTCGAGGGCCGCGATCTGCTCGGCCGCCCCGCCAACGAGCTCCAGTCCATGGCCGATCAGGCCGGCATCACCTTCGAAGCCAAGGCCCGCCTCTGCACCGAGAGCCCCCAGTGCCTCGCCGCTCAAGAAACCGGCTACGACGTCGGCGCGATCTGCAACACCGACACCGGCCTGTGCCACCCCGAACAGGACTGCTTCCGCTGGGCCAAGTTCTGGGCCGGGGGCCTGACCTTCTACGGCGGCTTCATCGCCGCGACCCTCTTCTCCCTCTACTTCGCCACGCGCCACCGCCTCGGCATGCTCTGGGCGCCGCGCCTGGACACCCTGCCGCGCACAGGCTCCGCCAAGGCCCCCCTCGTCGGCGGCCTCGTCCATTTCTTCAAGTACTTTCGCAAGTTCCCCGAAGGGATCCTCGCCGTCGCCGACATGGCCGCCGCACCCATCGCGCTCGCCCACGCCTTCGGCCGCTTCGGATGCTGGCTGGCCGGCTGCTGCTTCGGCGACATCACCAACGGCCCCGCAGGCGTCCACTTCCCCACCGGCAGCCTCGCCTATCAACTCCACCGCAAGGAGCACCTCGACGCCCTCAAGGCCCAGTACGGCCAGCTCGGCGAGTGGGTCTCGCTCCCCGTACACCCGACCCAGCTCTATGAGGTGGGCGCCAACCTCTTGATCTTCCTCGCGATCGTGCTCGTCATCAGGCGCCGCAAGCGCTTCCACGGGCACACCTTCGGCGCCCTCCTGGTCCTCTACGGCCTGGCCCGCTTCTTCATCGAGTTCTTCCGCGCCGATCTGCGCGGCGAGCTCCTGGGCCTGTCCACCAGCCAGCTCATCGCGATCCCGCTGCTGCTCCTCGGCGCCTGGATCCTCTTCCGTGGACTCAAGTCCGCGCCCGAGGTCATCGACGACGGCGCCAACCCACCCCTCGGGCGCGCCATCGAGGACACCGTCCAGCGACCTCGACAGGTCCTGTGGGATGACGCCATCGTCGCCCCCACGGAGGGCTGGCTCGACGCGCTCAACAAGACCCTACACCGCATCAAGCACGGCAAGCGCCCCCAGGACCCCGCGACCCCCTCGGCGACCTCGCCCGCCCCACAACCCGACGTGATGAACCCTGACGAACCAGCGGGGCAGGGCGACAGTCAGAAGGGCAGCGATCCCGACACCCACGACCCCAAAGGATAAATGTTAAAGGACTTTCTCAAAGATCTCTTCGGGATCGTCTTCTACGGCCTGACCTTCGAGCGGGTCATGTGGGTGGCGCTGGCCGTCCTGGGCGTCTGGATCGGGGTGAGGACCTGGAAGGCCTACAAGGTTCACGGCGCAGACACGCCCGATCTGCCCTTCCGGGTGGCGATGGCGGCCTTGATGGTCGGCGCAGGAGGCTACTACGGCGCCCAGGCCTGGTTCACCGAGGACTACAGGTTCTTCTTCAGCTCCCCGCTCGTGCTCCACACCTACGGCGTCAGCATCGCGACGGGCTTCGTCTTTGCGATCTGGCTCGCGGCCAGAGAGACCCACCGCACGGGCCTCGATCGCGCGCGGATGCTGGACCTGTCCTTCTGGGTGTTGATCGCCGGCATGGTCGGCAGCCGCGTCGTCTTCATGATGGTCGAGTGGCGATCCTACTACAACCGCTGCTTCGCCCCGGAGCTTGAGGGCCTCTCAGCCCCGGACTGCATGGCCGTGATTCGCTTCTGGGAAGGGGGGCTGGTCTTCTACGGGGGCCTCATCGGGGCGACCCTCGCCGGCCTGCTCTACCTGCGCAAGCACAAGGTCGAGGTGTGGCGCTACGCCGACGCCGCCGCCGTGGGCATCCCCGTGGGGCAGTTCTTCGGCCGCCTCGGGTGCCTGTCGGCGGGGTGCTGCCACGGCAAGTACGTCCCCTCCGAGCGCCTCTTCGCCCTGCGCTGGCCCAGCGACACGGCGGCCTACGACGTCATCACCGGATCGATGGCCGACGGCGCTGAAAAACTCCGATTCATTCAAGAGGGTTACGTCACCGCGCACCCCACCCAGCTCTATGAGTCTGGCGCGACGCTGGTGATCTTCATCTTCTTGCTCTGGTTCAGGACCCGCAAGCAGTTCAACGGGCAGATCCTGGCCACCTACATCATGCTCTACGCCGTCGTGCGGGCCTGCATCGAGGTCTTCCGGGGCGACACCGTCCGGGGCTTCATCTTCGAGGTGACCAGCCCTGGCTTGAGCCAGGCGCTCGGCTTGCCAGCCCAGGAGCCGCTGATCCTGTCCACCAGCCAGCTCATCTCCCTCTTGACCTTCGGCTTCGGCGCCTTCCTCTGGGTGACGCTCAAGAAGAAGACGGCCTCGGCACCGCCCCAACAAGCCGGATCAAGCTTGCCATCGCCGTGATCGACGCGTTAGGATGCGCCCGCCTCCCGGCGCTGGAACTTTGGCGTGGGGCGCTCCGAAGTGGGGTCGCGCGTCCTTCGCGACGCTGAGCTTCCATCCGGGGAGGGTGGGGCGGGCTCTGGATTCAACCTCTGCGATTGGATGGACCCATGGACGAAAAGATCCAGAAGACGATCCTCATCTACCTCGCCTTCATCGTCTTCTGCGTCATCGCGGGGATCGCGCTGTCCATCTTTTCTGGACCGCCCTACAAGCCCGGCAAGGTCAGCGACTCCGCCACGGTCGAGGTCGCCGCGCCCTGAAGGCGGCCTTCACACCTTCGAAAGCTGATCCAGGAGCGCTTTCTTGAAGAGCGTGTGGTTCGTCTCGACGATCCGGCCAAAGCGCTTGACGATGGCCATGATCAAGAGGAGGCAGACGTCCGGGTGGTGCGCCCTCATGCGCAGAAAGGAGGGCACTGAGAGCTCGTAGAGGGTCACGACGTTGGTCGCCCGGACGGTCACAAGCCGTTTGCTCCTGAGCAGGAGCGCCATCTCCCCGAAGCTCTCCGAGGGGCCGAGCCAGCCGACGAGCCGGGCTTGCTCGTTGTCGTCGTTGATGAGCAGCTCGACGCGGCCCGCGCCGACGACGTAGAGGGCGTCGGCCTGCTCCCCTTCGAAGAAGAGCACGTCGCCCCGGTCGCCGGTCCTCACATCCAGAAACTGGATCACCACCGCCAGCTCGGCCTCGCCGAAGTCCTCAAAGAACTGGCAGTGCTTGAGCAGCTGGATGGCGTCCTCGGGGTTGGTCACAACGGCCATATCACACAGTCCCGATGCCCGCTTCGAGGTAATGGGCGGCGTAGGTGTTGTAGCGGCCAGGGGCCGCCTCGATCTCCGCGATCTCCTCGGGGCGCAGCGCCCGGATGGGCCTGGCCGGCACGCCCATGGCCAGCGTGAAGGGCTCGATCCGCGTCCCCTCGGTGACCAATGATCCGGCCCCGATGATACAATGGTGCCCGATGTGCGCTCTGTCCATGATGATCGCGCCCATGCCGATGAGGCAACAGCGCTCAATGTGACAGCCATGCAGCACCACGCGGTGTCCGACCGTCACGTCGTCGTCGATCGTCGTGGCGCAGGCGCCGTTGGTCACGTGGACCATCGACAGATCCTGGATGTTGACCCGCGCGCCGATCCGGACGTGGAAGACGTCGCCGCGCACTACGGCGTTGAACCACACCGAGCTGCCGGCGCCGATGTGGACGTCGCCGACGACGACGGAGCCTGGGGCGAGGAAGACCGTCGGGTCCAGGTGTGGCGCGGTGTCCTTGTAAGGGAGGATCAAACCCGAGCGCATGAGATCCCCTGTGAACTGTTCGGACGGTTGAGTGAAAGCCGTTTCTTGACTAACACAGGGCCTCGGGAGGGTCAATTTGATGGGCTGGCGAAGATAGGGCAATCGCAAAGTCGACCCAGGCTTGCGCCCGGGCCTACAGTTTGTCCCGGGACGCCCCTGCGGGGCTGGCGACGGGCCTTCAACCTTCAAGCGACAGACCCTCTCAAGGCCGCGCGATGTCTGCTTCCGAGCCCCTTTCTTTCTCCTATGAGGTCAACAAGGGTGACACGCCCCACGCACACTGACACTCCGTCGCCAGCCCCGCAGGGGCGTCCCTGGAGTTGTAGCCCCAGGCGCGAGCCTGGGGGACTCGTGGGCGTCTCTGGAGTTGTAGCCCCAGGCGCCAGCCTGGGGAGGCTTGGTGGGTGGCCCTTGCCGAAAGTGGGGGAAGTGGCGCAGTGTGCGAGAGGACAATGCGCGAGGCGAGGAGGCGGGCGTGTTTGGACTGTTGACGATGGAAAGGGTGAGGCGGATCACGGCCCTGGCGGTGCCGATCGTGCTGGGGATGGTCAGCCAGAACCTGCTCAACCTCATCGATACGGCCTTCGTCGGGCATCTTGGGGACAGCGCCCTGGCGGCGGTGGGGATGGGCGGCTTCGTCAACTGGCTCCTCGTGGCTGCGCTGATCGGGCTGGGCTCGGGCGTCCAGGCCACCGCCGCGCGGCGCATGGGCGAGGGCAAGGAGGGGGAGACGGCCGTGGGGCTCAACGCGGCGCTGATCGTGGCGGCCTGCGCGGGGATCCCGATGGCGATCCTCGGCATGCAGTTCTCCGAGGAGATCTTCGGGCTGCTCAACGATGACCCGCAGGTCCAGCGCCAGGGCGCCGAATACCTCTCCGCGCGCTTCATCGCCGTGCCCTTCGTGGCCGCGAACTTCGCCTTCCGAGGGTTCTGGAACGGGACCAACCGCCCGATGAACTACATGAGCACCCTGGTCGTGATGCACGCGATCAACATCATCCTCGACTACGGCCTGATCTTTGGTCGCCTCGGCCTGCCTGAGATGGGCGTGGCGGGCGCGGGCTACGCCACGAGCATCGCGCTGGTCTGCGGGACGTCGATGTACGTGGTCCTGGGGCTCGTCCAGGGCCGCGCCAACGGCTTCATGCGGGCCAGGGGCGTCAAGGAGGCGCTGCCGGTGGTCCTGCGCCTGAGCGTGCCCGCGGGGCTCCAGCAGGTGATGTTCAGCGCGGGCTTCGTGATCTTCTTCGTGATCGCGGGCAAGATCGGCACCGACGTGCTGGCCGCCAGCAATGTGATCATCAACCTGATCCTGGTCAGCACCCTGCCGGCCGTCGGGCTGGGGCTGGCCGGCGCCAGCCTCGTCGGCCAGTCCCTCGGGGCCGGCGACATCGCCGAGGCCCGCCGCTGGGGCTGGAGCGTGGCCATCATCGGCTCCGGCGTCATGGGTCTGCTGGGCTTGATCCAGGCTCTCGGGGCGAGGACCTGGCTGGGAATCTTCCTGCCGGACAGCCCGGCGACGCTTGAGCTGGCCGTGGTGCCCTTGATCATCATCGGGCTGTATCAGGCCTTCGATGGCATCGGGGTGGTGCTGCTCAACATCCTCATCGGGGTCGGCGACACCGTGGCCGCGCTCAAGATCAACACCCTGGCCCAGTGGGTCCTCTTCTTGCCCCTGGCCTGGATCTTCGCCGTCGAGCTCGGCTTTGGCATGATGGCCCTTTGGATCGGGATGGGCGCCTACCGGTTGCTCATCGCCGTGCTCGTCAGCGTCCGCTTCAGAAGCGGCGCCTGGGCGCTCGCCAAGGCCTGATACCAGACCACAGCCGAGAGACTCACTTTGTGGCCGGTCCAGGCGGCGGCCTGAGCCTGGGCCTTCAGTCGGCGGTGCGGTGCACCAGCCTCGCTCAGGCCCAGGCCCAGGTCATCCCCCTGTCCTCGCCCACAAAGCAAGCCCTTCGTCTGTGGTCTGGTATGATACGCCCTCCGCAGGCTGACCTCCGGCGCTCACGCGCTGATCGGCGTTCTGAGATTCATGAGCGATTCTGAAGGGTTGTGTGGGCTTCTTGGGTCTGCACCGCGGCACCTCGCCTTGAGGGCGTCAGCGAGGGCGCATGGCGAGGAGGCCCGCCAGCAGCGCGAGCAGCAACCAGGGAGAGGCCGCAGACGACGCGCCGGGCGCAACAGCGCAGGCCGCGGCGTGCCCCGATGTGCGGGGCTGGGCCGAGGCGGGCTCGGGGGGCGGCGGCGAGGGCCTCCTGGCCTTGAGCCCGATCTCGGGGATGTCCTGGCGCACGAGGGCCGCCAGATCGACCCTGCCGCGCGGGGCGTCGGCGAGGTTCTGCGCCGCCCTGGCCTGCGGCCCCGCGTCCGGGTTGCCAGGAGGGCCTCCCCAGATCCCGCGGCGCGGGTTCTGGCACGCGACGGCGCCTTTCCAGGGGTGCCGGATGATGTAGCGACCCTGGAAGTTGTTCATGGAGCTGACCTGAGCGCCCTGCTCAAGCTCCCCGCCCCGCCCGCTGACCTCGCGCCCTCCCACGATGGGCTGGGCCGCCTTGAAGATCAGATCCTCGCCCAGAGTGTCCTTCGTGTATCGGGCGTGGAGCCGCGTCAGGACGAGGTCGCCGTCATTTGCCGAGGGCATCATGTCGGCCCCAAGGGTCACGAAGTCGGCCTGGCCCAGCGTGGGGCCGGGGCAGGGATCGCAGGATGAGGCCGCCCAGGCGTACTCGGTGACCACCGCGCCGGGGTTCTGCGCCAGGGTGCGATCGAAGAGCGCCGCGTAGAACTCCCCGAAATTGCCCTTGGCGTCCGCGCCAACGCCGATGTTCGTCGGGATGGTGACATTGCCCATGTTGGCGACCTGATAGCGCCCGCGGGCAAGGATGTGGACGATGAGATCCTGGTGGCCCTTGGCGTTGAGCAGCCCGAGCCTCACCGGCAGGTTGAACATCGCCGTGTCGTAGTGGAAGCGCAGCGGCGAAAGGACCGCCTTGCCGCCCGAGAAGCGGACCTTGCTGGCGTTGACCTTGGCGACGAAGAACTTCATGCCCGAGGCGATGTAGGGCCGCAGGACGGCCTCGGCGCCCTTGGGGATGTTGTAGCGGTTGTCGCGCAGCCATGTGTCCAGCGACGCGGCGTCGTCCGCGCTCAGGATGACGATCTCGTACTCCCCGACGGAGAACTGCGCCTCGATCCGGACCTTGGGCGCCTCATCGCGGGCCACGGAGCTGCGACGCATCTCGCCTTTGCTGCGGCCTTCTCCGAAGCCGTCTTCGAGGTCGTAGGGTCTGGGCACGAAGCAGGGGTCCTGCTCCCAGTACTCGACGAGGCGGGGGGAGGCCATCTTGTCGACGCGATCAAAGATGTCCGGCGGGAGGGTCTTGACGCTCTCCTTCTGGAGGACGACCGGCACGGGGACGACCATCGCGAAGTCCGAAGGGGGTCCCTGGTAGCTGTTCTGCATCGAGAGGACGGTCCGGGTGCCCTCGCGCATCAGGACAACCTGCGTGGCGTTGTTGAACATCTCGGCGCCTGCGCCCGAGACGTAGAAGCCGCAGAAGGCGTGGGCGCTTGCCGGGATCGACAGGGCGAGCGCGGCCAGCGCGAGGGTCGAGAGGGTCTTCTTCATGAGGGGGCTCCAGTTCCGGGCGGTGAAGTGGAGGTCAGCCTTGGGCGGCCTCGGATGGGTTGGGAACGCGCTCAGGTCCGATCCGATCTGCGACGATGATCTCGGAGCACAGGCCGAAGGCTCGGGTGAGGCTGTGGTGCTGGATCGACCAGCGGGCCGGATCGATCAGCGGCGCGAGGCGCAGCGGTCGGCAGCCGCCGACGGTCAGCGGCCGGAGGCGGTGGATGAGGGACCAGGCCGAGGAGATGGCGCGGGTCATCGGCGAGTCGCCTGGGGTGAGGCTGACGAGGCCGAGGCGGCAGGGTGGGCCGGTGGCGTCGGCGATCCTGTCCAGGAGGGCCCGGATGTCGGCTTCGGAGAGGATGTCCAGGACGTAGCAGGAGATCAGGGCGTCGGCGTCGGCGGGGATGTCGGCCTCGGAGGCGTCCTGGCGGACGAGGCGGGCGCGGTCGGCAAAGGGGGAGACGCGGTCGCGCGCCAGCCGGATCATGGTGTCGCTGATGTCGATCCCGGTGTAGCGGGCGTCGCGGGGCAGGACCGAGGTCAGCAGGCGCTCGGCAAGCCGCCCGGTGCCGCAGCCGATCTCGACGAGGTGGCGGGTTCGTGTGAGGTCGACCGCCTCCAGGAGCTTGTTGACCGCGACGTCCTCGTAGAAGGCCTGCGCGTCCTGCTTGCGGCCGAAGGCGTCGTAGAAGCGCCGGGCCTGGGTCTTGTCGATTGTCCGGGTCATGGCGGCTCGCGTGGCAAATCACGAAGGATATTGCCATGATAGAGGCGGCTTCTGGATCGAGGCAAGCCGCACGGCGTGGATGTCGGTCTTCCTGTGATGGCGCCGAGGGGGCCGGTGCCGGATCAGATGCCGACGGGGATCGCCAGCGCGCCGGTCAAGATCAAGGCGATGGTGGGCGGCGGCGCGGCTGCCGTCAAGGCGAGCGTGTCCGGGGCAGGGGGTGGAGCGCGCCGCGATCTCGGGTCAGGGGTCGATCCAGAGTCAAGGATCGATCCAGAGGCGCAGGTTGGGGCCGAGGCGGCGCGGGGCCAGGGCGAGCGCGGCGGGGGTGCGGGCGCCGGAGAGGATCATGGCGGTCTTGAGGCCGTCGAGGGCGCGGCCGTAGAAGGCCAGGGCGGCCTCGGGGCCGCCGGCCTGGACGGCGCGCAGGAAGGGCAGGGCCATCGAGGCGAGCCGGGCGCCGAGGGCGATGGCGCGGGCGGCGTCGTGGCCGTCGCGCAGCCCGCCGCTGGCGATGGGGATCAGGCCGGCGCGGCGCGTGTGGATGATCGAGGCCGCCGTTGGCACGCCCCACTCCCAGAAGTCCTCGCCGATGATCTGGCGGGCCGGGTCGGCGCGCAGCGCCTCGACGCCGACCCAGGTGGTGCCGCCGGCCCCGGAGACGTCGACGATCTCGACCCCGGCGCCGACGAGCTGGGCGATCGTCTCGGGGCCGACGCCGCAGCCGGTCTCCTTGGCGATGACGGGCAGCCCGAGCTCGTCGACGAGGCGCTTGAAGGTGTCGACGCCGCCCCGGAAGTCGCGGTCGCCGCCGGCCTGGATCAGCTCCTGGGCGGGGTTCATGTGGACGCAGAGGGCGTCGGCGTCGATGGCGTCGACCAGGGCCCGGATCGCCCTGGTGGGCATCCTGGCGGCCTGGACGACGCCGATGTTGGCCAGCAGCGGGATGTCGGGGGCCACGTCGCGCACGGCGTAGGTGTCGACGAGGCTCGGATCGACGAGCATGGCCCGCTGGCTGCCGACGCCGAAGGCCACGCCGACCTCCTGGGCCACCGCGGCCAGCTGCCGGTTGATGCGCCGGGCCTGCTCGGCGCCCCCCGTCATCCCGGAGACGCAGAAGGGCGCCTTGAGGGTGCGGCCGACGAAGGGCGTGCTCAGATCCAGCTCGCCCATGGACAGCTCCGGCAGCGAGCGGTGCATCAGGTGCACCTCTTCGAGCAGCGTGGTCTTGAGCCGGTACTCCACCTGCTCGCGCGTGCAGATGTCGATGTGATCGACCTTGCGGCGGCGGATGCCTTCTTCGTCGTTGGGGTGGCCAGGGCGAGGGGGATCGTTGTTTGAGGGGCTCATGAGCAGCTCCTGGGTCATGGCGGCGAGGTCTGTCTTCGCGCTCAAGTGAGGCCGTCGAGCAACCACGTCGGGCTGACAACCTTGCCGCCGCCGAGTGCCTTGTCAATGGAGGCCCTCCAGAGCCCGCCCTGGGTGTCCGCGCCCAGGGCCTCGGCGCTCGTCGAGCGGGCCAGCCCCGTGGCGACGAGCGCCGAGTCGAGGCCGAAGGCGGCGGCGCCGAGGATGTCGGTGTGGAGCTGATCCCCGATCATGAGGGCGTCGCGGGTGCCGACGCGCTCGACGGCGGCCTGATAGATGGGGGCGTGGGGCTTGCCCAGGCGCTCGAAGCGCAGCTCGGGCCGGTCCGGGTAGCGCAGCTCCAGGGCGGCTTCGAGGAGCAGGGCGATGGAGCCGCTGGTCAAGCCGAATCTCCCTGGGCCGCGGGGGTAGATCAGGTCGGGGTTGGGCAGGACGAGGTGGGTGGTCAGGCCGGCGTCGGCGCGGCGGCACAGGGTCGAGAGGGTGGCCTCGACCCCTTCGAGGAAGGGGAAGCCGGCGTCGTCGCCCGCGACGACGACCTCGGCGCTGTCGTCGTCGAAGTCGACCAGAGCGCCGCCGGCCCGCTCGACGTAGCGCCGGGAGCCCTCCGGGCCGAGGCAGATCGTCGGCGCGCCGACGAGGCCGAGGCGGGCGAAGTGCGGCACGAGCAGGCTGCCCGAGGAGACGATCTGATCCGGCCTGACGTCCAGGCCGAGGTCCAGATACCAGGACAGGCTCGTCTCGGGGGGGCGGGAGGCGTCGTTGGTCAGGATGACCCAGGGCTTCCCGAGGGCGTTGAGCCGGTTGACGAGGGCTGCGGCGCCGGGCAGCAGGCCTTCGGAGGTCAGCAGGACGCCGAAGGCGTCGATGAGCAGCGCCTCGTATCGGTCGATCAGAGTGTCGATGGTGGTCAGCTGCGGCCCGGTCATCTCGCCTCCGTTGCAATGGCCTCGATCCTCGGGTATGTGCTGTTCACGTCGGCGTGAAGTTTGTCAAGCGCGCGGCGGGTGGAGCGGTCGATTGGGGGCGTCATGGCGCGAGAGACGCGAGAGAAGGATGGCTCGGGGGGCCAGGACAGGCTGACGCGGTGCATCCTGCAGGTCTGCGATGCGACGGGCTCTCTGATTGAGTACTGGGGCTTCAAGGCCGTCCACGGCAGGACCTGGGCGCTGCTGGCGCTTCACCGTGAGCCGATGAGCCAGACCGAGATCGCCGACCTGCTCGGGATCAGCCGATCGCTGGTCAGCGGCGTGATCTCGGAGTTGACCGAGTACGGCCTCGTCGAGCAGACCAGCGACCACCGCACGGCCCCCTACCGGGCGGTGATGGACATCTGGCCGACGATCAAGGACGTGCTGCGCTCGCGCGAGTGGATGCTCCTGGAGCAGAGCCGCCTCGCGCTGGAGACTGCCATCGAGGAGGCCGAGATGGCCGTGGCCGACCATCAGGAGATCGCCTTCGACATGGGCCGGATGAAGATGCTGCTCGCCATGACCGAGCTGACCCAGGCCCTGCTCAAGATCCTCTTCGCCCTCGGCATCCCCCGCTCCATCGAGAACGCCAACGAGTGGCTCACGCGCGCCTCCACCCTCGTGACCTTCTTCCGCAACGCCTCCAAGGACGGCGCGTCTTGATCCGCATGTGAAGACGCCCGATGGCACTTGCGCCCCCGAGCGGACTGTATTATCTCTGCCATCGAAGCTGGTTGTTCACGACGGCGTGAACAATGGAGGCGACCCGAGATGGACGCGACGATCCCCCGAACAGGCCCCCCAGGCGAACCCTCCGTGTCCGAGGCACGGGCGCTCAAGGGCCTCGTCGACGCGATAGAGGCGCGCAACCCCGCGCCCGGCGCCCTCGTCCGCCTCGTCGCCCCGGCCGCTGGCGTGGACCCCTGGGCCCTGCTCGCGGAGGCCTCCTCGAAGGGGCAGCCGGTCTTCGCGTGGTCCGACGGCCGCGAGGGGCAGACGATCCTCGGCGTGGGGGTCGCCGCTCAGATCGACGCCGCCGGAGCCTCCCGCTTCGATGACGCCTCGGCCGCTTGTTCGCGCTGGCGCGAAGAGCTCTGCGACATCCCCATCGACGGGCTCATCACCCCGCCGATGCTCGCCTGGGCGGGCTTCTCCTTCTTCGCCCAGGAGCCCGCGCCGCGCTCTCGCTGGGCCGCCTGGGGTCAGGGGCGCGCCGTCGTCCCCCGCGCCATGATCTTCGCCCAGGGCGCCCTCGGCGGCATCGCCATCGCAACCCGGCGGCTCGAAGGGCAGAGCGCCGCCGCGCTCGCCCTCGACCTCATGACCCAGCTCAGCGCCCTTCGCGACGACATCGAGCGCGCCCCTGTCGCCGATCACCTCGACGCCGAGCAGGATCTCGAAGGCGCGGCGGTTCCTGGTGAGGGCGAGCGGGACGAGGAGCGCTGGGGCGAGCGGGTGGAGAGGGCGACGGCGGACATCCAGGCGCAGATCGCCCACAAGATCGTCCTTGCGCGCTCGATCACCCTCAGGGCGCAGGCCGGGCGACACTTCGCGCTGGCCTCGACGATGGAGCGCCTGCGCCGCGACCACGGCGGCGCCTTCGTGTTCTGCATCGGCAGCGGCGATCAGGGCTTCTTCCTGGGCGCCACCCCGGAGGCGCTGGTGCGCAAGCGCGGCGCGCGCGTCAGCGCCCAGGTGCTCGCGGGCACCGCGCCCCGCGGCGAGACACCGGAGGAGGACGCGGCCATCGGCCACGCCTTGATGGAGAGCGGCAAGGACAGGCGCGAGCACGCGCTGACCGCCGAGGCCATCGAGGGCGCGCTGTCGAGCTTCTGCCGCGCGCTCCGCGTCGCCAACAAGCCCCGGCTGGCTCTCCTGCGCGACGTCCAGCACCTCGAGACGCCGGTCGAGGGCGTCCTGGCCGAAGCCGTCGACGTGCTCAAGCTCGTCGGCGCGCTTCACCCGACGCCGGCCGTCGGCGGCCTGCCTCGAGAAAGCGCCCTGCAATGGATCAGGGCCCACGAGGGCCTTGAGCGCGGCTGGTACGCGGGGCCCATCGGCTGGGTCGGCGCCGAGGGCGACGGCGCCTTCGCGGTGGCGATCCGCTCCGCGCTCGTGCAGGCCGACGAGGCCGAGGCCTTCGCCGGCGCCGGGCTCGTCACGGGCTCCGTCCCCGAGCGCGAGTGGCGCGAGACTCGCCTCAAGCTCGAGACGGCCTCCCGCGCCCTCTCCACCGCGGTGATCCCATGACGACGGCCTCCGCCAACGCGCTCTGGGCCGGCACGCTGGCCCGCGCCCTCGTGCTCGGCGGCGTCCGCCACGTCGTCATCTCGCCGGGCTCGCGCAGCACGCCCCTGGTGCTGGCCTTCGACGCCTGCCCGGAGGCCGAGCTGCACTCCGTCCTCGACGAGCGCGCCGCGGCCTTCTTCGCCCTCGGCCTGGCCCGCGTCGGCGGCCGCGCCGTGGCGCTCGTGTGCACCTCGGGCAGCGCGCCGGCTCACTACCTCCCGGCCGTCATCGAGGCCAACCTCACCCGCACGCCGCTCCTGCTGCTGACCGCCGACCGCCCCGCCGAGCTCCAGGGCTGCGGCTCCCCCCAGACCGTCGATCAGGTCCACCTCTTCGGCGCCCACGTCCGCGCCGCCCACCACCTCGAAGCCCCCCACCCTGGCCCCGATCCGCGCTGGCTCAGGTCCCTGGCGGCCAGAGCCCTCGACGCCGCCGAGGGATCGCCCCCCGGCCCCGTCCACATCAACCTGCCCTTCCGAAAGCCGCTCTGGGACCCAGCCGCTCTGGAAGGTGCTGATGTTGTTGGACAATCTGAACCTCGACGGCCAGACGGCGGGCTCCCTTTGGGGCAGCACGCTGGCGTTGAGGGCTTCGGCGTCGCCCGCGTCCACCGAAGCCCAGCGGCGGCCTCGGCGAAGGTGGTCGAGGCGCTGCGCGAGCGCCTGCGCGCCTCGGAGCGCGGCGTCATCGTCTGCGGACCCTGGTGGCCGGGGCGCGGCCCGGAGCACATCCAGCCCCACTTCGAAGCGGTGATCGGCCTCGCGCTGGCGCTGGGCTGGCCCGTCCTCGGCGAGCCGGCCTCCCAGCTTCGCTTCGGCCCCCGCGCCCCCGAGGTCGTCATCTCCGCCGCCGACGCCCTGCTGCGCGGCCCGCTGGCCGGTCTCGCGCCCGATCTCATCCTCCAGATCGGCGCGGCGCCGACGGCGTCCTCTTTGGCCGGCTGGATCGAGCGCCACGGGGAAGGCCGGCTCGTGCTGATCGACCCGGACGGGATCTGGAGCGACCCGAGCCACCGCGCCGACACCCTCGTCGTCGCCGAGCCGGCCCGGCTGCTGGCCGCGCTCGCCTCCAACCTTGAGCCCCGGTCGACGGGCTGGCTGGGGCGCTGGCGCGCCGCCGATGAGGTCGCGCTCGCTCGCCTGAACAACCTGCCCAGGGGCGGGCTGTGGGAAGGCGAGGTCGCGCGGGCGCTCGTGGAGGGCTTGCCGTCGGGGTCGATGCTCCACGTCGCCAGCAGCATGCCGATCCGGGATCTGGACAGCTTCTGTCCGGCGCGGGAGGCGCCCCTGGCGATCCTGTCGAGCCGCGGCGCCAACGGCATCGACGGGACGATCGCCACGGCCCTCGGCGAGTCGACCGCCTGGAGCGGCGGCGAGCGGGCGCTCCTGATCGGGGACCTGGCCTTCATCCACGACGCGGGCGGCCTGCTGACGGCGCCCGGCGACCTGCTCGTGGTGGTCATCAACAACGGCGGCGGCGGGATCTTCGGCTTCTTGCCCGTCGCCCGCCACCCGAGCGCCTTCGTCGCTCACTTCCTGACCCCGCAGCGGGTCGATCTGGGGGCGCTCTGCGAGGCGGCCGGGGCGCGCCACGCCCGCGTCGACGCCCTCGGGGCGCTCCGCGAGGCCATCGAGGCCATGAAGGGCCAGAGCGGGGTGAGGGTGATCGAGGCCGTCGTCGATCGATCGCTGAACATGCAGCGCCACGCGGAGGCCTGGGAGGCCGTCGCCGAGGCGCTCGGTGAGCGATCGCACTCCGAGCGATCGCACGGTGATGGACCGCTCGGTGATCGACCGCACGGAGGTGACCTGTGACGGCGACGATCGACGAGCCGCGCCCCTCGGGGCCGATGGTGTGGGTGCGCGCGGCCCGTCCGGCGACCCTGCTGGCCTGCGCGGTGCCCGTGCTGGTGGGGTCGGCCCTGGCCGCGTCGGCCGGGAGGCTGCGCCTCGACGCGGCCCTCTTCGCGCTGGCGAGCGCCGGGATGATCCAGATCGGGACGAATTTGTACAACGATTACGAGGACTTCCGGCGCGGCGCGGACACCTCGGCGAGGCTCGGCCCCGCCCGCGCGACGCAGCGCGGCTGGCTTGCGCCGGGGCGGGTGCTGGCGGCCGCGGTGGCCTGCTTCGCGCTGTCGATCGCGCTGGGGATGGTCCTTGTGTCCATCGCGGGCTGGCCGGTGCTGGTCATCGGCCTCGTGAGCGTTCTGTGCGGCGTGGCCTACACGGGCGGGCCGCTGCCGCTGGCCTACCACGGGCTCGGGGACGTCTTCGTCTGGGTGTTCTTCGGGATCGTGGCGGTGTGCGGGACCTACTTCATCCAGACGGAGGCGGTGTCCTGGTCGGTGTTCCTCGCCTCGAACGCCGTCGGGGCGCTGGCCTCGGCGATCCTGGTGGTCAACAACCTGCGAGACAGGGTGACGGACGCGGCGGCCAGCAAGCGCACGCTCGCGGTGCGCTTCGGGGCGCGGGCGGCGCGGATACAGTACGCGATGATGGTGGCCTTCGCCTTCTTGGCGCCTGCGGCGGGCTGGGCGGCGGGGCTCGTCGGGCCCTGGTGGCTGCTCTCTCTCGGGGCGCTGCCGCTGGGGCTCTGGGAGATCCGGGCCATCTGGAGGCTGGACGGGGCGGCCCTCAACCCGCACCTGGGGGCCACGGCGCGGCTGGAGCTGGCCTTTGGGCTCCTGCTGTCCATCGGCATCGTCCTGGACGGGGGTGGGCCGTGAAGATCGACCGCGTCCAGATCTTCGCCACCGCAGCGCCCTTGTCGCCGCCCGTCGTCACGGCGCGCGGGCGCTTTGACCAGCGGGTGGGGGCGCTGGTGCGGCTCGTCGACGAGGCCGGCGTCGAGGGCTTCGGAGAGGCGGCCCCGTGGCCGGGCTTTGGCGGCCACGGGGCGCGCTTCGAGGCCGCGCTGGAGGCCCTGCGCGCGGCCGATCCCGCGCACTGGGGGGTCCTAAGGTCGCCGGAGGCGGCCGCCGACGTGGCGGCCTCCATGGGTAGCCCCGAGGTGGCCTTCGCGGTCGAGGTCGCGCTGCTGGACCTGCTCGGCAGGCGGCTGGGAAAGTCCGTCGCGGGGCTGCTCTGCGAGGCGCCCCGAGGTCGCGTTGAAGTTCACGCGCTCGTGAACAGCGCGGAGGAGGCGGCGCGGGCGCGGTCGGCGGGCTTTGGTCGCTTCAAGGTGAAGGTGGGGCTCGACGGGGACGAGGCGCGGGTGGCGTCGATCCGTGAGGCCATCGGCCAGGGGGCGTTGAGGTTGGACGCCAACGGGGCGTGGTCGGCGCAGGAGGCGATCGAGCGTCTCGGGCGGCTCTCGCGCTACGGGATCGAGCTGGTCGAGCAGCCCGTCAAGGCCAATGACATCGCGGGGTTGGCGCGGGTGAGGGCAGAGGCCGGGGTGCCCGTGGCGGCGGACGAGGCCCTGACCGGGATCGAGGCGCTGGAGTCCCTGATCGAGGCGGAGGCGGTGGACGCTATCGTCCTCAAGCCGGCCTTCACCGGGGGCATCGGGGTGGCGCGTCGCATGGCGCGCCGCGCGGCCTCGGCGGGGATCGGCGTGATGGTGACGCACGCGCTGGAGGGGGTCGTCGGGCGGCTGGCCGCGCTGCACCTGGCCGCGTCGCTGCCGGGGCCGCTGCTGGCTTGCGGGCTCGGTGGGCCTCGACTTGAGGTCGAGGGGGAGCAAGGCGCGGGCGGCCCTGTCGAGCAGTCCGAGGGCTGGGCGAGGCGCGTCGAGCGGTGGCCTCGCCCTTGCGCCGCAGGCGGGTGGGTCGAGGTGCCCCAGGGCGCCGGGCTCTGCGGCGAGCCGGGGGTGGGGCGATGAGCGCGATGATGTCCATCCCGAACCCGATCTTGAGCGCGGCGCTCGCCCGCCCGGATCACCTCGCGCTGGTCGTGGAGGGGGAGGGCTGGAGCTGGTCGCGGTTGTGCGGCGAGGTCCGGCGCGCGGCCGGGGCCTTCGCGGCGCAGGGGGTCGGGGTCGGGGACAGGGTGGCGCTGCTGGGTGAGCCCTCGGGGGCCTTCGTGGTGGCGCTGCACGCGCTTGGCTGGATCGGCGCGGTGGCCTGCCCCTTGCCGGAGAGGGCTCCTGCGCCCGAGATCGGGGCGCTGATCCGTCGCCTGGAGGCGGTCGGGGTCGTCCTGGTCGGGCGGCTCGGCGATGATCTTCACGCCGTGGAAGGCCGCGAGCCAGCTCGAAGCGAAGATCCTCGCCGTGCGGCGGCGCTGCGCGAGGCGCGCGAGATCAGGGCGGAGGTGGCCGCGCCCGAGGCTGCCGAGCGCTTCTGGCCGCTTGACGAGGTCCGGCTTGCGCTGATGACCTCGGGGACGACGGGCGAGCCGAGGGCGGTGTCGCTGACGACGGGGCAGCTGATGACGAGCGCCTTCGGCTCGGCGATCCGGCTTGGGCTCTCGCCGCAGGATCGCTGGCTGTCCTGCCTGCCGCTCAACCACGTCGGCGGGCTGTCGATCCTGACCCGTTCGGCCTTCTACGGGACCACCGTGGAGCTGATGGCGGGCTTCGAGGCCGTCGAGGTGGCCAGGGCGCTGGACTCGGGCCGGGTGTCGCTGGTGTCGCTGGTGCCCCAGATGTTGGAGCAGGTGCTCGACGCCAGGGCGGCGGCCCCCTTCGCGGCGGGGCTCAGGTGCGTGCTGCTGGGCGGCGGCCCCGCCCCTGCGGCGCTGATCGAGCGGTGCTCGGCGCTGGGCGTGCCGGTGTCGGTGACCTGGGGGATGACGGAGGCGGCCTCGCAGATCTGCACCCTTGAGCCAGGGGAGCCTTGCGGGCGAGGGGACGTGGGCGCGCCGTTGGCCTTCGCGCGGGTGGACGAGGTGGAGGGGCGGCTTAGGATACGCGGCCCGATCGTCGCTGGCGGCGAGCTGGTGACGGCCGACGGCGGCGAGGTCGACGCGCGGGGCCGGGTGCGGGTCCACGGGAGGGCGGACGACGCGATCGTCTCGGGCGGCGAGAACATCGCGCCAGGGGAGGTCGAGGCGGCGCTGCTGGCGCACGAGGCGGTGGCCGACGCGGCGGTGGTGGGCGTCCCGGATGAGGTCTGGGGCCACCGCCCGGTGGCGGCGCTGGTGCTGGCCCCTGGCGCGGCCCGACCCTCGGAGGAGGCGCTGCGGGCGTGGTGTCGAGGGCGTCTGGCGGCCTTCAAGGCGCCGGACAGAGTGGTGTGGGTGGAGTCCTTGCCGCGCGGAGCGCTGGGCAAGCTGTCGCGGTCGAGCGTCAGGGCGATGATCGCCCGACAGGATCAAAGCGTCGAATCAGGAAGTGCAAGTGTTTGAAGATAAAGGGGAAGATCCCCGAGGAGGAGCGGCGATGAGGCAAGAGCACACCTTCGTGCCTGCGGCCAGCGGCTTGCAAGAGCCGGTGCTTGAGGTGCTCGCGTCCGTGTCGAGCAAGATGGGCGTCGATCCGCTCGCGGAGCGCCTGCTCGCGCTCCAGCGGTGGCTCGGCGACGATCTGATCGAGCTTGAGGAGGCGGTCGTGGCCTTGTCCCGGGGCTTCGTCAGGGAGGGCGAGCGGGGGCAGCGTGGGCGGCTGGCGGCGAGGCACCTGCTGGAGCTGTCGGGCAAGCGGCTGCGGCCCGTGTGCGTGATGCTGGCGGCGCGGGTCGGCGGGGTGGGCTTGACGCCCGTCGTCCGGGATCTGGCGGTGTCCTGCGAGATCGTCCACGCCGCCACGCTGCTCCACGACGACGTGATCGACGAGGGCACGGACAGGCGCGGCGCGCCCTCGGCCCGTGTGGTCTACGGCAACTCGGCCAGCGTGCTGGGCGGGGATCACCTCTTGATCGAGGCGCTCAAGCGGGTCCACGCCTCCGGGCTGCCGACCTTGATGCCCGCGCTGCTGGAGGTCATCCAGGAGATGGTCGGCGGCGAGGCGATGCAGCTGGAGCGGCGGGGCCGCTTCGTGCCGGACAGAGAGGTCTACCTGGGGATCATCGAGCGCAAGACGGCCTCGCTCTTCAGGTTCGCGCTGATGGCGGGCGGGACGGCCGCGGGGCTTGAGCAGCCCGTGGTCGACGCGCTCGGCAGGGCCGGGCTGGAGCTGGGCATGGCCTTCCAGCTCGTCGACGATATCCTTGATCTGGAAGGAGATCCGCGCGTGACGGGCAAGAACGCCCTGGCCGATCTGCGCGAGGGGAAGCTGACCTGGCCCTTCATCATCGCGGCCGAGCGCGACCCCGGCGCCAGGGCCTCGCTCAAGGCGATCGTCGAGGGCGGTGCGCCAGAGTCCTCGGGGGTGCTGTCGGAGCTGGTCGCGCAGGTGCGCGCGACCGGGGCGCTGGAGGAGACCCGCCGCTTCGCCATGGATCGCGGCGAGGCCGCCACGGCCGAGCTCGCGCGCTTGCCGGTCGGGGCGGCCAGGGACAACCTGGAGCGGGTGGTCGAGGCGGCGATCTGTCGGGTTCGTTGACTTTTATACTTTCGGCCTGCACCAGCAACTCTGGGAGCAGGCCTGCGGCGTCCTGCGAAGGGCGCGTTGAGGAGAGAGCCCATGTGGATCTCGATTGAGGATGGCGCCGAGGTCGGCGCGGTGAAAAGCAAGCTCCAGGCCCTCGGGCTGTGGACTCGGGTGCTCAAGGGTCGAAGCGGCGCCGGGTTGATCGTCGATCCAGGGTCGGCGGCGGTGTCGCCGGAGGTCATCCTGGCGGTGGCGGGTGTCGCGGACGTCAGCGTCGAGCCGTCGGCGCACCCCGGCGTGGACGCCAGCGCCCATCGGCCGGTCGTGATCGCAGGGCGAGTCATCGGAGGCGGCGCGCCGCTCCTGATGGCTGGCCCTTGCAGCGTCGAGTCCGAGGCGCAGATCCACGCCTCGGCGCAGATGGTCGCCCGCGCCGGCGCCGCCTTCCTCCGTGGCGGCGCCTTCAAGCCCCGGACCTCGCCCTACGCCTTCTGCGGCACGGGCCGCGAGGGGCTGTCGTGGATGCGGGACGCGGCCGACGCCCACGGGCTCGGGGTGATCACCGAGGTGCTCGGCGAGGGCGACGTGGAGGAGGTGGCCGCCTGCGCGGACCTGCTCCAGATCGGGGCGCGGAACATGCAGAACTTCGCGCTCCTGCGGGCCATCGGCGCGACCGGCAAGCCGACCCTGCTCAAGCGAGGGATGGGATCGCTGGTCGACGAGTGGCTGCTGGCCGCCGAACACCTGCTGGCGGCCGGCGGAGGCCCGGTGATCTTCTGCGAGCGCGGCATCCGGGGCTTCGAGCCCAGCTACCGCAATGTCCTCGATCTCTCGGCGGTGGCGCTGCTCAAGCACGTCCACGGGCAGATCGTGGTGGTCGACCCCTCCCACGCGGCGGGGCGCCGCGACCTCATCGGGCCGCTCTCCCGAGCGGCGCTGGCCGTCGGCGCCGACGGCCTGCTCGTCGAGGCCCACCCTGATCCCGCCGCCGCGCGCAGCGACGGCCCGCAGGCGCTTCACGCCCGCGAGCTTGAGGCCATCGGCCAGGACGTGATCGCGGAGGCCGACCGGCGCGGCCGACCCCAGAGCCGTAGAGCGGCGAGCTGAACAAGGAGCATGAGATGGCTGTGACAGACAGGATGACCGAGATCGACGGCGCGCGAGGCGGCAGCGGTCAGATGTTCGACCGCATCGCGGCGCGCTACGACACCCTCAACCGCTTGATGAGCCTGGGGCTGGATCGGATCTGGCGCCGCCGCCTGGTGCTGGCGCTCGGCTGCGAGGGGCGCTGCCGGGTGCTGGACGTGGCCACGGGCACGGCCGACGTCGCCATTGACGTGGCCACCTACCACCCGCTGGGCCAGGTCACGGGCCTTGACCCGAGCAAGGGCATGCTGGAGGTCGGCCAGCGCAAGATCGAGCAGATGGGCCTGGAGCAGCGCGTCGAGCTGGTCGAGGCCGACGCCCAGGCCATGCCCTTCGAAGACGACCGCTTCGACGCGGCCTGCGTCAGCTTCGGGATCCGCAATGTCCCCGACCGCCTCCTCGGCCTGCGCGAGATGACCCGCGTGACTCGCCCGGGCGGCCGCGTCGTGGTCCTTGAGCTCTCGGAGCCGACCGAGGGCATCATGGCCCCCTTCGCCCGCTTCCACGTCCACCACGTCGTGCCCCGGCTCGGCGCGCTGCTCTCGGGGTCGAAGGAGTACCGCTACCTTCAGGAGTCGATCCAGGCCTTCCCGTCGCCCTCGGACTTCGCCGATCTGATGCGTGAGGCTGGCCTGCGCGACGTGCGCCATGAGAAGATGAGCTTCGGCGCGGCCTACCTCTACACCGGGACCGTCTGAGGCTCCCGGCCCCGCGCCTCCACCCACCTCCAGGGGCGCAGATCTTGAGCAACATGAATGAGATAGGGCCACCTCGGCTGATCTGTCCCGGCCCGGTCCCCGTATCCGAGGCCGTCCAGCGGGCCATGGCCGCGCCGATGCCGCACCACCGGACGCCGGACTTCGCGGCCATCGTCGCGCAAGTGCGTGAGGACCTGCGCTGGCTGATGCAGGCCGAGGGCGAGGCGGTGGCGCTGACGGGGACGGGCACGACGGGGATGGAGGCGCTGGTGGCGAACTTCGTCGATCCGGGCGGGCTCTTCGTCTCGGTCGGCGGGGGCAAGTTCGCCGAGCGCTGGGGGCAGATCGCGCGGGCCTACGGGGTCCCGTCGCTTGAGCTGGCCGTCCAGTGGGGCAGGGCGGCCGAGCCGGAGGCCCTCGCGGCGCTGCTCGACGCGCATCCGGAGGTCAAGGCGGTGGCGCTGACGGCGGTGGAGACCTCGACGGGGGTGGTCCACCCCATCGAGGCGCTCTGCGCGGTGGTGCGCCGCCGGGATGACGTCGTGCTGCTGGTCGACGGGATCACGGCGGTGGGGGTGATGCCGCTGCCGGCCGACAGGCTCGGGATCGACGGCCTCGTGGTGGGCAGCCAGAAGATCTTCGCGGTCCCGCCCGGCCTCTGCGCGGTCGCCATCAGCCCCCGCGCGTGGCGGCTCCAGCCATCGCCGGGGCTGCCGCGCTTCAGCCTCGATCTGCGCCGGGAGGCCGACAAGCAGGCCACTGGCCAGACGGCCTTCTCGCCGGCCATCACCCTGTGGATGGGGATGAGCGCCGCGCTGGAGGGGCTGCGCGGTGAGGGCCTCGAAGGGCTCTGGGCGAGGCACGCGCTGGCGGGGAGGGCGGCTCGGGCGGGGGGGGCGGCGCTGGGGCTGGGTTGCTTCGCCGAGGTGCCCTGCGACGCGGTCACGGCGCTGCTCGTCCCGGAGGGGATCGACGGGCAGGCGCTGGTGAGGGCGGTGCGGGATCGGGGCGTGGTGATCTCGGGGGGGCAGGACAGCCTCAAGGGGCGGATCGTGCGCATCGGGCACCTCGGCAGCCTCACCGTCGAGGACGTCGTGATGGCGCTGGGGGCGCTCGGCGAGTCGCTGGCGCAGCTTGGCTGGGGGGTCGATCCGAGGGCGGGTGCGGCGGCCGCGTCCGCGATCGGGGCTGCGCGCTGAGGCTTGCGCGGGTCGGATGCGTGGTTAACCTTCCGGCCAACGTCGAGCCTGCCGACCCGTGACCCTTCCGGGTCAAGTCAGTATTTCAGTGTTATAATTGATATTTATGGTAAGGAGAGTGTCATGTCCAAGAAAGTTTCGTTGAACAAGATCGTGTCCGTCGAGAAGGCGGTCAAGTCGAACGTCTACAAGCAGTTTACGAAGATCCACCACCAGCTGCAGAAGAGCGCGCTGATCGGGGGCATCTCGCGGGTCTACACGCCCCGGGACGACGACGGGGACATCCTGCCGGCGGAGCAGACGCGGGTGCAGCTGCGCTCGCAGGAGGCCATCAAGGAGGCCCACGAGCTCCTGGAGCGCCTCTTTGACGTCGTGGCGACGAAGGACTGGGGCAACATGGGGGCCAAGGCCGACGTGATGATCGACGGCGAGCCGCTGCTCAAGGACGTCCCGGTGACCTACCTGCTCTTCATCGAGAAGCAGCTCTCGGATCTGAAGACCTTCATCGAGAAGCTGCCGACCCTGGACGCCTCGGAGTCGTGGCGGTGGGACGAGAACCAGAACTGCTACGCGACCGAGACGGTCGAGACGCACCGGACCAAGAAGGTGCCCCGCGTGCTGGTCAAGTACGAGGCCACCGAGGATCACCCGGCGCAGACGGAGGTCTGGCACGAGGACGTGGTGGTGGGCAACTGGAAGACGATCAAGTACTCGGGGGCGCAGTCGGCCCAGCGGGTCAAGGTGCTCATGGAGCGCGTCGACAAGCTCCAGGTCGCCGTCAAGCACGCCCGCGAGGACGCCAACGAGCTTGAGGTCGAGGACGTCAAGGTCGGCGCCAAGGTGCTGTCCTGGATCTTCGCCCCCTGACGCCGCCCCGGATTTTCTTCATCCGCGAGGGTCGATGAGGCCTCGGGGGGCTGGATCTTCTGGGGTTCCTGCCTTAAAGAAGGCGGCAGAGCGTGATTCACCCGACCAGCCATAGGCAAACTGGGTGGGTCAAGACTGAGACTGAAGCTGAGATTGAATCCTGGTGTGTCACAGTGCGGTGTTCGACTCCCGCCCGGGCCATGTTGTGGCTCGGTAGCCCAATGGAAGAGGCAGCACGCTCGGACCTCAAGCTTAATTTTTTGCTCAGACTCAGCATTCGCCGTCAAGCTTGAATCGATCTCTCCCGGGCTAACCTCGCCAGATGCCAGTTCGAATCTGGCTCGACCCTCTCTATGGGTTGATCGTCCAATGGCAGGACGGGCGATCTCAAAATGATCTGGGAGATTAAACGCCATCAAGCTGCGCAAATGGCGGCAACCCCGCCCAGGAGTCAGGGTAGATTTCCTGGGCGACATGAAGGGCCGGCCCACCGGGGGCCATCGGTGAGGGTTCGACCCCCTCGCCCTTCCTCCCCAATCTTCATCATCTTGTCTGATAGGGTCCGTTGTGGGATGTTGCTGGCCCGACCCTTGCTCCCGTAAGGGTTCGCACGCTTGGGGCCGACGAGGGCCAGGGAGATCGTGGCGATGGCGACTGGCAGGGTTCTTCAGAGGTGGTGTCTTGGCCTGGCGCTGGCCTTGTCGGTGTCGGCGGTCGCGGTGATCAAAGCCCCCGTCGTCCTCGCGCAGGACGCCATGAGCGCCGAGTCGCTGGTCAAGAAGGCCAACCAGCTCCTCAAGGAGAAGTCCTACGAGCGCGCCGAGGCCGTCTTCAGAGAGGCGCTGGCCAAGGACCCCAGGAGCGTGGCCGCCTACGAGGGGCTCGGCGACGCGCTGGCGGGGCGCCGCCAGTGGGAGGACGCCATCAAGGTCTACAAGAACGGGCTGGAGGCGATCCCGGACTGGCACCGCGGCCTCTACCTGCTCGGCTACACCTACCGGAAGATGGGCGAGTACGAGGATGCGATCAAGTTCTACCAGCAGTACATCATCGTGACCCCGGACGACCCCGACGCCTACTACGGCCTCGGGCAGTCTCACCACAAGGCCGGCAACAACGCCAAGGCCGTAGAAGCGTTCAAGATCTACGTCGAGAAGGAGAAGCGCCCCGCTGAGCAGAAGTGGGTCGCGCGGGCCAAGGAGATCATCGACAGCGTTGATCTGGCCGACGACGTCGCGGCCGACGGCGCCTCCGGCGGTGAGGAGGGGGGCGAGGACCTTCAAGACGAAGGCGCCTCCGACGCTGCCGTCGTGGACGTCGTCGAGGGGCCCGCCGCAGAAGGGGCGCTCGCCGATCTGCTCAAGCGAGGGGATATGGCCTTCGAGGCCAGCAACCCCACCGAGGCCGTGCGCTTCTACCGCGGCGCGGCGCGCCAGGACGCCGGGATCGAGGCCCTCTACAAGCTCGGCGTGACGCTGGCCATCAGCGGCGATCTGGTCGGCGCCATCGGGGCCTGGGACAAGGTTCTGGAGCGCCAGCCGGACATGGCCGCGGCCTCGGAGAACATCGCCCGCGCCCGCCAGAAGCTCAAGGCGCAGGCCGACAAGGGCGTCGACGACCCTCGCCTTGGTCAGGGGGTCGAGGCGCAGCTTGAGCTGGCGGCCTCCTACGCCGAGGCGGGGCGCCACGCCATGGCGCTGCGCGTCCTGGACCCGCTGTCCGATCAGCACCCCGACGATCATGGCGTGCGCCTGTCCCGCGGCCGGAGCCTCATGGCGCTGGGGCGCTATGAGGAGGCCGCCCAGGATCTGGAGCTTGCCCTGGGCAGCGATCCCGGCGACGGGCGCGTCCTGGGCGCCCTCGGCGAGGTCTACGTCCACCTGGCTGACCCAGGTCGCGCCCTCTACTTCCTCAAGCGCTACCTGGAGCGGGTCGATCCCGCCGGTCGCAATGCCGCCCTCGATCAGACTCGAAAGACGGTCGCCCGGCTGGAGGCTTCGCTGGCGCGATGAGCGACCAGGACGACACCCGCGAGGGCGGCGAGCTCAGGCGCAAGGTCCGGCTCGTGCGCAAGAAGATCGAGAAGCGCAAGAAGCGCCTCATCCTGCGCGTCGACCCCGCCGCCGATGCTCCCGAGGGGCGACCGGCGCCGGAGCGGGACTCGGGCGCGACGCCTCCCCAGGCGGCGCCCGACTCCGCGCCGGGTCGAGAGCCTCGCGTGGTGATCGAGGAGGACTTCGAAGACAAGATCGATCCCCGCAACCCCGCCGAGGGCGTCAAGCGCATGGTGGGCTCCATCGTCGAGTCGATATTGCCCGATCTCCTCAAGCGGGTCGTGGCCTCTGGCGCCGACGCCATCTCCGAGGAGAGCGTCCAGGAGCTGATCGACGACATCCCGCTGCCGAAGGAGGATGAGACCTTCGGCGGGCCGTCCAGCGGGATCCGCAAGGAGTTCAGGCGCGTCCTCACCGCGGAGATCCAGCGCTTCCTTCAGACCATCAACGTCTCGGGAGAGATGCGAAAGCTCCTCACTTCCATGACCTTCGAAATCCGCACCGAGATCCGCTTCAAGCCCAGCGAGGAGGGCCTGGAGCCGTCGATCAAGAACAAGGTCCGGGTCAAGCGCTGAGGCGGCGCTCACGCGCTGAGACGAAGAAGGGCCGGGCGCGTCTTCCAACGCGCGCCGGCCCTTCTTAGTCTCAACGTGGGCGGCCCGCCGGGGCGAGCCGCTGAGGAGGTCGCCTACTTGCCGCGGCGGAAGGAGACGGAGGTGATGGTGATGGGCTCGAGGGGCTTGTCGCCAGGGCCGGTCGGGACGCGGGCGATCTTCTTGATGAGTTCGACGCTGGCGTCGTCGCAGGCGCCGAAGATCGGGTGCTTGCCGTCGAGCCAGGGCGTGGCGACCTCGGTGACGAAGAACTGCGAGCCGTTGGAGTTGGGGCGTCCGGTGTTGGCCATCGAGAGCAGGCCGCCGCGGTCGTGCTTGAGCCCGGGGTCGATCTCGTTGCCGAAGCCGTAGCCGGGGTTGTAGGCGCCGGTGCCGGTGGGATCGCCGACCTGGATCATGAAGTTGGGGATCACGCGGTGGAAGGTGACGCCCTCGTAGAAGGGCTTCTTGGCCACGGCGCCGGTGGCGTCGCGGAAGGGCTTGAGGCCGCGGGCAAGGCCGACGAAGTTCATCACGGCGTTGGGGGCCTGCTTCTCATAGAGTTCGCAGTTGAGGTTGCCCATCGAGGTCACGATGGTGGTGTAGAGCGGCCCGTCGCCAGCGATCCCTTCGAGGAAGGCGGCGTCGTTCTGGCCGAGGGGGAGCTCGCCGACGGGCGCAGCGCCGTCCTGGGCGGCGGCGGGATCGGCGGGGGCGCCGCCTTGATCGGCGGCGGGGGCGCCGCCCTGGGCGGCGGCAGGATCGACGGGCGTGCCGCCATCGGCGGCGGGGGCGCC
>SYOX01000218.1 GCA_005804885.1 Pseudomonadota bacterium
GACGAGGCCATCACGACGCCGACGGCCGAGTCCGTGCGCCGCGCCATGGCCATCCAGATGATCATCAACCGGGAGTTCGGCCTGACGCGGTGCGAGAACCCCTGGCAGGGCTCCTTCGTCGTCGAGGAGCTGACCGATCTGGTCGAGCAGGCCGTGCTGGCCGAGTTCGAGCGGCTCTCGGATCGGGGCGGGGTGCTCGGCGCGATGGAGACGCAGTACCAGCGCGGGCGCATCCAGGACGAGTCCATCAAGTACGAGATCAAGAAGCACTCCGGCGAGCTGCCCATCATCGGCGTCAACACCTACCTCGACCCGGAGGCCGACGCGGCCGCCGGGGCTGCCGCCGAGATCGCCCTGACGCGGGCCACCGAGGAGGAGAAGCAGACCCAGCTTCGGCACCTGCGACAGTTCCAGGCCGCCCACGCCGAGGCCACCCCCACGGCCCTGGCCCGACTCCAGCGCGCGGCGCTGCGCAACGAGAACATCTTCGACGCGCTGATGGAGACCGTCCGGGTCGCCAGCCTCGGGCAGATCACCGGCGCGCTCTACGCCGTCGGCGGCCAGTACCGGCGCAACATGTAGCCCGGCCACCCTCCTTCATCGATAAAATCGCTGGATCGACGCCACATCCATCTAAAAATTCGACATCCGCAAGCGAGGCGCGCTTGGGGGGGCGGCTGGAAATTCGTCATCGGCCCCGGGATCGGCTACAACAAGGGGCCGAGGCGCAAACGAGGGTCCGCAGGCCCGGCGTCGCGCCGCCGGAATGCGCACGGACGCACACAGAGCGAGGTCACGATGCAGCCACCGGTCCTGCTGGCCGACATCCTTGCCGCCAACACGCTGCTGACCCTGGACAAGGGCGAGGTGGCGATCCCGGAGAAGATGCTCAACCGGCTGCTGTCGGGGCTGCCGCTGCCGATGCCGCTGGTGTCGGTGGAGCTGGCCTGCCAGTCGGGCTTCTTCGAACTCTCCGTGCAGCTTGACCTGCGCGAGCAGGGCTTGCCGCTGCGGCCGAAGGTCAAGCAGAAGTTTGATCTGGAGCGGCTGAGGCTGGACCCGACCAACCAGTTCGTGCTGATCAAGCCGCGCGGGGGCTTGCAGGTGGACGAGGGCAGCACGGGCCGGCGCAAGCTGTCGCCGATGGCCAAGGCGCTCCTGACGACGATCCTGCACACGCCGACCTTGCTCAAGCTGGTCAGGGATCGCTTCCCGAAGAACATCAACTACGAGCATGGCCGGCTGCACGTCGACCTGTCGACGCTGGGGCCGATCCAGTCGCTCGTCGCCAAGGAGACGCCGATCGGGCACGTCCAACTGACGCCGATGCAGTACCTGAACATCCACGATGTGGACATCCGCAAGGGCGCCGTAGTATTGCGTTACAGGTTCGAGAAGGAGGGGCTGCTTGAGGCATTGCGCAGCGCGCCGCCCGAAGGCTTCTACGCCCCCGGCGACCTCTCTGGATCTGAGCGCCGCACAAGGCGCCTGTTGCCGCCGCCGGAGGAGCGCGTCCCCGAGACACCGGCCGAGCGCGCCGTCCGCCTGGGCGCCGCGGGGGTGGAGCGCGGCAAGATGTTGTTCGATCGCGTGATGAGGAGCCGCCGCTGACCAGGGATGGGTCGGCCAGGGGGGCGACCAGGAGGTCAGATTCCATGAACACGACACCAAAGAGCGGCGCCCGCTCCCCGAAGGGGCTCTGGCGCGCGACCGCCCTCGCGCTGGCGGCCCTGGCCCTGAGCGCCTGCGGCGACGGCGGGGCGCCCAAGGCCAAGGCCACGCCCGTCGACCCCAGCGTCGAGCAGCTCGTCGACGCCATCGAGAAGGCCCACGCCGAGATCCACGGCGCCAAGGCTGGCGAGGCCGCGCCAGCGGCCAACGCGCCGCCGGCGGAGCTCCCGGCCTCGCACCAGGCCGCCATCGAGCGCTCGGAGGGCTTCAAGGATCTGCGGCGCAAGCTCCACGCCCAGCTCGGCCCCTGCCGCCTGGCCTGCGAGGGCATGCTGACCCCGATGGGGCGGGCCCTCGTCGAGCGCCTCGACGCCCTGGACGCCCACGCCATCGAGACTGAGCCCTACGACCTGCCCGGCCTCAAGAGCCTCCTGAGCCTGTGGGCCGACAAGACCGGCCTGAGCAAGATCAAGCCGCCCGAGGGCTCCGGGGCCGCCGGACAGGCGATCGTCGACATGCTGGCCTGGCCGACCTTCGACCGAGGCCGCGCCGCCGAGGCCCTCAAGGGCGGCGAGGTCAAGTCCTCGCCGGTCGCGCTGGCTGAACTGGCCGTGCAGATCAAGGCCGTGCGCGCCAGCGAGGCGGCCAGCGGCGACGCCATCGCCGGGATCGAGATCACCCTCGCCCAGGCCCTCGTGCGCCTGCTGCTGGACTTCAAGTATTTCAAGAGCGCAGGCCCGCACGAGGTGACCAAGGACAAGGAGAAGTACGTCCAGGACAACGAGGCCGCGATCCTCGAAGCCCTCGGGGAGCTCTTCAAGGAGCCCGACCCGGCCCTGGCCCTCAAGAAGCTCGAGCCCAACGACCCGCAATACACCCCGCTGCTGAAGGTCTTTGCCGAGTACCGCACCCGCCAGGACAAGGGCGGCTGCCCGGAGCTGCCGAAGAACTGGACCTTCGACAAGGGCGTCAAGCCAGGCGTCGAGGTCAAGAAGCTCCAGGAGCGCCTCAAGTGCGAGGACTACTACGACTTCGAACCCGACCTGATCTACAACAACAGCACCATCGAGGCCGTCAAGACCTACCAGCGCGAGCACAACCTCGAGGAGACCGGCTTCGTCGACGCGCAGACCACCGCCAGCCTCAACGTCCCCATGTCACGGCGCGTCAGCCAGATCAAGATGGCGCTCCAGCGCATCCGCGAGCGCCCCACCGGGCAGCTTGGCGACTTCTACATCGTCGTCAACCTGCCCTCCTTCGAACTGAGCGTGATCATGGACGGCAAGGTCATCCGCCGCCACCGCGTCATCATCGGCTCGAACAAGCTCGACGACGACAAGTACAAGCTCATCCAGGGCCACATCAACCGCACCACCCTCTTTGACACCCAGCTCCACAACATCGTCGTCAACCCCGACTGGATCCTGCCGCCGCGCGTCTCCAAGGGCGAGCTCGTCGGCGATCTGGAGAAGAACCCCAAGTACCTGGAAGAGAACAACATTACGGCCCAGACCTTGCCCAACGGCCGCAAGATCTACGTCCAGGGGCCCGGCGAGGCCAACGTGCTGGGCAAGGTCAAGTTCCTGCTGACCGAGTCCAACTCCATCTTCCTGCACGACACCAACGACCCCTGGCTCTTCAGGAACCGGATCCGCACCTTCTCGCACGGCTGCATGCGGGTCGACGAGGCCGTGCCGCTGGCCCGCTGGCTGCTCGAGCGCGACGGCTACGACGGCCTGGAGATCGAGCAGGCCTTCCGCGCCCAGAAGATCCAGCGCGGCTTCCAGCTCAAGACCCCCATCCCCACCATCACCGTCTACCGCACCGTCGAGGTCAACGAGGCCGGCCACGCCGTCATCTACGGCGACGTCTACGAATACGACGAGGCCGCCGCCAACGGCGCGCTGCCCGTCCAGGAGATCACCCGCTGGGGCGACTCCCCGCTGCGGCCTCGCTGGGTCCCCAAGGTCGACAAGAAGACCGTCGATCAGTGGCGCGCCGAGGGCAAGCCCGCCCCCCGCGACCTCAAGCCCTGACTCGCCCTGGCGCGCGGTGGCCTTGAGGGCCAACGGGGATCAAACCCGCTCAGCGACCTGCCCGGACGCCGCCTGAGCCACGTCGTCCAACGCCGCGAAGACCGCCCACGGCGGCTCGCCGGTCGCGGCGGCGACCTCCTCGGCCAGCGCCGCCTCCAGCGCCTCGTCCCGCCGCCCCTTCCAGAGCTTGTCGGCCCAGGCCACCAGGCGATCCTCGATCGCCGTCCCCGGCTCGGACCAGCGGGCGTGGGTTCGGGCGAAGCGGGCGATCGAGGGCGCCAGGCCCTCGGCCTCCAGCATGGCGGGGCCGTCGATCTCGTGCCGCTCGCCCGGCCCGGTCAGCTCCCCCAGGTGGCGGGCCTTGCCCAGATCGTGGATCGCGGCCCCGAGCCGCACCGCCTCGACGTCCACGGCCAGCGCCGGGAAGCGCGACCCCAGCCCCTCGGTGATCTTGACGGCCGCCTCGTGGACCCGCTCCAGGTGCTCGACCAGCGCCAGCGGCGCCCCAAGCGCCTCGCACAGGCGCGCCGCCTCGACCGGCAGCGCCCTCCCCTGAACAACTCGCCCCATGACCCCCTCCCCTGGTCGCCGATCGACCGCGACGACGCCAAGGCGCGCCGCCCTCCCTTTACTCCGACCGGGACACGATCCCATAGTACATGAGCGAGGTTGCCGGGAGCAGCCTCGGCGCGGACAGAGGAAGGGTCAATGGGCGAGGTTGCCAGCGCGCCTGCCGACAACCAGAGCGCGCGCAGGATCGTCGGCGAGGCGCTGCGGGAGGCCGCCGAACGGCTCGGGGCGGCGCTCAGGGAGCGCGGGGTGCCGCGCGAGCAGGCCAGGGCGGCCCGCGGGCTGCTTCAAGAGGTCTGGGCGTGGGAGCAGGACCCGGCGGCCAGCGCGCACGGGGGGATCGCGCTGGAGGGGCGGCTGGCGGCGGCGCTCGACGGCGCTCCGGCGACGGCGGCGCTCAGCGCGCGGATCGGCGGGCGGCTGCTGGGGCGCTGGCCGCTGAAGCTGCGCTGCCTGTCTCCGCCGCCGATGACGCTGATGCTCGATGGCGCCGAGGCGCTCGGTCAGCGGCGAGCCGAGCGCACCGAGGCCTTCCTGGCCTGCTTCGGCGTCTCGCCCGACAAGCTGCCCTTGACCGATCGCGCCCAGGTCGCCTACCGATCCGCCCAGGAGTACTTCGCCTTCGGCGTCGTCGAGAAGAGGGGCCGGGGCTGAGGCCCCACACCACCAGGAGCGCGAGGATTGGCCATCACCCTCCCCATGCCCGACAGGGCAAGAACAGCACTTCTCGCAGGTCTTGATCGAGAGATTGACGGTGAGGTGAGCTTTGACCCAGTCTCTCGGCTGCTCTACGCGACGGACGCGTCGCTCTACGAGGAGATGCCGCTGGGGGTCGCGCGGCCGAGGCACAAGGAGGACTGCGCGGCGATCGTGCGCTTCGCCGCCCGCCACAAGATCCCGCTGATCCCGAGGGCGGCCGGGACAAGCCTGGCGGGGCAGTGTGTGGGATCGGGGCTGGTCGTGGACGTCTCGCGGCACATGAGCGCGGTGCTGTCGGTGGACCCGCAGGCCCGCCGGGTGGTCGTCCAGCCGGGGGTGATCCGCGACGACCTCAACGATCTGCTGGCGCGACACGGGCTGCTCTTTGGCCCCGAGACCTCCACCTCGGATCGGTGCATGATCGGGGGGATGATCGGCAACAACGCCTGCGGCACGCACTCGATCATCTGGGGCTCGACCCGCGAGCACACGCTGGAGGTCGAGGCGATCCTGTCGGACGGCTCGACGGCGCGCTTCGGGCCGCTGTCGCCCGAGGAGCTGGCGGCCAAGAAGTCGCTGCGGAACCTGGAGGGGGCGATCTACCGGGGGGCCACGGCGCTGGTCGACCGGCACCGGGCCGAGATCCTGGCGCGCTACCCGAGGGCCGAGATCAGCCGGCGCAACACCGGCTACGCGCTGGACATGCTGGCCATGGGGCAGCCTTGGGTGCCCGACGGGCCGGCCTTCAACCTGTGCAGGCTGCTGTGCGGCAGCGAGGGGACGCTGGCGCTGACCACCGAGGCGACCCTCTCGCTGGTCCAACTCCCGAAGAAGAAGCTGTTGATCTGCGCCCACTTCGACACCCTCGACGCGGCGATGCGGGGGACGATCCTGGCCGTCGAGCACGGCCCTGCCGCCGTCGAGCTCTTCGACCGGCGCATCCTGGAGGCGACGACGGAGAACATCGAGCAGGCGCGCAACCGCTTCTGGCTCGAAGGCGACCCCGACGCGGTGCTGGTCATCGAGCTCTTCAACGACACCGATCAGGGCTTGCAGGAGGCCGCCGACGCGCTGATCGCGGGCCTGCGGCGGGCGGGCCTGGGCTACGCCTTCCCCATCGTCCGGCCGCCGCTGCTGAGCCGGGTCTGGGACCTGCGCTCGGCGGGCCTGGGGCTCCTGATGGGCGTGCCGGGGGACGTCAAGGCCGTGACGGTGATCGAGGACACGGCCGTGGCCGTGGCCGATCTGCCGGCCTACGTCGCCCGCATGGGCGAGCTGATGGCGCGCTACGGCACCCAGTGCGTCTACTACGCCCACGCCTCGGTGGGGGAGCTTCACCTGCGCCCCGAGATCAACCTCAAGACCGAGGCCGGCATGGCGCAGTTCCGGGGCATCGCCTCGGACGTGGCCGACCTGGTGGCCGAGTTCGGCGGCTCGCTCTCGGGCGAGCACGGCGACGGCCGGCTGCGGGCGCCCTTCATCGAGCGGATGCTCGGCCCGACCGTCCACCGCGCCCTGGGCGAGCTCAAGGGGATCTTCGATCCCGACAACATCCTGAACCCGCACAAGATCGTCGACCCCCTGCCCATCGACGTCGATCTGCGCATCGACCCCTCCACGCCGCAGCCCGAGATCGAGACGATCTTCGACTGGTCCTCGGACTTCGGGCTGGTGCGGGCGGCCGAGAAGTGCAATGGCGCCGGGGTCTGCCGCAGGAGCCCGGGCCGCGGGACCATGTGCCCCTCCTACATGGTCACCCGCGAGGAGCAGCACACCACGCGGGGCCGGGCCAACCTCTTCCGCAAGGCGCTCATGGCGCCCGATCCCTTCGAGGCGCTGGCCAGCGCCGAGCTCTACGAGGCGCTCGATCTGTGCCTGTCGTGCAAGGGCTGCAAGTCCGAGTGCCCGGCCAGCGTGGACATGGCCCGCATGAAGGCCGAGTTCCTCCAGCGCCACCACGACCGCCACGGGGTGCCGCTGCGCGCCAGGGTGCTGGGCGAGTTCGCGCCCCTCAGCCGCCTCGGCGCGCTGACCCCCGGCCTGTCCAACGCGCTGCTGAACACGCCGCTGGGCAAGAAGCTCCTCGGCGTCCACCCGAAGCGCCAGATCCCGCCCCTGGCCCGCGAGACCTTCGGCGCCTGGGCCCGCCGCCACAAGCCCCTCGGCCGCGGACAGCGCGGCAAGGTCGTCCTCTTCAACGACGCCTTCGTCCACTTCAACGACCCCCACGTCGGGATCGCGGCCGTCGAACTCCTGGAGGCCGCCGGCTTCGAGGTGATCGTCACCCAGGGCCTGACCAGCGGCCGCACCCAGATCAGCAAGGGGCTGCTGCGGCGCGCGCGCTCCGTCATCACCCAGGCCATCGAGGGGCTATTCCCCTTTGTGGACGCGGGTTTGCCGATCGTCGGCCTGGAGCCCTCGGCCATCCTGACCTTCCGCGACGAGGCCCCGGATCTGGTCCAGGGCCCCGAACTCGTCGCCATGGCCCGCGCCGTGGGCTCCGCCGCGCTGCTCTTTGAGGAGTTCATCGCGCGCGCCCACGACGCCGGGCAGCTCGGCGACCTGGTCTTCGACAACCTCGCCCGCCACATCAAGGTCCACGGCCACTGCCACCAGAAGGCCCTCGTCGGCATCGAGCCCACCCTCAAGGCCCTCTCGATCATCCCCAACGCCCAGGTCTCCGCCATCCCCTCGGGCTGCTGCGGCATGGCCGGCTCCTTCGGCTACGAGGTCGAGCACTACGACCTGTCCATGCAGATCGGCGAGCTCATCCTGCTGCCCGCCGTGCGCCAGTCCCCCGAGGACACGATCTGGGCCGCCTCCGGCACGAGCTGCCGACACCAGATCTTCGACGGCACCGGGCGCCGCTCCCTCCACCCCGCCGAGATCCTCCGCGCCGCCGTCGCGCTCCCCGACCCGCGCCGGCTGACCTGACGCGCCCCTCGGCCCGCCTCAAGAAATCCCCGTCGAACCCGGACGATCTCCGACCTCCGGCGCTGTTGGGATCCAACGCGCCTGATCCAGGCCGCCGCAACCCGAGCCCGGCTTGAAAGCGCGACAAGCTCGCCTCATCATGACGATCAGGCGCTCGACCTCACCGCGACCCTCAAAGCCCAAGGAGCCCGCCATGTCCACGCAAGAAGCCCTCAGCCGCCCCCAGAGCCTCCGAGTCCGCGTCGCAGCCCTCGGGATCGGCGCGCTCTCGGCCGCCTACGCCGCCCTGAGCGCCGCCTACTTCTACGAGGACTTCTTCCGCTACGCTCCCTCCGATCTGAGGGTCGACCCCGCCGGCATCGGCCTCCACGTCAGCGGCATGACGTGGAGCTACCTGGGCTTCTTCCGCATCCCCATGGCGCTGCTGGCCGTCGCGATGCTCGCCGCCTCGGCCGCCGCCCTCTGGCGCAGCCGGCCCCGCGCCCGCATCCTGACCCTGATCACCCTCTGGGGCGTCCTGCTGCCCCAGGTCCTCTGGCAGACCGAGTTCCTGGCCGACTGGCACGAGGGCCGCGGCATCCCCGCCGCCCTGGCCGCCGCTCTGGCCCTCGTCCTGGCCCCCACCCTCCTCCTGATGGGCCGAGGGCTCGCGCGCAAGTTCGAAGGCCAGGACACCCTGACCGGCTGGGCCACCCTGAGCTACGGCCGCGCCCGCCTGCTGGCCTGCGCCGTCGGCCTGGCCTGGCTCGGCTTCGCCGCCACCGAGTTCATCGACCACGCCAACCGCCTGCCCAGCGATCTGGCCATCTTCGGCGCCCTGATGACCCTGATCACCTCCACCGCCGCCGTCGTCGGGATCGTCCGCCTGCGCGCCTGGGCCTTGTGGGCCGGCGTCGCCGCCACCCTCTTCGTCGCCCTCATCCCCCTGGCCGCCCTCTGGACCCCCTACCAGCCCAACGTCGGCTGGCACATCAACGAGGCCTTCCACGCCCTGGCCGGCCACGACCTCCAGCGCGCCACCTGGACGCTCGCGCCCCTCGGGCTCCTCTGGATCATCGCCGGCCCCTTCCTCCACGAGTTCCTGCGCAAGCTGCGCGGCTGATCTCACCCGAGGGCGACCTGCCGGCTTCGATGACGGGCACCTCGGGATCGTCGATTCGACTTTGTTGACGCACACTTGAAGATCATCGTAACGACCTCGCTGGCGCACACGTCGGGATCGGCGAGTCGACTTCGTTGACGGACAAGGCAACTCCCCTCCTGTCCTCCCCCGAGGGGTCAGTGACCCTCGGCACTGCCTCCGCTTCGCAAGGGGGAGGGACGCTCGCGGTTGGGACACGGCGGATCGGGGAGTCGACTTCGTTGACGGTCACGTCGGGATCGGCGAATCAGTAGAGGTGACGGACACGTCGAGATCGGCGAGTCGACTTCGATGACGGACACGTCGAGATCGGCGAATCGACTTCGTTGACGGGCACGTCGGGATCCTGGAGTCGACTTCGTTGATGGACAAGGAGGGATCAACGAATCGACTTCGTTGATGGACAAGGAGAGATCAACGAGTCGACTTCGTTGATGCGATCTGCACGTTGACGGTCCACCCGGGCTTGCGCCCGGGCCTTGGGTTTTGTCCTGCGTCGCCCCGCCATCCGGCGGGGCTGGCGACGGGCCATCAAGAATCGAGGGGCAGACCCTCTCAGCTTCCCGTCAACGAGATCAACTCGGCGCCGACCTTGGGATTGCCCTGCCTTCAGCGCGCCTGCGGCTTGACCCCTACGACCACCTTCGACACGAAGTGCGTCCGCGACTCGATCCCCTCAAAGCCGACCTCCGCCAGCGCCGCGCCCAGATCGTCCCTCAGGTAACTTTTGTAATAGGGCTCGTGGTAGAGCACGGGGAAGCGCTCCAGGAAGGGCGCGAGCCCCTCGGCGTCAAGCTGCGCCGAGTCCACGATCACGAAGCGGCCGCCCGGCCGGACCACCCGGAGCGCCTCGGCCATCACCCTGCGCCGCACGTCCCTGGGCAGCTCGTGGAAGAGGAAGACCGAGGTGACGCAGTCCATCGAGCCGGTGTCCAAGGGCACCGCCTCCGCGTTCTCCGTCAGCCAGCCCACGTCCACGCGCTCCAGCGCCCGGCGCGCGTGCCGGATGTAATGCGGGCTCAAATCCAGCCCGTACAGCCGCGCCCGGGGCACGGCCTCGTGGAGCTGGGCCAGGAAGCGCCCCGTCCCGCAGGCCAGATCCAGCACCCTGGGCCGCGACACCCCGGCGATGCCCTCGACCACAGGCCGGATCCCCATCCGCCGCATGATGTCGGCGGTGCCCCCGAAGAGGAACTCCACGCTCAGATCGTAATAGCGCGCCGAGCGGTCGCTGAGCCACCCGTCCGTCTGCCAGTGAAAGTTGCGCGCGTAATAGGCCGGGTAGGCGCTCAGATCCTCGCCCTCGGGCAAGTCCTGGCAGGCCCCGCGCCGCCGCCGCGCGAAGATCCGCCCCATCTCCACCAGCCCCTCCGGCACGACCTGCTTCAGGTAGCGGCGCGTCGGGAAGCGGTGCAGCAGCGCTCGCGGGTAGATCCCGTCCCTGACGTTGGCCAGATCGGCCTCGAAGAGCGCCTCAAGGCTCCGCCGCAGCCCCTCGATCTCACGGCGAGTCGGCGGCGCCGCCCCCGGCTCCAGCGCCGTGTGCCACGCTCCGGCCATGGAGCCCAGCAGCGCGGCCAGCGCCCCGTGCTTGATCATGTAGCGCTGACGATCGAGCCCGCGCTGGCTCTGATCCAGAAGCGCGCGCGGCGACATGACGGGCTTGTTCATGCTCCCCCCTCAAGGCGCGGCGGCGACCCGCCGAGGGCGCCGCGGATGTTCAAGGAGAGTGTAGGGCAGCGCGGGGAGCAAAGCACGCCCACCGTCGAGCTCAGATCGCGGCGGCCATGTCGGAGACGGACCAGGAGGCGCCCCCACCCGTCAGCGCGCCTTCGAAGAGGTCGTTGATGGCATAGCCCTGGACGTCCAGGCCGGCCCCGTCGCCGACCCACCGACGGAGCGCGCTCAGGTGGTCCAGGCGCTCGACGCCCTCGACGGTCAACCCCGACATGAGCGACTCAAGATCCCGCAGTTGCTCACAAAATTGAAGCCACCGGGCCGGATCACCCGCGCTGTGCTGGAACCAGGCGCAGTCGATCTTGCCTCCGAAGGGCATCTCGGCGACGCCACCCCCCAGGGTCTGCGCCCTCAGCCACCGCCACGCGCTGTTGCCCGGCGCCAGATCGTCCACGACCAGCGCCGCCCCCACCGCCGAGGCGATCTGGAAGGCCTCCACGAAGCCCGCCGGCGCCGTCCGCTCCGAGATCTCCAACACCAACGGCCGCGCCAGAGCGAGCCGCCCGAGCGCGTCGACGTAGCGCTGACAGCCCAGCGCGCGGCCGTCGCCCAGCGCCGGCAGGTTCAGGTGGATCGCGACGCCCGCCGGCAGCCACAAACCCAGGCAGGACTCGGCCACCGCCGTGTCCAGCTCCAGCAGGCGCCCCTCGGCCGCGAAGCGCACCGCGCTCGGCCCCCCCGCCAGCACCTCCACGGCCCGCAAGGACAGGCCACTTGAGGTCAAGCGCGCAATGGGTTCGCAATGTAGAGGCGTCCGTCTGTCCATCGCGGACACTCTGACACCCGGACTTCAACTGCGCAAGCAAATTCCGTACACTGTCCTACATCGTCTTACCTGAAGCCAGAAGACCTCAGAGCTTGTCGAGCGCCTCGATGAGCTTGGGGAAGGGCTGGGTAGTCTGGTGGGTGGGCAGGGTGGCCTTGATCCGGCGGATGACGTCCTGGGGATCGGGCTCGCCGAAGAGGTCGGCGGGCAGGTCGGCGAGCAGGTCGTTGATCTCGTCGCCGTCGGCCTCGATGAGGGGATGGGCGAGGGGGTAGATGGAGATCGATCCCTCGGCGCTGAGCTCAAGGACGGCGGTGGAGTCGTTGCAGACGCCGAGCTGGCCGTAGCCGAGCGCGGGCAGGTTGGCGCCCTCGGCGGCCCACTTGCGGCGCAGCTTGCCGGCGACGACCATCAAATCGATGACGGCCCGGGGATCTTGCTGGCTGTCGTAGGTGAAGAGGGTCTCGCGGCCGGTCCAGGGGCTGCGCAGGCCGGCGACGGCGCGCCAGCTCGTGCCGCCGGAGACGCCCATGTAATACATCAGGTCGGCCGCGAGCAGCGGCCCCTCGATTCACCACGTCGGGGTCCATCTCGACGCCCGGCGAGGTCAGCGTGACGCGGACCTTCGTGCCGGGAAAGGCGTTGAAGCGGAAGGCCTGCGCACTCCACCCCCTGTCCCCCTCCTCGCTGCGCAAGGGAGGCAGTGCCTCTCGGGGGGACGCTCGTATTACGGACAAGGTGGATCGGGGGTGGGTGGGCCGCAGGAGCCATCGGCGGGATCACTGGCCGCCTGGGGCGGGTCGTGAGGTCGCCGGGGCGGGACTCGATCCACACGGAGCCGTAAAACAAGCGTCCCCGAACCGCCGTGTCCGTAATACGAGCGTTCCCCCTCCTTGCGCAGCGAGGAGGGGGACAGGGGGTGGAGTGTGCGGGACAGGGGGTGGAGTGCCGATCCACCTTGCCCGGATCGGGCGCTCTGTGGCACACCCTTGGACCCTGACGTCAAGGAGGACCCCATTGGAGAACGCCGCCGAGATCATCGCCCGAGAGCTGTCCCTGCCCCTGTCGGGCGTGGCCCGAGTCACCGAGCTGCTCTCGGAGGGCAACTCGGTGCCCTTCCTGGCCCGCTATCGCAAGGAGGCCACGGGGGGGCTCGACGAGGTGCAGATCCGCGCCATCGAGGAGCGCCAGAGCTACCTCAAGGAGCTGGATGAGCGGCGATCCGCCATCATCAAGGCCATCGAGGAGCAGGGGCAGATGACCGAGGCGCTGCGGCGGACGCTGGAGGCCTCGACGCTCAAGTCGCAGCTTGAGGATCTCTACCTGCCCTTCAAGAAGAAGCGCCGGACGCGCGCGACGACGGCGCGCGAGCGGGGCCTGGAGCCGCTGGCGCAGGCGATCCTGTCGCAGCCGCGCGCGGGAAGCCCCCACGCGGACGCGCTGCGCTTCGTCGACGCGGGGCGGGAGGTGCCCGACGTCGAGAGCGCGCTGCAGGGTGCGCGGGACATCGTCGCCGAGATCCTGAGCGAAGACGCGCAGATACGCGCCTCGGTTCGCGACGCGCTGGCCCGCCAGGGGCAGATCGTCTGTCAGTCGGTCAAGAAGAAGAAGGACGAGGAGGACGCGGCGCGCTTCCGGGATTACTTCGAGCACGACGAGCCGATCCGCGCGGTGCCCTCGCACCGCTACCTGGCCATGGCCAGGGGCGAGCGAGAGGGTTTCTTGAAGGTCAAGCTGGAGGTGGACACCGACCGGCTCAAGCCGCGGTTGCTGAGGATCGCGGGGCACGCGCCGGGGTCGCCGTGGGCGGGGCAGCTCGAGGAGGCGCTGGACGACGCGCTGGGGCGGCTGATCGGCCCGAGCGTGGGCAGTGACGTGCGGGGGGATCTGAAGGAGAGGGCCGACGGCGCGGCGATCGAGGTCTTCGCCGAGAACCTGCGCAACCTGCTGCTGGCGGCGCCTGGGGGGTCCAAGGCCGTCATCGGCGTCGATCCGGGGCTCAGGACGGGGTGCAAGTGCGCGGCGCTGGACGAGACGGGCAACTTCGTCGAGACGCGGACGCTCTATCTGGTGCAGGGCGAGGGGTCGCAGGCGCGGGCGGCGCAGGATCTGGTGCAGATGGTGAAGCGCCATCGGCCCTTCGCCGTGGCGATCGGCAACGGGACGGGCGGGCGAGAGACGCTGGCCTTCGTCAAGGAGGCGCTCAAGGCCGCCGGTGAGGGCGAGGTGGCGGTCGTGAGCGTGTCGGAGTCGGGGGCGAGCGTGTACAGCGCCTCGGACGTGGCGAGGGAGGAGTTCCCGGAGCTTGATCTGACGATCCGGGGCGCGATCTCGATCGGGCGCCGGCTGCAGGACCCGCTGGCCGAGCTGGTCAAGCTCGACCCGAAGGTGATCGGGGTGGGTCAGTACCAGCACGACGTCCACCAGGGTCAACTGCAGAAGAAGCTCTCCGAGGTGGTCGAGGACTGCGTCAACAGCGTGGGGGTGTCGATCAACACGGCTTCGGCGCACCTGCTGGCCTACGTGTCGGGGATCGGGCCGCAGCTGGCGCGCAAGATCGTGGAGCACCGGGCGGCCAGCGGCCCCTTCGAGAGCCGCAAGGCGCTGATGAAGGTCTCGGGGCTGGGGCCGAAGACCTTCGAGCAGGCCGCGGGTTTCTTGAGGATCCGGGGCGGGCACCCGCTGGACGCCTCGGCGGTCCACCCGGAGCGCTACGGGCTGGTCGAGCGGATGGCCAAGGACGCCGGCCTGACGGTCAACCAGCTCGTCGGCGACGCCATCAAGGCCGACCGGATCGACCTGCGCCGCTACGCCGACGACAAGGTCGGGGAGCCGACGCTGCGCGACATCGTGCGCGAGCTCAAGAAGCCGGGCCTGGATCCGCGGGCCACCTTCGAGCCGCCGCGCTTCCGCGACGACGTCCACGACATCAAGGATCTCAAGGCCGGCATGGCGCTCGACGGCGTGGTGACGAACGTGACGGCCTTCGGCGCCTTCGTCGACCTCTGCGTCCACCGTGACGGGCTGGTGCACATCTCCCAGCTGGCCGACCGCTTCGTGCGCGACCCCCACGAGGTCGTCCAGGTCGGCCAGGCCATCCGCGTCCGGGTCCTGGAGGTCGACCTCAAGCGGCGCCGCATCTCCCTGACCGCCCGCAAGGACAACCCCGGAGGCCAGCCATGACAGGGCCCATCGCCGTCGTCGACGCCGACAACCGCTTCCTCTCCTGGGCCGACAAGGCCACGATCCACGGCCGGCGCCTGCCCCACAGGACCGTCCACATCCTGCTGCTCGACAGCCAGGGCCGGATGGTCCTCCAGCAGCGCCACCGGGACAAGCTGACCTGGCCGCTGGCCTGGGACATGGCCTGCTGCGGCCACGTCGAGCGGCCCGACTACCCCGGCGGCCCCGACGAGGATCTCGACGCCGTCTACGACGACGTCGCCCACCGGGAGATGCGCGAGGAGCTGGGGGTCGACGCCGAGCTGGAGACCCTCGGGCACTTCCCCCCCGAGGCGGGGGTCCACTACGAGCACCTGCGCCTCTACCTCGGCTTCAGCGACGGCCCCTTCTCGCCCCAGGCCGAGGAGCTGGAGGAGATCCGGCAGGTCACCGCCGCTCAGTACGACCAGATGGCCGCCGACCCGGCGATCACGCTGACCGGCGCGCTGATCCGGTACGTGGCGTGGCTGCGCGACCACCGCGGGCTCTTTCTGCCCTGAGCCGCCCGGTCCGCGACCAGGCCTGAGCGCCTGTCTCCGAGCCCCGATCCCCAAAGGCGCGGGGATGAACATGTTTCAGCGCCCGCGCGGCCTCGCCTGTCGCCCGTCGAGGTCGACGGCTCGGGGGATCTTGGCCCTTGATTCGCGCGTCAGTTCGTGATTTAGAAGCCTGCGTGCGCCCTGACCGAGCGAGCGCGTGTGGCGCCCTCGGGGGGAGTCGACGTCAAGATTCAAGCGTCAAGATTCAACGATCCTCGGGGTGAGATGGTGGGTGGACTGAAGTCGATCGGGGGCTGGAGGCCAGGGGCGGAGCCGGCCGCCTTCGAGGCCGGGGCGCTGGCCAGCGCGGCGGGCCGCTTCCGGGAGCCCAGCGCCGTGGTCCGCGATCCGGCCACGGGGCGGGTCGGGGTCGGCTTCGGCGGCCAGATCGGCGAGGGCGGGCCGCTGGAGTTGATGGGGGCCTTGCCGGCGCTCTACCCTGAGTGGCTCGGCGATCGCTCCTTCTGCGAGGCCCACGGCGTGCGCTTCCCCTACGTCACCGGCGCGATGGCCAACGGGATCGCGACCCCGAGGCTGGTCATCACCATGGCCCGCGCCGGGATGATCGGCATCTACGGGGCGGCGGGGCTGGCGGCCGACAAGGTCGCCGCCGGGGTCGACGAGATCCTGGCCGCGCTCGGGCCGGACACGCCCAACTGGGGCGCCAACCTCATCCACAGCCCCAACGAGCCCGACCTGGAGGCCGCCGTCGTCGATCTCTTCCTGCGGCGCGGGGTCCGGCGCGTGGAGGCCTCGGCCTTCATGGGGCTGACGCCGTCGATCGTGCGCTACGCGGCCACGGGCATGAGCCAGGACCCGCAGGGCCGGCTCCGGCGCAAGAACCACGTCCTGGCCAAGATCTCCCGGCCCGAGGTGGCCCGGCACTTCATGACCCCGCCGCCGGCCGCGATCCTCGACGGGCTCGTCACCCGGGGGCTGCTCAGCGCGGCCGAGGCCGCGCTCGCGGCGCGGGCGCCCATCGCCGAGGACATCACCGTCGAGGCCGACAGCGGCGGTCACACCGACAACCGCCCGATGCAGGCGCTCTTCCCGGTCATCATGGCCCAGCGCGACGCGATCTGCGCCGAGCGCGGCTACGAGCGCCCCATCCGCGTCGGCGCCGCCGGCGGCCTCGGCTCGCCCTCGGCGGTGGCGGCGGCCTTCGCGCTCGGCGCGGCCTACGTCTTGACCGGCTCGGTCAACCAGGCCGCCGTCGAGTCGGGCTTGAGCCCCGAGGGCCGGCTGATGCTGGCCCAGGCCGGGCTGGCCGACGTGGAGATGGCCGCCGCCGCCGACATGTTCGAGCTGGGCGTCAAGCTCCAGGTGCTCAAGCGCGGCACCATGTTCGCCGGCCGCGCCAACCGCCTCTACGAAGTCTACAGCGCCTGCGAGTCCCTGGAGGCCATCCCCGCCCTGGAGCGCGAGCGGCTGGAGAAGTCCATCTTCCGCATGACCCTCCAGGAGGTCTGGGCCGAGACGCGGCGCTTCTGGCAGTCGAGGGACGCTCGGGAGATCGACAAGGCCGAGCGGGACCCGAAGCACAAGATGGCGCTCTGCTTCCGGTGGTACCTGGGGCTGTCGAGCCGCTGGGCGATCGTCGGCCAGAGCGACCGGCGCATCGACTATCAGATCTGGTGCGGCCCGGCCATGGGGGCCTTCAACGACTGGGTCCGGGGCTCCTTCCTGGAGCCGCCGGAGGCCCGCGGCGCCGAACAGATCGCGCTGAACTTGATGGAGGGCGCCGCCGCGATCACGCGCGCGCAGCAGCTGCGCGCCTGGGGGGCGCCGGTGCCCCCAGCCGCCTTTGACTTCAGGCCGCGGATGCTGGGCTGAAAGCGTTGTTGTTGTCTGTTCTTATCAGATGTTCCCATTCGAAGGGTCGCAATCGAGGTTGAGAAGATGTCCGATCAAAAGCGCATGCCCATCGCCGTCGTCGGCGTAAGCGCCCTCTTTCCTGGCTCCGTGGACAAGACGGGCTTCTGGCAGGACATCCTGGCCGGCCGCGATCTGCTGACCGACGTGCCCCCCGAGCACTGGCTGATCGAGGACTATTACGACCCCGAGCCCAAGACCCAGGACAAGACCTACGCCCGGCGCGGCGCCTTCCTCGGCAAGATCCCCTTTGATCCCCTGGGCTTCGGCGTGCCGCCGAACATCGTCCCGGCCACCGACACCTCCCAGCTCCTGGCGCTGATCGTCGCCCAGAACGTGCTGGAGGAGGCCGCCGGCGGCCAGTTCGACAGCATGGACCGCGAGCGGATCAGCGTCATCCTCGGGGTCACCTCCGCCCAGGAGCTGCTCGGCTCGATGGTCAGCCGGCTGCAAAAACCCGTCTGGATCAAGTCCTTGCGCGAGGCTGGCCTGGGCGAGTCCAAGGTCCAGGAGATCTGCGAGCGCCTCTCCTCCCACTACACCCCCTGGCAGGAGAGCACCTTCCCCGGCCTCCTCGGCAATGTCGTCGCCGGGCGCATCGCCAACCGCCTGGATCTGCACGGCACCAACTGCGTCACCGACGCGGCCTGCGCCTCGGCCTTCTCCGCCATCTCGATGGCCGTCAGCGAGCTCTACCTGGGCCTCTCGGACCTGGTGATCACCGGCGGGGTGGACACCATGAACGACATCTTCATGTACATGTGCTTCAGCCAGACCGGGGCGCTGTCGATGAGCGGGGACTGCCGACCCTTCTCCGATCAAGCCGACGGCACCATGCTCGGCGAGGGCATCGGGATGATCGCGCTCAAGCGCCTGGACGACGCCGAGCGCGACGGCGACCGGATCTACGGCCTGATCCGCGGCGTCGGCTCGTCCTCCGACGGCCGCTCGCGCAGCGTCTACGCCCCCGTCCCCGAGGGCCAGGCCCGGGCGCTGCGGCGCACCTACCAGGAGGCCGGCTTCAGCCCCGACACCGTCGAGCTGATCGAGGCCCACGGCACCGGCACCAAGGCCGGCGACGCCGCCGAATTCGAAGGCCTCCAGGTGGCCTTCGACGAGTCTGGCCGCGCCGAGCGCCAGTGGTGCGCTCTGGGCTCGGTCAAGTCCCAGATCGGCCACACCAAGGCCGCCGCCGGCGCCGCAGGCCTCTTCAAGGTCCTCATGGCCCTCCACCACAAGGTCCTGCCCCCGACCATCAAGGTCGACCGGCCCAACCCCGGCCTCCACCTCGAAGAGAGCCCCTTCTACCTCAACACCGCCACCCGGCCCTGGGTCCGCGGGCACGCCGGACACCCCCGGCGCGGCGCCGTGAGCTCCTTCGGCTTCGGCGGCAGCAACTTCCACATCGTCCTCGAAGAGTACAAGGGCTCCTTGGCGCCCCGCGCCGACCTCCTGTGGACCTCCGAGGCCAACCTCGTCGTCATGGGCGCCGACTCCCCCGCCGAGCTCGTCAAGGCCCTGCGCGACGTCAAGATCGTCGGCGACGACTTCCTCGCCTGGTTCGGGCCCCACTCCCAGAAGACCTGCTCGCCCCAGAGCCGCGCCCGCGTCGCCATCATCGCCCGCGACGACGAGGCCCTGCGCGACAAGCTCGCCCGCGCCGCCGACATGATCGAGAAGGCGCCGCTCTCCGACCTCTCCAGCCCCCTCGGCATCCACTACGTCGCCCGCTGCGGCGACCCCCGCAAGGTCGCCTTCCTCTTCCCCGGACAAGGCAGCCAGTACCTCAACATGGGCGCCGAGCTCGCCATGACCTGGCCCGAGGCCATCGAAGCCTGGGACGACGCCGCCGACCTCGACCTCGATCCCCACGACAGGCTCGACCAGATCGTCTTCCCCAGGCCCACCTTCGACGACGACCAGCGACAGGCCTACCTCGACCGCGTCGTCCAGACCCAATGGGCCCAGCCCGCCATCGGCGTCACCTCCCAGGCCCAGCTCGCCATCCTCGCCAAGGTCGGCCTGCGCCCCGTCGCCGTCGCCGGACACAGCTTCGGCGAGGTCACCGCCCTCTTCGCCGCCGGCGCCATCGACGCCGAAACCATGGTCCGGCTCGCGCGACGCCGCGGCGAGCTGATGCGCGAGGCCGCCACCACCCCCGGCGCCATGACCGCCGTCGTCGCCACCATCGAGGAGCTCAAGCCCTTCGTCCAGGCCACCGGCGGCGACGTCGTCGTCGCCAACCACAACGGCCCGCGACAGGTCGTCCTGTCCGGCACCACCGACGCCATCTCCCGCATCGAGCGCGCCCTGGCCGACGCCGGCCTCCAGGCCCGACGCCTCCCCGTCGCCACCGCCTTCCACTCCGCCATCGTCAGCCCGGCCGCCGCGCCCTTCGCCGACTTCCTCGCCGGCGTCGACGTCGCCGCCCCCTCGATCCCCGTCTTCGCCAACACCACCGCTGCCCCCTACCCCGACGCCCCCGACGACATCCGCGCCTTGCTCGCCGGACAGCTCGCCAGGCCCGTCCGCTTCGTCGAGCAGATCGAGGCCATGCGCGCCTCCGGCGTCAACACCTTCGTCGAGGTCGGACCCGGCTCCGTCCTCACCCAGCTCGTCGGCCAGATCCTCGACGGCCGCGACCACCTCGCCGTCAACCTCGACCGCAAGGGCGCCGACGGCGTCGAGAGCCTCCTCACCGGCCTCGGCCGCCTCTGGTGCGCCGGCGTCCCCGTCGACTTCGCCTCGCTCTACGAGGGCTTCTCCCTGCGCCCCGATCCCTCCTCCATCATCCCCCCCCGCATGGCCATCCCCATCAACGGCGCCAACGTCGGCAAGCCCTACCCCCCGGAAGGCGGCGCCAAGGACCGGCCCACTCCGAACCCCGATCCGCAACCCGAGGTGATCATTCAAGAAGTCGTCCGCGAGGTCATCGTCGAGGTCATCAGGGAGGTCCCCGTCGAGGTCCACATCCCCGTCGCCGCCTCGACCGGCGCGACTCAGGCCGCGACGCCCTTTACCGCCGCGCCGCGCGAGACGCCCGCGCCCGACGCCCACCGCTTCGCCTGGATCAACGCCTACCAGGAGGCACAGCGCCACACCGCCGAGGCCCACACCGCCTGGCACACCAACATGGCGCAGACCCACGTGGCCTACCTCCAGGCCGTTGAGACCTCCTTCGCCGGCCTGAGCGCCATGGTCAACGGCCAGAGCGGGGAGGCCTTCGCTCCCCACGCGCCCCTGACCCTCCAGTCCCCCGCGCCGACCTTCTCCGCGCCCCCGCGCACGGCCGCCGCCGCTCTGCCGAACCGCGTCGACCTGACCCCGGCCTCCCAGACCCTCACCCCGATCGCCGCCACGGCAGCACCCGCGGCCCCGCGACCGATCCCGGCCGCCTCCCCTCCCCCGGCTCCCGCCGCGCTCCAGACCCCCGCCGCAGCGCCTCGACCCCAGGTCGCTCCCGCGCCGGCTCCCGTCGCGCAAGTGTCCGCGCCCTCGGTGGATCTTGAGGGCCTGCTGCTGTCGGTGGTGTCGGAGAAGACGGGCTATCCGGCCGACATGCTCTCGATGGAGATGAACCTCGAAGCGGACCTGGGCATCGACTCCATCAAGCGCGTCGAGATCCTCTCCTCCATGACCGAGCAGTCCCCCGGCTTGCCTGAGGTCGACACCGCCCAGATGGCCTCCCTC
>SYOX01000219.1 GCA_005804885.1 Pseudomonadota bacterium
GCTCAACTCCCAGCCTGGGGCTCCGCAGGCGGCCCAGAAGCTCGCCGAGGTCACGCGCGGCAAGCTGGAGTTGCCCTCCATCGTGACCCAGGACATCCCTGAGATCGGCCTCAAGATGGCCGGCGCGGGCGGCAGCGTGGGCGACAAGAAGGACGACAAGCCGGTGGACAAGGTCATTGAGGGCGGGGGCGACAAGCCGGTGGACAAGGGCGTGGAGGGAGAGGGGGACAAGGGCGCGGTGGCGGCCAGGAAGCCTGAGGAGATCCAGGCGAGCGAGCCCGCCGAGCCGAAGTCATCGGCCGGCGGCTGCGCGACCGGCGGGGCCTTCGGGGGGGCCGCGTGGCCGATGGGGTTGCTCTTGCTGGGTTTGTGGGTGCGCCGCAGGACTTGAGGGTCGGCACGCAGGTTGCTCTTCGCCGTCGCGGCGCCCGCTCAAGGGGAGAGGGCGAAGGACGGGGGAGGGGCCGTGGCAGAGTCGAGGTGTGCGGCGGAGGTCGCGCCAGCGGAGGGGGAGCGCCTTGACGCGGCGGGCGGGGGGCGGCCGGTCGAGCGCGGGGGTGTGAAGCGAGGTTCGCGCCGGTGGAGGGGCGAGGACGCAGGCGGCTCGATGGGCGCAGGCTGGCGGGGTGGGGTGGTCGCGGCGGCGCGGGCCGGTGCGGTGCTTGGGCTGGCGGCGGCGGCGTTGTTTGGCTTTGGCGCGCTCTGTGTGCCCCTGGTGCCCTGGCGAGGGCTGCGGGTGAGGCTGAGCGGCCACCTTGGGCGGGCGCTGGGGCCAGCGAGCTTGAGGCTGCTTGGGGTTCAAGTGGAGGGCGGCGAGGTGCCCATCACCGCCCCTGCGATCTATGTGTGCAACCACACCTCCCACCTTGACGTCTTCTTGTCTGCGGCGATGGCGCCGGTGGGGACGAGCTTCGTGGCCCGTCGTGGGCTGCTGCTCTTCCCCTTCTTCGGGTTGCTCTACGCCTTGAGCGGGCACCTGTTGATCTCGCGGTCGAGGCCGGCGGTGGCGATCCGGGCGCTCCAGCGCAATGCGGCGCTGGTGCGGCGCGAGGGCTTGGGCGTGTGGATCCTGCCTGAGGGCACCCGCTCGGTCGACGGTCGCCTCAAGCCTGAGCTCAAGAAGGGCTTCGTCCACCTCGCCCTGGCGACGGGGCTGCCGGTGGTGCCCGTGCTCTTCGTGGGGGCTCACTGGCCCTGGCCGAAGGGTCGGTGGCTGTCGAGGCCGGGCCGCGTCGAGGTGGTCGTGTTGCCTGCGGTGGACACGGCCGGCTGGAGGGCGGAGACGGCGGCGGCCCATTGCGCGCAGGTGCACGGGCTGATGGCCGCGGCGCTGCCGCCGGATCAGCGCCCTCGTGGTTGAGCGGAGCGAGGCGTCAGGCGGGCGACGTGAGGGCTTGGGCGGCGCGAGCGGCGTGGGGATCTGCCCGCGGTTGTGGGGTTGTCGTCAGGGCGGTGGTCGGGGCGGCGGTTGTCGGCGCGGCGCAGATCAAGAGAGAGGGTTGCTCCATCGGCGGGAGGACCTATATGCAATTCTGTGCAATTGTTCGCGGTTGTCTCATGCGATGGCTGGGGTATTCCGATCGGGGAGGTCATCCGGGTCGCCCTCGGCATCCTGGCGGCGTTGGCCGCCGTCCACCAGCGCGTCCTCTCAAGCCCGCTCCCGGTGATGATCTGCAAGGAGAGGAAATTTCTGGTGTTCTTGCCCCCGTAAGGGATCATCAAGGCGCATTGGCGTTGGATCGGGGGCAGACAGGAGAGCAGGATGAAGCCCACAGAGCAGTTTCTGGCGCAGGCCGTGGAGTTCGTCGATGTGCCGGGCAGTCGGATTGCCTATCGCCGCTTCGGATCCGGGCCGCCCTTGATCTTCATCCACGGCTGGCCCTTCCACAGCTTCAATTACCGCCTCGTCATCCCCGAGATGGCCCATCACTTCACCTGCTACGCGCTGGACCTGCCCGGCTGCGGATTGACCGAGTGGACCGACGCGACGGACTTCTCCTTCCTGCCCGGTCAGGTCGGGGCGCTGCATGAGTTCGTCACTGGCCTCGGCCTGACCCAGTACAGCGTCATCGCCCACGACACCGGCGCCACCATCGCCCGCTACCTCTCCGTCCGCGACCGGCGCCTGCGCCGCCTCGTCATGCTCAACACCGAGAGCCCCGGCCACCGCCCCCCCTGGATCCCCCTCTACCGCACGCTGATGGCGCTGCCCTGGTCCGGCTTCGTCCTGAGCCAGCTCCTGCGCTCCAAGCTCTTTCTGCGCTCATCGGCCGGCTTCGGCGGCGCCTTCGCCGACATGAGCCACCTCGAAGGGGACTTCGAGCGGCACATCATCGCCCCCGCGCTCGCATCCCCCCGGCGCGTCGAGGGGCTCCGGCGCTACCTGCGGGGGCTGGACTGGAAGCTCGTCGACGAGCTGACCGAGATCCACGCGCGGATGGAGATCCCCGTGTTGATCATCTGGGGCGCCCAGGACCTCACCTTCCCCCTCTCGGCCGCCCGCGACATGGTCGCTCAGATCCCCGACTGTCGGGGCCTCCACGAGATCCAGGGCGCCCGCCTGCTGCCCCAGGAGGAGCGACCCCAGGAGGTCGCCCGGCTCTCCCTGGACTTCCTGCGCCACGGGTAGCGCCGGGTCGCGATCCTCGGCGCGGCGCAGGCAGGGTCATGGGCCTGCGGCGATCCGGGTCAGGGCTGGGGGATGATGTGGAGGCGGAAGGGCCCGGCGTCGACCTTGTTGTAGCCGCTGATCACGATGACGACGGGCTCGCCCTCCACGGCCTCGATGAGCAGGTTGGAGGTCACGATGGGGCCCTCGTCGTCGTCGCAGGTCAGCTCCCGCTCCCTGTCGCAGTCGGGCGGGTAGACCGAGATCGTCGTGTCAAAGTCAGAGCCCTTGGTCGACAGCACATAGCGCCCTGTCGCGGGGGCGGTCCACAGCAGCGCGCGGTCCCTGGACTCGCCGCCGTTGCCCAGCACGACGCAGTCGCCGGTGGTCCAGTCGTCGTCGTCCTGGCTCAGATCGCCGATGAGGACCGGCGCGCCGGTGCGGCGGCCCAGGTCGGCGTCCGCGCAGCCCTCGTGGGCGCAGATCGCGGCGCAGTCAGGGTCGTCGCAGTCGATGTCGCCGTCGCCGTCGTCGTCCTGGCCGTCGCCGCAGGCCGCTTCGAAGGCCAGCGGGCAGGCCTCGACGCCGACGCAGCCGGGGTCGTCGCAGTCGGTCAGGCCGTTGGCGTCGTCGTCGAGGCCGTCGTCGCAGATCGGCTCGTCGCAGGCCACCGAGGTCCGGCAGTCGGCGTCGTCGCAGTCGACGGCGCCGTCGCCGTCGCTGTCGAGGCTGTCGACGCAGTTGATCTCGACGCACTTGTCGCTGCGGGCGCACTGGCCGTCGTCGCAGTCGATGTCGCCGTCGCCGTCGTCGTCCAGGTCGTCGTTGCAGCGCGTCTCGGCGCAGGGGAAGCGGCGAGCGCACTGAGGGTCGGCGCAGTCGGTCAGGCCGTCGCCGTCGTTGTCCGTGTCGTCGCCGCACTCCGTCTCGACGCAGGCCGGCGCCTCGACGCAGGCCGCGTCGGCGCAGTCGGTCAGGCCGTTCTCGTCGTTGTCCAGCGCGTCGTCGCAGATCCCCTCGACGCAGGGCGGGGTGGCGGCGCAGTTGGGGTCCTCGCAGTCGAAGAGGCCGTCGTCGTCGTCGTCGGCGCCGTCGCCGCACTGGGCCTCCAGGCGGGAGGCGATCTGGGGTGTGCCGCCCTGGCGGGCCGTGTCCCAGAAGCGCAGCGCCATCTCGCGCACCTGGGCCTGCCGATGGATGGTGAAGTGCCCCTCGACGGGGTGCAGGAAGGTCGCCAAGGTCAGCGGCGCGCCGTCGAGCGCCTCGACATTGCCCTGGACCGGCAGCGCGACCGGCTCGATCTCCCAGATCCCGACCTCGTCGACCTCCCAGCCGGGCGGGTTGATGGGGGGCATGTCGGCGGCCATCGTCATGTGATCCATGCCGCGCGGGGTGGTGGTGTCGTCCACAAAGCCATTGGACACAAAGACATGGTTGCCGCCCGGGTTCTCCGGCCACCCTCGCCAGCGCCGCACGAAGTTGTGCGGATCGACGGCCTCGGCGCCGAGCTGCATGAGCTGGACGACGGGGCTGAAGGCGTCGATCTCGCCGCGGATGCCGAAGATGCTCTTGACGACGAGCTGGAAGTCGATGGGGGTCTTGCGGTGGAGCAAGGTCAGGGTCAGGTAGGCGCTCAGGCCGTTGAAGACGTAGGCGCTGAACTGATCCTCGACCGCGGCGACGATGGCGCCGCACAGGGCGCCCTGGGAGTGGCCGCCGTAGACGACTCGCCCGGTGTCCAGCGGCGGCAGGCCGTCGAGGCCGTCGATCTGCTCGCGCACGAGGCGCAGGAAGTAGGAGGTCTCGGCGGCCTGCTGTCGGAAGTTGCTGCGCCCGGCGGCGGGGTTGATGAAGTTGAAGGTGCTGATCTCGGGGCTGCCGCCGAAGCCGGCCCGGCCGCCGTGAAACTGAGGCATGAAGGACATGACGACGTAGCCGGCGTCCAGGGCGCTGTTGACCCACGTGCTGTAGAGCTGGAACCACGGGCTCCAGCCCGTGCCGTCGATGAAGACGAGCACGGGGCGCGGCCCCTCGAAGGGCTCGGTCAGAGTGCGGACGGCGACGGCGATCTCGACCTCCTCCCAGCGCTGGACCACGGGCCTGCCCACCTCGTCGAAGACCAGCCCGCCGCCGGCCTGGGCGTAGGGCGAGTCGCCTTGCTGGAAGACGGGCATCTGGACGGCGCCGGTGTAGGTGGTCAGGCGCAGGTTCTTGCGGGTCCAGGGGTCCGAGCGCTCCCATCGGGTCAGGCCGCGCGTCTCGAGCGCCTCCGGGTCCATCACGAAGTCGCGCAGCCGCTGCATCTCCTCGACCGGGTCCTGCGGCGTGAAGACCGTCGCCATCGCCACGGCCTCCAGGGCCAGGTCCGTCTGCGGCAGACAGCGCCTCAAGGGCTCCAGAGAGGCCGCGAGGCGCCTCCCGAACTCCGACTCATCGGCGCCGTTGAGCACGGCGTCGAAGGCGGCCGGGCGAGGGGTGGAGCGGCCCTCGGGGGCGCCGAGATCTTGAGTAATGACGAGGGCATAGGGGGAGCCAGGGGTCAGGACGGTGCCGACGGTGTTCTTGATCTGGAGGACGTTGGGATCGGTGAAGAGATCGCCCTCGGCGCGGAAGGCGACGTCGATGGGGACGCGGCGGCCGCAGCCGCGCTCGCTCAGATCGATGAGCTGGATGGGGCTGGAGGGCAGGGCGGACTCCAGGGTCGTCGGCAGGGAGGCCTCGGCGACGGGGTTGCGCAGCCCGACGTAGATCACCGGCATGGTGGCGAAGCCGTGAATCGAGCGCTCGATCTCGGTCAACACGGTGTCGACGACGCCCATTCGGCGCGGGAAGTCGCTCAGATCCGGCGTGCCGGCCTCCGTCAGCCGCCCGTCCGAGGGCCAGGGCACCCGGTAGAAGCTCTCCGACCCGGGATCAAAGCGCAGCCCGACGATGGACGGGTCGGGCTCGGGGTCGGGCTCCGGCTCGGGCTCCGGCGCTGGCCCGGGCGCCGGCTCCGGCTCGGCGGCGTCGGGGGTCGAGGCGTCCGGCTCGGCGGCGCCAGCGTCCGGGGCGGGCGTGGCCTCGGGGGTGGCGGGATCGCCGCAGGCCGACAGCGCGAGGGCGGCGATCGCCGCGATCGCCGAGAGCGCGGCGCGGAGGCGCAGGGTGCGTGGGTCGAGCATGGGGGCTCCAAGGCAGGGTTTTGACCGCGTTCTGCTGGGGGGGGCGAGCGCGGCGTGGATCATCGTCAACGACCCGCCGGGTGAAGTCAAAGGTTGCGCTCGTCGCGCCGTCCCGCGCTCCTCGCCGAGCACCCCACGCTCGACGAGCACCCCACGCTCGACGAGCGCCCCACGCACGACGAACGCCCCACGCTCCTCGCACCGCCCCCCTGCGGGGGACGGGCTCGTCGGGTGGGGCTAGAATTTCAGGGTGGGCTGCGCCCTGTCGGTCGCAGGCCTGCGCACGGCCCAGGTCGACACCTGGGGACGTGAAAACCCCAATCTACAGGCCCACTTCGACGCGCTGATCCGGCCCTGCGATCCGCTCCCGGCCACCCGCCGGCCTGCGCCCAGCGGGCGCAGCCCCCCCGGGCATCCAAGCCCCACCCGACGAGCCCGTCCCCCCGTGTGGGGGGCGGTGCGAGGAGCGTGGGGCGATCGTGGAGCGCAGGGCGCTCGTTGGGTGGGCGCGAGGCGCTTGACTGTCCCGGGTCGGGGGGGCAGTCTCCGTGCGTTGGTTGGAGCAATGGGGCGGCTGGGCCGCTGTGGGCGCGGATGGGAGGTGTGCGGATGGCTACGACACGACACAAGGTCGGGATCTTGACGGCGGGGGGGCTCGCGCCTTGCCTGTCCTCCTCGATAGGGGCGCTGCTGGAGCGTTATACGGAGGTGGACCCTTCGATAGAGATCGTCTGCTATCGCGACGGCTACAAGGGGCTGCTGATCGGGGATTCGGTGGCGATCACGCCGGAGCTGCGGTCGCTGGCGGCGGCGCTCCATGAGCACGGCGGCAGCCCCATCGGCAACAGCCGGGTGAAGCTGACCAACGTGGAGGACTGCGTCAAGCGGGGCTTCGTCAAGGCGGGCGAGCAGCCCATGGCGGTGGCCGCGCGGCGGCTCACCGAGGACGGCGTCACGATCCTGCACACGATCGGCGGGGACGACACGAACACCATGGCGGCGGCGCTGGCCGCCTTTCTGGGCGAGCAGGGCCACAAGCTCACCGTCGTGGGCATGCCCAAGACGGTCGACAACGACGTCGTGCCCATCCGGCAGACCCTCGGGGCCGACACGGCGGCCGAGCAGGGCGCCGTCTTCTTCGAGAACGTCGTCAACGAGTTCTCCGCCAACCCTCGGATGCTGATCGTCCACGAGGTCATGGGGCGCAACTGCGGGTGGCTGACGGCGGCCACCGCCCGGCGCTACCGGGCGAGCCTGGAGGCGATGACCTTCTTCCCGGGCCTGAGCCTGAGCCGCCGCCACAAGGAGGTCCACGCCGTCTACATCCCCGAGCGGGCCATCGACCTCGACGCTGAGGCCGCGCGGCTCGGCGCGATTATGGACGAGCTCGACTGCGTCAACATATTCTTGAGCGAGGGCGCGGGGTTGGAGAGCATCGTGGCCCAGATGGAGGCCGCCGGCGAGCAGGTGCCGAGGGACGCCTTCGGGCACGTCAAGCTGGACAAGGTCAACCCCGGCCAGTGGTTCGGGGGTCAGTTCGCGGCGCGGATCGGCGCAGAAAAAGTCCTCGTGCAGAAGAGCGGCTACTTCGCCCGCTCGGCGGCCGCCAACGCCTTCGATCGCGCGCTGATCCGGGACTGCGCCCGCGTCGCCGTCGAGAGCGCGCTGTCCGGCGTCGAGGGGGTCGTCGGCCAGGACGAGGGCTTCGGCGGCGCGCTGCGCGCGATCGAGTTTGACCGGATCGCCGGCGGCAAGCACTTCGACCCCTCGGTCGGGTGGTTCGTCGAGCTGCTGGCCGAGATCGGGCAACCCTGATCAGGGATCTGGACGCGGCGACGGCGTCGGGTGTGTGCGTGGTGTCGGGGATTTGGGGTTGTGCGTCGTATCAGCCCGAGTCCATGGTCAGGCCCGCCCGCCCCAGGCTCGCGCCTGGGGCTACAGCTCGGTGACGCCCCTTTGGGGCTCTCGGCGGGGTGACAACCTGCGTGGGTCGTGTCCCAGACAACAACCGGCATCCTCAACACGGGCCTTGGAGATGAGGGACACACCCCACACCTGCTGGCTGCCCGTCGCCAGCCCCGAAGGGGCGTCCCTGCCCTGTAGCCCCTGGCGCGAGCCTGGGGGGCTCGGCGGAGGGACCGTGATCCCACCCATCGGAGTCGACCCGTCATGATCGACGTGCCCTCTCGCCCGATCCCCTCGGCGGAGGGACCCTGATCCCACCCATCGGAGCCGACCCGCCGCGATCGACGTGCTCGCCCGATCCCCTCGGCTCAGGGACCGCGATCTCGCCCATCGGAGATCACGCTGGCTCTTCGGAGTCTCGCATGGCCTCACGACCCTCCTCCTGCAACCCTTCGGCCTCGCTCGCGTCGTCTTGGTGAACCTCCAGACGAGGATCGCTGGCGTCGTCCGGCCCGATGGTCCCGCTGAGGAGGGCGGCGAGTCGGGCCCGTCGCCACCGCCGTTCTGCGTCTCGCAGCGCCGTGTTGCCGTAGGTGAGATCGTGGGCAGCGCTGTCGATGAGCCCCAGGGCTCGGGTGGGATCGCGCACCACCATCGAGGCCGCCTCGGTGATCTTCGCCAGCGCCAACCAGGCCCAGGGTCCGTCGTCGTCAGGCCACCCCGGCGGGCACTCGTTGGACAGGTCGGCGCAGCGGCGAAGGTTTGGGACTGCGTCGGCGGCCTCCTCACAGCGCTGGTCCGCGTCCGGAGAGTTCGCCTTGACGGCCTCGACGGCCTTCCTGGCTTCGAGGCACTCGCCGGCCTTCATCTGGGCCAGGAGCCGCTCGACGCAGGCCACCGCGTGGCGCGTCGCGTCGTCGGGTGCCAGCTGCGAGAGATCATGGGTGTCGTCGCTCATCTCGCCTCCTCGATGTCATCGGCTCCAGAGCGGGCTCGTTGACCCTTGCCCCGAGGGGTCACCTTCGGCGTTGCCTCCAGAGAGACAGGGGGTTGTTCTGCATCCTCGCCCGACGATCGCGCCAGCCCCTCAGCGATCCAGGTAGAGATCCCAGCGGATCCGGCGTGCGCTGCGGGCCGAGAGGGTCAGCCCCCCGGCCTGGAGGTCGCCCGCGGCCATCGAGAGGCGCAGGCGCTCAAGGCCGCCGGAGAGCGGCTCGCGCAGGTAGCAGCCGAGGCAGGTGGACAGCTCGGCCTCGTCGCGCGCCTCGACGAGCGCCGACAGATCAAGCCCCCCGCCCCAGGTGACCGACAGCGTGTCGCCGTCGTGCAGGGCGAAGGTGGCCCGCCCCGTCCGGGTCGTGAGGTAGCCGAGCACGTCGTAGACGTCGGCGACGTCGCCGGGGCCCACGACCTCGGGGTGCTCCTCGCGATCGTCGAGGGTGTCGATGGTCGGATCGAGCAGCGGGATCAGGCCCCCGTCGCGCACGAAGAGGGGCAGGCGCGCCAGCGGGGCCTCGACCTCGATCGCGTCGCCCGCGCCCGGCGCGCCCTCGACGACCTCGGCGATGTCCACCGCGCGGGCCTCGTCGAGGAAGAGGAAGCGCCCCGAGGGCAGCGGCACGCGCCTGGTCCGGGCGCCGCGCTCGACGACCGGCGCCACCAGCAGCGCGGGGCCGAAGTAGTAGGTGTCGTCGACCGAGGCCAGCCGCGGCTCGTCGGGGTGCTCGAAGAAGAGGTGGCGCATCGTCGGCGCCCCGGTGGCCGTCGCCTCGTGGGCCAGCGTCATCAAGTAGGGCAGCAGCCGCGTGTGCAGCCGCGCGTAGGTCCGCCACGCCTCGGTCGCGGCCGGCGCGTCGAAGATGCTGGCCTTGCGGCCGCCGCCCTGGATGCAGGCGTCCTGGTCCTGCATGTTGGACGACATCGACCCCTGCTGGATCCAGCGCACCAGCAGCTCCTCGTCGGCCGCCTCGGCGCCGTCCGCGATGCAATGGAAGCCGTTGATGTCGCCCCCCGAGTGCGGCGCCCCCGACAGGCCCAGGTTGACGCCCGCCCGGATCATGCTCGGCAGCCCGTCCGAGTCCTCAAAGGAGGCCGCCGGGTCCCCCGACCACACCATCGGGCTGTACTGCCACGCCCCCGTGTAGCCGCTGCGCGCAAAGCTCAACCATTGCCCCGCCAGCGGCCCCGCCTCCATGTGCTCCCACGCCGCCTTCTGGTACAGCACCGGGTAGAGGTTGTGGACCTCCTCGCCCAGCATCCCATTGGCGGCCACGTCCAGCGGCTGGACGTACTCCCCGAAGTCGTACATCCACCCCGAGTAGCCCAGCTCCACGCCGATCGGCAGCAGTTCTTGCTGGAACCAGCCCGTCGCCTCGGGGTTCGTAAAGTCGATCATGGCCACCGTCACCAGCGTGCCGCTGATCAAGAAGACCTCCGAGGGCTCCCCGCTGGCGTTCTTGATGAACCACCCCTCCTCGATCGCCCGCTCGACGTGCGCCCGCAGCGGGTTGTCCTCGGCCATGTCCAGCAGCGAGTTGTAATAGCAGTTCATCCGGTAGCCCAGCCCGTCTCCGAAGGCCGTCCACGCCCGCAGCTCATCCTCGATCCCGACGTGGCTGCCGCGCGGCAGGACGTGCATCGCGTCGTCGGCCGACGTGATCGCCAGATCCATCTGCCGCATCGCCTCCAGCTCATGCACCCCCCCCTGCATGTCTCGACGGTTGATCCGACGCCGCGGCCCGAAGGTCCACGCGGGGGGCAACATCGGCCGCCCCACCGTCCCCGTGAAGCGATCCAGCAGGTGGTGCGGCCACGGCCTCGGATCGTCCGGGATAGGCGTGTAGACCTCGAAGGCCAGCCGCGTCCCGATGTGCTGCGCCCTCCAGGCCTCCGGGCGCTCGGTGGTCAGGTTGAACTCATTGCGCCAGGTCGTGTCGAACCAGAACCCGTAACCCCGCGTCGACATGAAGAAAGGCACCGGATAATAGGCCATCGCCTCGCCGTTCGGGATGGGGTTTCGCGGCCCCGCCAGATCCCCCTCGCCGGTCCCGATCCCGCCCTCCTCCGCGAAGCTGTAGACGTCCACCCCGCGCTGGTTCGTCCGGTTGAAGCGCTCCCCGAAGCCCAGGAAGCCCTCGTCCTCCGGCGACTCAAAGGCCACGCCCCACGCCCTCGGCGTCGGCGGCGCCCCATCCAGCGCGCTCAAGGACGCCTCGACCCGCAGCGCCGAGGGCCTCACCTCGAAGCGCACCTCCACCCGCAGCGGGCGGCAAGCCTCCGCCGCCGGATCAGGCCCCTGCAAGGTCAGCGTCAGCCCCTCCTCCTCCTCGGCCCCGATCACGACCCAGCCGTCTCGCCAGGGCTCCAGCCTCGGGTTGAAGTTGAAGTAGCCCGGCGACAGCCCAGGCCGCCACTGGATCGACCCGCCCGTCCACGCCAGCGCCCCATAGCCATCGCCCGACCCCGCCCCCAGCGTCCTCAACACCACCGCGCCGGCCCCGTCGCGCGCCTCCCACGACAGCGGCGACCGCCGCACCTCGACCGAGATCCCCTCGGCCTCAAGCCGCCAGCTCTCGGGCAGGCCGCCCCCGTCCGGGGCCTCGTCCACGGGCACGCACGGCTCGCTCGCGTCGGGATCGCCCGCGTCGGGATCGCCCGCGTCGCCCTCAAGCCCGGCGTCGGGCTCGGCGCCCGCGTCGGGCTCGGCGCCAGCGTCGTCGATCTGGAGCGGCGCGTCCGAGGTCTTCGGATCGCCGCACCCGCTCAAGGCGGCCATCAGCGCGATTGGAGCAACAGCCCAGGGGCGACGGGTCATCATGCGATCTCCTCGACGTGTCGCGCCCCATGCGGGCGCCCCCCCCATTCTGAAAGCCCACCGCCTCCGAGGCAACCTCGCTCTGCTCTTCGCCCTCGGCGGTCTCTCGACGACTTGATCCTGAAAGCGTCAGAGGGTCCTTTCAGCGCGCGGAGTCTGTTACAATGGGGAACAGAACAGGCCAGAGGTGGAGGGGGGATCATGGGCGTGAGCGGGCGTTTGTGGGTTGTCGCGGTGCTTTCCTTGTCGCTGTGGGGGTGTCCGCCGACGGAGGTGCCGCCGCTCGCCGACATGGGGCTCTCGGCGCCGGAGGTGACGAACGCGGAGGCGGCCGATAGGGGCGTGTGGCTGCGGGCGGTGGCCGAGAAGGTCGCGGCGGGTGATGAGGCCGGTGTGCAGGCGATGGTGGACGAGGCGCCGGCCCGCGCGATCGGCGCGGCGACGGATCTCGGCTTCGACATCCTCGACGCCAGCCTCTCCGACCCGCCCACGCCGCCGATGATCGAGGGCGGCCAGCGCGTCCTTGAGGCGCTGCTGGCGGCGCTTGGGCCGAGGGCCGCGGGGCTGGAGGGCTTCGCGGCGCGGGTGGCCGGGGCGAGCAAGGCGAACAACACGCTTCAGGGCGGGGAGGCCGCGCACCCCGCCGAGCGCGCGCTCCACGGCTACCTGGAGGTGTCGAGCATCGAGGACATGAGCGCGCCGGGTCAGCGAGAGAGGAAGATCGCGCTGGCCGAAGCTTGCGCCCAGGACAGCGCGCGGGCGGGCTCGGTCAAGGGGGTGGCCTACTGCCTGAGCGCCCAGATCGTGGCGCGGATCGAGGACGAGGCGCTGCGGGAGCGGGGCGAGCGCGACATCGGGGCGATGTGCGGGCTGCTCGAAGGGCTCGGGGATCGCTACGAGATCGCCGCGTGTCACCTCATCCGGGCCTACGATCACCTGCTGTCGGGGCGCCTTGAGCCGACGATCGAGGAGGCCCGGGTGTGTCGGGCGATCATCGAGCAAGAGGGATGGACGGGGACGCGCAATTACGAGAACTGCCTGGCGCTGGGGTACAACGCGGCCACGGCGAGGCAGGATCTGTCGGGCGCGGCGCTGGAGTTCGGGCCGCCGCTGGCCGAGCTCGTGCGGGCGCGCGACGGGGCGCAGGCGGCCTTGGGCATCGACGAGACCTTGACGCTGGTGGCCATCGGGGCGCTGGAGGGGATGGAGCTGGGGCGAGAGCCGGCGCGGGTCAAGGCGCTGGCGAGGCAGATGGCCGTGTCGGGTCAGTTCGCCGCGGAGGGTCACGCGGCGGGGGGCCGGCCGGAGATCGCCGGGATCGTGGCGCTTCGGATGGGTCGGGTGGCGCTGGACACGCTGACGTCCAAGGATGAGGCGGTGATGCTGGCCCGCAAGGCGCTGGAGTTCTTCAAGGTGGCCGGAGAGACGCAGGATCCCAACGGGCGCGCGGCGCGGCACGCGGCGCGGGTGCTGCTGGGGCGGGCGCTGGGGGATCAGGAGGGGGTGCCGGTGCTGGAGGAGGCGGCGCGGCTGGCCGAGGCGCAGGGGATGATCGCCGAGGCGGGCCACGCGCGCGTGACGCTGGGGGACAAGACCAACGTCGAGCGCCAGAAGATCGCGGTGTACTGGCAGGCGGTGCAGGACGGTCGCAAGTCCGGGGACAAGCGCCTGATGACGATGGCGCTGGCGCGGATCGGGCATACGACCAAGGACAAGAAGGATTTTGGGGGTTTTCTCAAGCGGGCGGTCAAGGTGGCCGCCGAGGTCGGCCCGGATTACGAGGAGGGCTTCCGGCGTCAGCTCGTCGACGACATGATGTCGCGCAAGCAATACAGGCAGGCGGTCAAGTACGCCGACGAGTGCGTGAGCTGGGCCGCGAATCAGGGTCGAAAGGGCGACGAGCTGGCCTTCGTGCTGGCCGCCGCCGGCGCGCGCGAGAAGCAGCCGGGCAAGGGGGGGAGGGCCGAGGCCGTGGCCTTCCTGGAGCGCTACGCGGCGGCCTTCGGCACACGGGGCGAGGCGGCCTTGCAGATCAAGGCGCTGGTGGAGCTGGCGCAGGTCAGGGCCAGGGGGCCTTCACCGGACTTCGAGGGGGCCGAGCGGGATCTGAGGTCGGCGGCGGCGATGCTGGGTCCGTCCAAGGCCTCGGCGGCGCTGATACGGGAGGTCGTGCAGCTGAACTTGATCCCGATGATGGGGCGGCGGGACTTCCACGAGGCGATGCTCAAGCGGGGCCTCAAGGCCGACGAGATCGGCTCGGGCGTCGTGGACAAGGTCAGGCCGATGTTCGACCGCAAGGCGATCGAGCTGCGGGATCAGGGCGCGCTGCTGGAGTCGGCGCTGGGGTTGATGGAGGGGACGGAGGACAAGGAGTCGCAGGCGCTGATGATGATGTTGCTGGCGAGCTTCTACGAGCGGGTGGGGAGGGCCGGGGAGGCGATGGGGCTGTGCCAGCGGATGCTGGAGCTGTCGGCGGCGCTTGAGGCCGGCGAGGGTGCGGGGCCGAGGCCGAACCCGACTCGGGAGCAGGTGATCTTCCCGATGCCCGTCAACCGGGCGCTGGAGTGCAAGGCGCGGCTGCTGCGGAGCCTCGGGCGGGCCTCCTTCGACGGGGCGTTGAGGCAGGCGAGCCTGGATGAGGCGATCGAGATCCTGGATCTGGCCCGCGGGGTCAGCGAGGACAGCGTGGTGGGGATCGCGACGAGCTCCGGGGCGGTGATCAAGATCTCGGTGCCCTTCGACGAGGAGGGTTATGTGGAGATGCTGGTCGAGGCGGGGCACAAGGCCAGGGCGCTGGAGGCGCTGGAGCGGATTCGCAACGAGGAGATGCGCGGGCACCTGGAGCTCAAGACGCTGGCGCTCAAGGACGAGGGGGCGTCGAAGGCGCTGGCGGAGGTCGACGCGCTCGAGGCGCGCGAGAAGCAGACGATCCAGGCGATCCGGCAGACGCTGCAGCAGCCGGTGTCGGCGGACAAGGACAAGGCGCTGGCCGAGCTCAACGCGCAGCTGGCCGAGGGGCGCCGGGAGTTCTTCGCGCGGCTCCAGGAGTTGGAGGCGAAGTACCCGGAGTACGCGACGATGGTGCGCTTCACGTCGCTGGATCTGGCCGGTGTGCAGAAGCGGCTTCCGGCCGACGCGGTGTTGCTGGAGTATTTTCCGGCCCAGGATCAGCTCTACATCTTCGTGGTCACGCCGGAGGCCTTCGCGGTCGAGCGTGTGCCGATCCGGGCCGAGCAGCTCTTCGCGCTGACCGAGCGGCTCAGGGCGCTGGTGCAGACGGCGCCGCAGGGGCAGCTGGAGCTGGCCACGCGGGGGTTCAAGGCGCGGGCGGTGTCGCTGGAGGGGTCTGCGGGGGATCAGGGCGACGTGCTGGCGATCAGCGCGGCGCTTCACGAGGCCTTGATCGCGCCGGTGGAGCGCCTTGCGCCGCCGGGCAAGGTGTTGATGCTGGTGCCGGCCGGGCCGATGAACTACCTGCCCTTTGCGGCGCTGGGGCGGCCCTCGGGGGGGCGCTTCCGCTTCGTGGCCGAGGACTACGGGCTGGCGGTGCTGCCTTCGTTCAAGCACCTCGACGCGCTGCTGTCGCGCAAGGGGTCGCCGACGGACGCGGGGGCGATGATGGCGCTGGGCAACCCGGACGGGACGCTGCCGGGGGCCTCGACGGAGGCCAGGGCGGTGGCGGCGCTCTTCGAGGGGGCGCGGCTGCTGACGGACGCGGAGGCGACGCGGGGCTGGTTCGAGGCCCAGTCGGCCAACAGCCAGCTGATCCACCTGGCCACCCACGCGGTGCTCAACCCGAAGGACCCGATGGCCTCCTTCATCGTGCTGGGCAAGGGGGAGGGGGCAGAGGCGCGGCTCTCGGTGCGGGACATCTACGGCTTGCAGCTGAGCGGGTCGCCCCTGGTGACGCTGTCGGCCTGCAATACGGCGATGGGGCGCGAGAACCCGGGGGCGGAGCTGGCCTCGCTGGCCCAGGCCTTCGGGATCGCGGGGGCGCCGACGATCCTGGCCTCCTTGTGGGAGGTGCCCGACGAGGCCACGCGCGACCTGATGATCGCCTTCTACACGGGGCTCCGCAGCAAGCCGGCCGCCGAGGCGCTGGCGGCGGCCCAGCGCCAGATGATCCAGAACCCGGCCACGGCCCACCCCTTCTACTGGGCGGCCTTCTCGCTCATCGGCCACCCGGGCGCCCGCTGAGGGTCGCGTCGGCTTCGTGGACGCACACGTCGAGATCGGCGAACTCCACCCCCTGTCCCCCTCCTCGCTCCACGAGGAGGGGGGACGCCCGTATTACGGGCAAGGTGGAGCGGCGAACTCCACCCCCTGTCCCCTCCTCGCTCCACGAGGAGGGGGGACGCCCGTATTACGGACACGTCGGGATCGATCCCCGCCCCGACGACTGTTCCCGACGGGGTCTCGCCACCCGCCCCAGGCGGCCAGTGATCCCGGCGAAGGCTCCTGCGGCCCACCCCCCCAAGTCATCCTGCCCACCCAACGAGCCCACCCCCGATCCACCGTGTCCGTATACGAGCGTCCCCCCGAGAGGCACTGCCTCCCTTGTGAAACGAGGAGGGGGACAGGGGGTGGAGTTCGCCGATCACACCAGGGGCGCCGTGATGGTGGGTGTGGACGCGGCGCCGAGGTTGGAGTAGTCTTTCTGGAGCCAGAAATCTCCTGATGAAGCGGGGTCCGCAATGAAGCAAGTCGAGCGGCGCAGTCGTTGCGCCTGTTGGGCGGTGTGCGCCGCGCTGTTGCTGTCGTTGGCGTGGTCGAGTGCGGCTGAGGCGTATCCGACGCGGGTGCACATCATGCTGTCGAACAAGATCCGGGACGCGCTGGTGGCCTCGGGCGACGGGACGATCCAGCTTCGGGGCTCGCCGCACACGGTCAAGCTCCCGATGCAGGACGCCGACGCGATCGTGGACTTCCCGCTGGCCTTCCGGGCCGGCGCCGTCGGGCCAGACAACCTGCTCTTCCCGGGCATGACGGACGCGACCCACGGGATGCACTTCCACCCCTTTGACCAGTGCGAGGCGCTCTACGAGGACGCCTTCAACGGCGAGGAGCGCGCCTACGCCCTGGGGTGCTTCCTGCACGGCTCGACGGACGCCGTCGCGCACCACTTCGTCAACTTCTTCGCCGGCGAGACCTTCACCCTCAACCCGATCACGAGCCGGCGCGAGAGCAGCTTCTCCAACGTCGCCCGGCACATCCTGATCGAGGGGATGATCATGGACGCGGCCGCGGCCGGCGAGCCGGGCAACTTCGCCACCGGCAAGATGCTCCACGCGATCCCGCGCAGCTTCGTGATGCGCAATTACTTCAACGATCGCAGCCCCTTGTGGGCCTACATGGGCACCCACCAGCTGGAGGCCTTCGAGACCGAGACGGCGCGGCAGGATCCGGACGCGCTGCTGGTCGACGTCCTGCGGGAGCTGCAGTACGCCGCCATCGACCACCTGATCATGCTGCCGGTCTACCTGCGGGACGCCGAGCGGCGCCTGGCCCACCTGGAGACGCGGGTGCGCCGGGCGATCTCCGACTACCAGGACCCCCGGACCGAGCGAGGCGCCCTGCTCAGGGTCGGCCCTGGTCGGGACGGGGTGGTCGGGACGGAGGACGACACGACGGGCTGCTCGGTGACCTGCCCGGAGGATTACGCCAGGTACTTCGTCTACATGGGGCTCGTGGCGCCGCGCTTTGACGCCATGGGCCGCGAGCTGCCCTCGGCCTACGACAAGATCGAGGGCGAGACGGTCGATCGCCTCTATGAGTTCCTGCCGATCCTCCTTCAGACCATCGAGTCGCTCTCGGGCGCGCTCAACGGCCCCCTCAACGTCGACGGCTCCCAGGGCATCGACCTGGACAACCAGCAGGTCCAGCGGCTGCTGGCCCCCCTGGACGACTGGGTCGAGCGCACCTCGGACATCGACCACGGCGCCGTGGCCTACGCCGTGGTCCCCGACTGGATCCTCTCGATCACCCGCGCGCTGGACTCGGTCGGGCTCTCCATCGACGTGCCCGACGTCCTGAACCTGCTCTTCGGCCCCATCGTCCACCAGATCACCGAGGCGATCACCGACTTCGTCATCGAGGGCGCGCGCTTCTTCATCGAGGAGCTGCTCGACTTCGTCCTGACCCGCAAGGCCATCATCACCGACGAGTACGAGGAGCGCCTGTGGGCCAGCGCCCCGCCCGACGCCCCCGGCCACGCCCTGACCGACTATTACAACTCGGGCCTCTTCATCCACTCCTTCAACTTCGCCGCCGCCGCCTTCGCCAACCACGCCCTCGTGCTGCCGCAGGGCCAGGGCGAGATCGGCCACGGCCCGACCTCCTTTGACGCCTCCTACACCCTGGACTGGTCCCAGGCCGGCCTCTGCGAGCACCTGCGCGTCCCCATCTTCCCCCTCGGCATGAACGTCCAGGGGCTGCTCTCGCTCTCGATCGACGGCCAGGCCCGCGCCGCGACCATGATCGAGAACGCCCCCGTCGAGTGTCACGACGGCGACCTTGACCTCTTCGGCGCGCCGAGCGCCCAGAGCTGCGAGATCGTCAGCCTCGACGACCTGATCGCCGACCCCGACCACCGAGGCTCCATCTCCCGCGCCTTCCCCCCCACCTTCGACCCCTCGCCGCCAGCCTGTCGCGATCTCGTCGTCGACGGCCTGCCTGAGCCCGACTGCGGCGACGACTGCGAGGAGCCCGGCTGCCAGATCGACGGCGACTGCGCCCAGGGCCAGCGCTGCCTCCAGGGCCAGTGCGTCCGCCAGGACGGCCCCGATCCCCAGCCCGAGCCCGAGCCGACCCCCGAGGCCGCTGAGCCCGACGACAACAACGGCTTCACCAACAACGACGGCTTCACCGCCGCCCCGGCCGCCGCCGACGAGGGCTGCCAGGCCGCCTCGGGCGGCTCCCTGGCCCGAGGCCCTCGGGCCTTCGGGCCGCTGGCCCTCTTGCTTCTTGCCCTTGGGCCGCTGGCCCTCGGGCTCCTCGCCCTTCGCCGAGGCCGCGCCGCCACCGCGCCCCGCGCCGCCCGAAAGGCGCTCGCCTTGATCGCCGCGGCCCTGGCGATCGTCGCCGGGCTCGGCTGCGGCGACGCCGAGGGCCCCGAGCCGCTGATCGGCCCCGGCGTCGACGGCGGCGCCGAGCCCGAGCCCGATCCCTTCGACATGAGGGACGCCGGCACCCCGGACGCGATGAACCAGCCCGAGCCCGAGCCCGTGGCCGAGCCCGAGCCTGAGCCCGTGGCCGAGCCCGAACCCGAACCCGAGCCCGAGGCCCCCGATCTGGCCCGCGAGCTTCGCCGCAAGCTCTACGGCACGATCTGGCACGGGGAGCAGGAGCGCGATGAGGGCGGCCGGGCCCGCAACCGGGGCTTCGAGCTGATCTTCGACGACGCCTCCCTCTGGGCCGAGATCCGCAACCCCTTCGGCCCCGCGCGCCAGCGCGTGCTGCGCTCCTACGTGATCGAGGCCGACGGCGCCACCGTCAACAGCGTCGTCCAGTTCCCCGAAGGCTGGGAGCGCCCCCCGCGCCCTGGCGCCATGGAGACCTGGACGGTGGTGGTCGAGGAGGGCAACCCCAGGCGGCTGCGCATCTCCGGCCAGGAGGGCACCGAGGTCTTCACCGAGGGCCCCTGGCCCGCCCCCGATCGCGGCCTGACCGCCCAGGTGCGGACCTTCGGCTCCGGGGTGATCGAGGACGCCTTCTGCACCTCGGGGGTCAGCGGCTTCGAGCATCGGATCTTCTGGGAGTTCGCCCGAGGCCAGAGCGACACCCCGCCGCGCAACTTCGACGTCGTCGCCGGCGCCAGCCTCAGCCCCTGGACCGACCCCAGCGACCAGAACCGCTTCGCCGTCACCGACGTGGACGGCTTCGATCAGCTCGGCGGCACCCTGCTGTCGGACCAGCGCAACTTCGTCGTCCTCTACACCGGCACCGTCGACCACCCCGGCGGCGAGCTGGGCTTCCGCGAGCAGGACGACGGCGTCGAGGACGCCGTCTGGGTCTTCGTCGGCGACAAGGTCGGCAGCACCCTGGAGGTCGACATGTTCCTGGAGGTCCACGGCTTCTTCTGGCCCGACGGCACCGACGACGAGCCCGAGATCATCCTGCCGGCCGGCCCCGTCGACGTCGAGGTCATCATCCCTCGCTGCTCCAAGCAGATCGCCGACGTCAACGTCGAGATCCGCATGGGCTCGGGCGACTGGATCGCCATCGAGGACGCCCCCACCCACCCCGACATCCTCGAATCCCTCTTCCCCGACGCCCTCTGAGATCCCGGGCTCCCTCCTCAAGCCGCGACCGCGCCGCGCCGATGGGAAAGGTGAAGGACCTGAACAAGGAGCCCGGCGATGATCCTCACCCCCATTGAGCTCGATATCCTGGAGACGATCATCCACGAGGCCCTGGCCTACGAGCCGCCTTCGCTGGCGAGGCTCTGCCGGATCAGGGACATCGATCGGCCGTGGACGGCGCTGGTGCGCTTGATCAGGGCGGGCTTCGTGGAGTTCACCGACTGCGGCCGCTGCATCCCGCTCAAGACCCCCGAGGGGGCCGCCGTCGAGCTGCCCATGACCTTCCGCAACGCTCTGATGCGCGGCCCGGCGGCGCTGCCGATGATGCCGCCCCTCGAGCGCGTCGGCGGGCGCCTGCGCCTGGGATCGCCCTCCACGGGGGCCTTCGCCGAGGCCGCGCGCTTGACCCGCCAGGCCAGCCGCGCCTCCGCGGCCGGCTGACCCTCCCGCGCACCTGGAATCCGAGAAGCTGGCCGAATGGCGGGGGGGGCAACGGCGCTCACCCTCCCGAGCGCCTCAAATCCGATCAGGCCCCGAAGCCGAAGCGCAGCGCCGCCTTGGACTCCCTGGCCAGCTTGCCGAAGCGCCGCATCTGCGCCAGCTCCTCGCCTTGCATCGGCCCCTTCTCCATCGCCTTGAGGTTCTGCTTGAACTGCGCGAGGTTCTCGGGGCCTGTCAGGACGACGTCGACGTTGGGGTCGCTGAGCGCGAAGCGGTAGCAGTCGCCGGGATCGGGGACGGCCCCGTTCCAGCCCGAAGGGGCCTGAAGCAGCTTGCCCCAGGCCGTGGCCGTGTAGGCGACCACGGCGGGGCGGCGCTTCGCCAGGTGCGGGAAGATGTCCTGCTCGGCGCCGGGGTGGGCGGCGTTGTAGCGGATCATGAAGAGATCCAGGGGGGAGTCGGCGGCCAGCTGCCCGGCCCGCGCTCTGTCGTGGATGGAGACGCCGATCCGGCGCACCGCCCCCGACTGGCGCAGCCGCACCAGCTCGTCGAGCATCGTCTGGGTCAGCGCCGAGGTCTTGCCCAGCCAGAAGAGCTGGAGGACGTCGAGGTAGTCGACGTCGAGCATCTTGCGCGACTTGTCCACCGCCTTGCGCAGCGACCCCGGCAGGAAGCCGAAGGTCGGCCCCGTCGTCACCACGTAGCGCTCCCGATCTCGCCTCAGGGCCTCCTTGAGCGGCTCGACCATCTTCGTCATCCTCGGCGTCCAGAAGACGTACTCCGCCCCCAGATCCAGCGCCTGCCGCATCTCATCGGCGCTGATCCCCTTGTCGCAGGCGATCCCCAGGCGGTTGACGGTGCGATCGAGCGCCGGGATGTGGCGGCGCGCGAAGGTATCTCCCGGGTGCTGGCCCGGGGTCAGGGCGTCGGTCGAGGCTTGGATCATGGGGTCGCTCCTTCGATCTGCGTTGTGGCTGCACGAACACAAGATGCACGAGGGCCGCGTTTGATTCCAGCGCCCGCCCGCAATCACCGCGCCCATCGCCAGACGCCGCAGCGCTCGCCACGGCGCGCTGCCCGGGCTACAATACCGGCCATGACCTGAGGAGGTGCTCTGGAGATGAAAAAGATGAAGAAGATCAACGTGCTGCCGCTGATCGCGCTGCTGACGTGGGCGTGCCTGCCTGCCCTGGGCGCCTGCAAGACCGACGCCGGGCAGAAGGGCCAGGTCGCCATCGAGGACATCGAAACCCCCCCGACGCGCTCGCCCGAGGACGACAAGTTCGCCGACGTCTACAAGCCGCTGGACGGCACCTGGCGCGGCAAGTTCAACATCTACGTCCACGCCGACGGGCAGGCCGAAGGCCCCGCGCGCCCCAGGGAGCTCGACCCCGAGGCCTGGAAGAGCCCCCCCTTCAAGCTCTCCCAGACCATCGACGTCCAGCAGGTCTACACCTCCAGCTCGCCCACCTTCCAGCGCGTCGCCATCACCGACACCCTGCCCGACGGCCGCGTCATCGAGAGCGTCGGCGTCAACAAGATCCAGGACGGCCGGATGTACTGCGTCGTCAAGAAGCCCGACGACCTCGTGATCCACGACGGCGCCACCGAAGGCCCGGGCACCATCCTCTGGTCCCGCGACCGCAAGGACCCCCAGGCCGTCGAGTTCTTCCGCGAGACCGTCGAGGCCGACCGCTACACCATCGTCGGCTGGGGCTACTACGGCGGCGCCGACACCTCCAAGGCCCCCAGCTACTACTTCCAGGCGGCCTACGAGCGCGTCCAGTAATCGCCGGCCCCTCGGCCGCGATCCCCAAGGCGCTGATCGCGGGCGGAGGGCGCGGCGAGCCTTCGGGCGCCTCAGTAGTCCGTGCTCCAGATCGAGTGAGCGGACAGCGCCGCGCCGGGGTTGGGGGTCGTGAAGGGCAGGCCGTAGAACTCGGAGACGACGCGGGTCGTCTTGAAGGCCAGCGTCTTGCGCCTCGGGTAGGCCTCGTCCAGCACGCGCTGCAAGTTGAGCGACAGGCCCAGGAAGAGCCGCTGCTCGGGCAGGACCGTGAGGTCGATCGGGCTGGGCAGGTAGTTGAGCGCCTGAAAGCCGACCACCAGATCGGTGTATTGCAGCCACGACAGCGGGGGCAGCCGCTGGACCGCCTCAAGCGAGGACAGGTGCCACGCCAGCAGGTAGGTCTGGCCCGAGTAGTCCTCGGCCGCGTCCACGACGCCCTCCTTGATCAGCTTCTCCACGTAGAGGTCCGTGGGCAGGTACTCGACGCGGAAGGAGAAGCGCTCGTCGACCTCGGGGAAGTTGATCATCGCCAGCGCCAGCACATTGCCCGCCGTGTTGAAGGTCATGTCGCCCCACGAGAACCCGAAGCCCTTGTGGTAGCCGTCCTTGAACTCGATGGCCGTAAAGAAGGACATCGTCAGGACGGTCGACAGCAGCGACGAGGGCAGCGGCCCCCAGCCGCCCTTCTGCATCAGCGCGCTGGTCCCGCGCGTCAACAGGTAATTCGAATACATGTGGCCGAGCTTGTCGGCCCCCCCCGCGTAGGTCGTCGGCTCAAACCAGCCCTCGTCGCGCACGATGAGCTCGGTCGTCAACTGCCGCCCCTTGTACCAGGCGAAGTAGGCCCAGGTGTAGGTGACCGCGTAGAGCGCGCCGATGCTCCCGAAGGTGGTCAGCTGGCTCGTCGGCGCCTCAAGCTGGCGCTCCTTGAGCGGCAGCGGCGCCTTCTGGACGGCGTCGGCCCAGGCCGGCGAGGGCGCGCTCAAGGCCGCGACCGCAGCGGCGATCACCATGACACACGCCACCTTCGCTCTGATCTTCACCATCGGCGCTCCTGTTGCACGCTGACCTCCGCGCGACCCGCGCGTCGACGTCCCAGGGATCAGCGCCAAAGCACCGAGCGTGCCACCCTCCACGACCACCTCTCCTGCCGTGGCGACGAGGCGCCCGGACCCACCAACGCCCCGCGACACACCCCGCCTGGCCATATCCCCTTGTCCATATCTGAGGTCCGGGTTGTCCACCGGCAAGCCCCGCCAGTCGCCGCGCCGCGCGCAGCCCCGAAATACCACATCCCCGAGCCTCGTTTCCAAGGGTGATGAGAGACGCCCTGACCAACATCGCCCTGTTGACGATCGCCCTCACCCTGGGGGGGTGCGCCTCTCTGCCTGCCCCCAGCCCACCCCCACCCGATGGCCTGCGCGTCATCAGCTACAACGTCGCCCTCGGCGCGCTCCTGTCCACTCCTTCGCCTCGTTTCAGCCGCCTGACCCGCAGCGAGCCCTCGATCCGGGCGGCGCTCATCGACCGCCCCGAGCTGCGCGACTTCGACATCCTCGGCCTCCAGGAGATCTGCGGCCCCGAGGTCAGCGCCCAGCTCGAAGCCCTCAAGACCCTCGGCCCCTACGCGATCTTCTTCGCCCGCGCCGACCTCGATCGCCCCGGCGAGTGCCGCAAGGGCCAGGCGATCCTCTCTCGCTACCCGATCCTCGACCAGGGCGTCATTCGCCTGCCCCCCGCCCGCAGAGTCGGCCGCGCCGCAGCCTGGATCGAGATCTCGCTGCCCGACGGCCCCACCCGCGTCCGCGTCTACAACGTCCACCTCGACAACAGCGCCAACCCCCCGCTGGAGCCACAGGAGGCCCGCCTCCTGCAAATACAGCCCGTCCTGGCCCACATGCTGGCGTGGCGCCAGAGCCAACCCTCCAGCGCCGTGATCGTCCTGGGCGACCTCAACACCCTGGAGGAGCGCGACACCACCGAGCGCGACCGCGAGCCCACCCTGCTGACCATGTCGGCCTTGCTGACCCCCTCCACGGATCGCTTCGTCAGCACGCACGCGCTCTCCTACCAGACCGACTGGATCTTCTTCGACGGCCTGCGCCTGCGCCGCTCCGGAGCCGTCAGGCTCCTCCTCTCCGATCACTACCCGCTGGTCGCCGACTTCGACCTGCCCAAGCCCAGAGCGGCCGCGTCGCGCACCGCCCTGACCGATCCTTTGCGCTGAATTTCAGACCATCGACGCAACTCATGCGGGCCTGGAGCCTGGGGCGCACCCTTTGCGCCATAGGCCCTCGACGGCCTCGCCGCCGACTCGCGGCACCGATCTTGCTCCCCATCGCCGCGCGCCTTGGGATCCAGAGCGATCACCTGCCCCAGCATCGAGACGGCCATGGACGCCATCGACCTCGTCGAGACACACATCTCCAGAGTCTTCCTCGTCGGCGACGAGGTCTTCAAGGTCAAGAAGCCCGTCGACCTGGGCTTTTTGGACTTCACGACCCTCGAAGACCGCGAGCATTTCTGCCGCGAGGAGGTCCGCCTCAACCGCCGCACGGCGCCGGACGTCTACAAGGGCGCCGTCCCCATCCGACGCGGCGGCGAGGTGGTCGAATGGGCCGTCTGGATGCGCAGGCTGCCCGGCGACGCCACGCTCCAGGCGCGCTTGCGCGACGGGCGCTTGACCGAGCCCGACCTCTTCGAGGTCGCGCGGGTCGTGGCAGACTTCCACGCGCGGGCCGAAGGCGGCCCGGCCATCGCCCAGGCCGGCGCCTTCGAGGCCGTGGCCCGCCTCTGCCGCGAGAACTTCACCCAGACCTCGGAGCCCCACAACCCCCCGTGGGTGCGCGCCCGGGACGCCACGGAGGCCGCCCTCGTGCGGCTCGCCCCCCTCATCCAGGCGCGGGCCGAGCGCGGCGTCCCGCGCGACACCCACGGCGATCTGCGCCTCGACCACGTCTACCTGCTCCCGGAGGGCGTCACGATCATCGACTGCGTCGAGTTCTCGCCTGCGCTGCGCTGCGCCGATCCGGTGGCCGACGTCGCCTTTCTGGTCATGGAATTGCGCGCCGAGGGCCGCCCTGATCTGGCCCGCGCCTTCACCGACGCCTGGTTCTCGCGCCGAGGCGACGAGGAGGGCCGCGCGCTGCTCGACCTCTACGTCGCCTACCGCAGCGCCGTCCGCGCCAAGGTTCGAAGCATCGAGGCCGCCCAGGAGGGCATCCCCGAGGCGCAACGCGCCGCCGCTCTGCGGAGAGCCCGCGGCCACTGGCTGCTGGCCCTGGCGACCCTGGAGCCCCCCCGGCGCCGCCCCGCCCTCGTCGTCCTGTGCGGCCTGCCCGGCACCGGCAAGACGACGCTCGCGCGCCACATGGCCGCCGAGCACGGCTTCGAGATCGCCTCCACCGACCTCGTGCGCGCGGCGCAAGGCCCCAGCGACTACTCCGAAGGCGGCAAGGACGCCACCTACGCCCGGACCCTGGCGGCGGCGGCCGCCGCCCTCGATCTGGGCCAGCGGGTCGCGATCGACGCCGGCCTCTGGGACCAGACCTGGCGCCAGCGCTTCCTGGCCGAGGCCCGCGACCGCATGATCCCACACCTGCTCATCGTCTGCGAGGCCGACCGCCACGAGGTCAAGCGGCGCCTGGCTCAAAGGACCGGCGACGCCTCGGAGGCCGACTGGTCCGTCTACGAGGCCGCCGAGCGGCGCTGGGTGGCGCCCACCTCGGCCCTCACCATCCAGACCGACGCGGCCGACGCGGGCCACGCCGCCCTGGCCGGGGCGCTTGGGGAGGCCGGGCTCGCCTGAGCGGCTCGGCCTGCGGCGCGGGTCACCAGCGCACCACGCCGACGTCCCCCTCGATCTCGATCCGAGCCGCATTGCCGGGGATGGCGCGCGTCCAGCCCTGAAGATCCTCGATGACCGAGCGCGCGAAGGGGCCGTCGAGCACGACCGGCGCGAAGTCGCACTTGGGCACCGTCTGAGCGCCGATCGACCACGACTCCAGGTTGTTGACGTAGAGCGGGATGAGCTTGACCTCGGCGATCTTGCCCCCCTCGAACACCACCTGGGCGATCATCGACACCATCTTCGCGCCTGTCTCGTGGTGCCGGCTCGTGCGCGAGGCGAAGGCGAAGTTGCCCAGCGAGTGGAAGATCAGGCCCTCCTTGTAGCGCTCGACCCCGCGGATGACGTGCGGGTGGTGCCCCAGGATCAGATCGGCGCCCGCGTCGACGAAGCCCCGGTAGAGCTTGATCGCGTGGCCGTCCGGCGCGTGATCGTACTCCCGGCCAAAGTGCGACGACACGATCACCACGTCCACCTTCCCCCGAACCGCCCGGATCGCCTCCCGGTAGCCTGGATCGAGCGCCTGATGGACCGGCGATCCTGGCTCGATGGCGTGCGAGGTGTTCTCGAAGCCCACGCTGAAGAAGGCAAAGCGGGTCCCCTTGCGCTCGAAGATCACCGGCGCGTAGCGCCCGGCGGGCTCGAGGCTGACCCCGGACCAGATCAGGGGCCTGTCGGCCCGCTGGCGCCGCTCCATCGCCTCGAGGGTGTCCTTGACGCCTTGCTCGCCGGCGTCGTTGGTGTGGTTGTTGGCCAGGCTGATGAGGTTGAAGCCCGCGTCGAGGATCCAGTCCAGGCGATCCGGGTGCATCGAGAAGGCGTACTTCTTCCGCACCGAGGGCGGGTTGGCCGAGATCGCCGTCTCGATGTTGACGAAGTTCAGATCCCCCTGGGCCAGCGTCGGCCGCGTCGAATCAAAGAGCTTCGGGCCTTGCGCGTTGACGAGCGGCGCGAAGGACTTGGTCGGCAGCGACAAGTCGCCCACCGCGTTGAGGACCACTCGCCCCTTGACCCTCCCGGCGTCCTGCGCCGACGCCGCGATGCTGGCCGCCGCGATGCTCGCCGCTGCGATCCCCGCCGCCACGATCACCCCTGCGGCCCGCGAGACCAGCGCCCGCCTCTCGGGCGCGGCGCGAGCGCGCCAGGGATCGGCGGGCGTCGGCCTGCGGGTGGTGTCGGGGGTCGAAGCGGGCAGGTCGTGGTTCATGGCGTCTCCGGGGCGCGGGCAGGTGCCGTGGGGATCTGACCGGCGGCGTCGGTCTGCGGGTCAAGGTCTTGCGCGCTCGGGCGCGCGTCAAGTTTCATCCTCGGCGGTCGGCGTCCGCGCCCTGCCACCGCCAGACACGTCGAGATCGGAGAGGAGGCTTGGGGCGGCGGTGGGGATGGGGCGCAAACCCTTGAGCCCCATCAAGACAAGGCGCGCGCGGTGGGGATATAATCCGTGGCGAGTGATCGGGGTGGGCGAGGCGAGGTGGCGGTCGATGGCGGTTGATGGGGTCAGGTTGGGGGCCTTTGTCCTGGGGGAGCGCCTTGGGATGGGGGGGATGGGGGAGGTCTTCCGTGGGCTCCACGAGGCCGACGGCGTGCCGGTGGCCGTCAAGATCGTCATGGGGCGGCTGGCCCAGGAGCCCTCCTATCGGGAGTCCTTCCGGCGCGAGGTGCAGGCCATCGCGGGGCTCAACCACCCTGGTGTCATTACAGTGCTCGATCAAGGCGAGGTGGACGGGCGGGCGCAGGCGACCTCGGGGGGGCGGCTTGTGGCCGGCAGCCCCTACCTGGTCATGGAGCTGGCCACGGGCGGGGCGCTGCACGGCGTCAAAAGGCCGCTGCGCTGGAGGGTCTTCCGCAAGGTCTTCCTGAGCCTGCTCGACGCGCTGGCCCACGCCCACGCGCGAGGCGTCCTGCACCGGGACATCAAGCCGGATAACATCTTGATCTGTCAGCGATCGGACCTCAGGCCGGGCTTGAAGTTGACGGACTTTGGCATCGCCCACGCGCTCGACAGGGTCGAGGGGCCGGGGGACCCCGAGGGCTTCATCTGCGGGACGCCGGAGTACATGGCCCCGGAGCAGTTCACCGATCAGTGGCGGGACTTCGGGCCGTGGACGGACCTGTACGCGCTCGGCTGCGTGGCCTGGGAGATGGTCTGCGGCCGTCGGCCCTTCAGCGCCGACATGGCCTCGCCGAATCGCCCCACGATCCTGGCCCGACAGCACCTCTACGACGCCCGGCCCCCCCTGGAGGCCGCCTGCCCGCTGCCCTCGGGCCTGGAGGCCTGGATCCACCGCATGATGGCGGTGGACCCCGCCGACCGCTTCCAGCGGGCCGCCGACGCCGCCTGGGCGCTGGCCGCCTTGACCCTGGAGGGCGTCGATGAGCAGGTCCCTGGCTGGGAGGTCGCCACGTCCAAGGTCGCGATGCTCTCCACCGACGGCCTCGAAGACCTGACCTCCAGCGCGACCCTGGCCTTCTCCGAGATCGCCCGCGCCGCTCCCCCCCGCGAGGCCGGGGGGCCGCCCCCTCTGCCGCCCTCGTGGCGCCGCCGCCGCGTCGAGGCCCCATTGCGGCTCGCCGGCGCCGGCCTCGGCCTCTACGGCCTGCGGGAGATCCCGATGGTGGGCCGCGAGGCCGAGCGCGACCGGATCTGGGCCGCGCTCGGGCAGGTGCAGGCCACCGGCCGCGCGCGCCTCGTGGTGCTGCGGGGGCCGGCGGGCGTCGGCAAGAGCCGCCTGGCCCGCTGGATGGCCCAGCGGGCCGACGAGGTCGGCAATGCCGCCGTCTGGCGCGTCTCCCACTCCGAGGAGGGCGGCCCCGCCGACGGCCTCGCCGCCGCCCTGGCCACCGCCATGCGCTGCGTCGGTCTCGACCGCGACGCCACCGAGGCCCGAGTCGGCGCCCTGCTCGCCCGCGTCGGCGCCCCCGACTCCTACGAGCGCCGCGCGCTGGCCGAGATCATCGCCCCCACCCCGCCCGGACAGGCCCGACAGGCCGGCCTCGTGCTGCGCTTCTCCAACCCCGTCGAGCGCTACGCCGCCCTGGCCCGACACCTCGAGCGCGTCAGCCGCGAGCGGCCCCTCATCCTCTGGGTGGAGGACGCCCAGTGGGGCCTCGACGCCCTCGGCTTCGTCGGCTACATGATGAAGCGACAGCAGCACGCCCCTTGCCCCCTCCTCTTCCTCGTCACCGCCCGCGACGAGGGCCTGGCCGAGCACCGCGTCGCCTGGCTCGTCCTGGCCGAGCTGCTCACCCTGCCCGGCGCCCAGCGCGTCGACCTCGCGCCGCTGGACGCCGCCGAGCACCGCGCCCTCGTCGAGGCGCTGCTCGGCCTGCAGGGCGACCTCGTCGAGCAGGTCGAGGCCCGCACCATCGGAAACCCCCTCTTCGCCGTCCAGCTCGTCGGCGACTGGGTCCAGCGCGGCATCCTCAAGATCGGCCCCGCCGGCTTCACCCTGGCCGAAGGCGCCGCCGTCGAGCTGCCCGACGACCTCCACGACGTCTGGACCGCCCGCCTCGCCCGCTTCCTCGAAGGCCGCTCGCCCCAGGCCCGCGCCGCCCTGGAGATCGCCGCCGCCCTCGGCATGGAGGTCCACGAGCCCGAGTGGCGGGCAGCCTGCCTTGAGCGCGGCCCCGCCCTGGCCGCCCAGGTCGAGCCCGTGGGCGACGCCCTGGCCCGCGCGCGACTGGCCCGCTTCGAAGAGGGCAGCCTGCGCTTCATCCACGGCATGCTGCGCGAGTGCCTGGAGCGACAGGCCGCCGAGGCCGGACAGCTCCCCGCCCACCACTGGGCCTGCGTCCGCGCCCTGAGCGCCCTTCACCCCGACCCCGCGCCCGCCCTGCGCGAGCGGCTGGCCCGACACCTCGAAGGCGCCGGCCAGATCGAGGCCGCCTGCGCCGCGCTCCTGGACGCCGCCCGGGACCGCGAGCGCTGGGGCGAGCACCGCGCCGTCGAGGCCCTGCTCGACCGCCGCGCCGCGCTGATGGCCGCCCGCGCGCTGCCCCCCTCCGACCCGCGCTGGGGACAGGGCTGGATCTCCCGCGCCCGCGCCATGCTCCAGCGCGGGCAGCTCCCCGAGGCCATGACCCAGAGCCTGCGCGCCTACGAGCAGGCCGCCCTTTACGGCTGGAGCGACATCGCCCGCGCCGCCACCCTCCAGCTCGGCCGCATCTACCTCCAGAACGGCGCCTTCGACGACGCCGAGCGCTTCCTCGCCGCAGCCCGCGACCTCTACGACGCCGCAGGCGAGCCCCGCGAGGCCCTCGACGCCGCGCGCTTCCTCGGCAATGTCGCCCTCTCCCGCGGCGACCTCGACCTGGCCGAGCACCTCTTCAACGAGGCCATCGAGGGCTACCGACGCCTCGGCGACGGCTGGCGCGTCGGCCTCACCCTCGCCCGGCTGGCGGGCGTCCACAGCCGCCGCGGCGATCTCGATCTGGCCGAATCCGTCCACCGCCAGTGCCTCGACCAGTTCGAGCCCGCAGGCGTCCTGATCCAGACCGGCCACTGCCACAACTCCCTCGGCGATCTGGCCCGCAAGCGCGGCGACCTGGAGGCCGCCCGCGCCAGCTACGCCCGCGCCCTGGCCGACTTCGAAGCCATCGACTCCGGCTCCGCCCACCTCGTCCGCCTCAACCTCGGCCTCACCCTCCTGGCCCAGCGCCGCACCCTGGAGGCCGCCGACTTCATCCGCCCGACCATCGCGGTCTACGAGGCCACCGGCCGACGCCTGCTGGCCGTCTTCGCCTGCGGCGCCATGCTCGTCTGCGACGCCGCCGCCGCCGACTTCGACGCCTGGGATCGCCACATCAACGCCGTCGCCGCCTTCCTGGCCGATCAGCACGCCGCAGAGCGCGACCTCGCGTGGTCCTTCCAGGCCGCCGCCGACCTCATGGCCACCCTGGACATCTCCAGAGCCCGCGTCGCGTGGCGGCTCGCCGCCGACCAGTGGCGCGCCGTCGGCCACCCCGACCACGCCGACGCCCTCCTGGCCCGCCTCACAGCCGCCGCCGATCCCCTCCCCTGATCGCGCCCCTCGCTCAACGATCGCGCCGCAGATCAACGATCGCGCCGCTGGAGGATCTTGCAGCCTCGGACAGGGCGAGCCGCGCTGACACCCCTCAGGGTTGAGGCTCCCTCGGGGGGGAGGCGAGCCAGCGCACCAGGGCCTCCGGGCTGGAGGACATGATCTGATGGACGAGCGCCTCGCGCCCCTCCGAGCGCAGCCGCCCTCGAAGCGCCTTGCGCTCGTCCTGTGTCAACCCGCGCCCCAGCCGCTCCCGCGTCACCAGATCCAGAAGCTCCTCTCGCTCTTCGGTCTGGCCTTCGACGTGGCCTTCCGCGTGACCTTCCGCGTGACCTGCGGCGCGACCTTCCGCGTGTCCTTCGGCGATGGCGGTCTCGCACTGTTGGCGCTCGTACTCCCTGAGCCAGGCGATGTTGTCGATGAACTCGTCATCAAGGTCGGTGCGGTTGTCTTGTTGCTTGTTCTCCACGGCGATCCTCCATCGCATGACAAGGGCCCAGAGCGCCTCCAGGGTCCTGTCGCCTCCTTTGCGGTCAAGATGAGCCTCCCTCGCCCTGACCGGCGAGTCAAGGACAAAATGGAGACATTTGAGCAGCGCCGGCGACCTCGCAATGCAACCGCGCAGGTTTGCTCAGTGAAGGTTCCAAGGGCCGCGACGCCACGGCATCCCACGCCACGATCGTGCCGACGGCGTATCGCCCCACGCTCCTCGCACCGCCCCCGTTGGGGACGGGCTCGTCGGGTGGGGCTACAAGCTCAGGGTGGGCTGCGACCTCTCGGTCGCAGGCCAGCGCAAGACCGATGTCGACACCAGAGGGCGTGAAAACCCCAATCCACAGGCCCACTTCGACGCGGCGATCCAACCCCACGATCCGCGCTCGTCCGCCCGCTGGCCTGCGCCCATCGGGCGCAGCCCTCCCGCGCCTCCAAGCCCCACCCGACGAGCCCGTCCCCCCTTGTGGGGGGCGGCGCGAGGAGCGTGGGGCGATCGGCGAGCGCGGCAGGACTTCAGGCTTCACTGAGCAAACCTGTGCTCCCTTGAGAACTCGCACAAAGGACTTGACTGACCCTTTAAATCGGGGCAGCCTCCACTCCTGTTGGCTGTCAAACTTTCCCGCGTCGTGATCACCCTCTTTCGCGCCGTGATCGCCTCTGGAGGACACCTGTGAGACTGATCTCTGTCGATTACGCTCTGTTGAGCTTCTGGGAGGACCTCATCTTCCTGGAGGCGGCGCTGCTCTCCGTCGAGGAGACAAAGGGGCTGGCCGAGCCCGTCACGGCGCACCTCGCCACCTTCTCCGATCTCCTCAACGCGGACTTGAAGTCGCGCCGCGAGGCGATCCAGGCGCGCGCCCTTGTCTCGATCCGCGACGTGCTGCTCGACGGAGGCCTCCGCGCGCTGCACAACGGCGCCCTCTTCCTCGTCGGCCAGGACCGCAAGGATCCGCGCTTCAAGGCCCTCTTCGCCTCGCCGATCAACACGGTCGTGCGCTTCGCCCTCAAGCGTCAGGTCGAGGTGGCCCAGGGCTTGCTCGACACCCTCGGCCTGCCCCCTTACGCGGGCAACCTGCGCGAAGGTCACGCCGAGGCGCTCGGGGGCCTGATCGCCCAGGGGGTCGCGGCGCTGATGCAGCGGCGGGGCGCCTCGCTGGGTCGGGCCGAGGCCCGCCTTGAGATCCAAGGCTGGAAGGAGGACGCCAACGCGCTGCGGCAGGCCGTCTACGGCGATCTGCTCAAGCTCGCAGCCCAGAGTCGCCAGGAGCCCGGCTGGGCCGACGCCTTCTTCATGCCGCGCTCGCCCCGCAGCGGCGCCCCCATCTCCGATCCCGAAGACGACCCCGAACCCCTCGACCCGACCCCCTGAGCGTCCGCCGCTCACTTCGCATCGCAGACCTGTCGTCGCGCACCCTCGGGGCGCTCGGTCGGCGCCGCAATGGTAGCTCCCCGACGTGTCGGGGAGCTACCATTGCGGCGCGATCCTGCCTCCCCGACGCGTCAGGGAGGCAGGATCGCGCCCCCACCCATCGAACCTCACCCCACACGCCGCGAGGATCGCGGCGCTCACCCGCCTCCGCGACGGCTCGCGTCGCGGGGTGTGCGGCGCGCACCAGCCTCCGAGACGTTCAAGGCCGGGATCAAGCTGCGCTCAAGCCGGGATCAGGCCGGGATCAAGCCGCGCGAAGGCCGTGTCCGTCGAGCAAGGCGCATCGGTCGAGGCGGCGCGCGGCGAGCCCTCGGCGGGTTGTGTGTGGCCGGTGGCCCTTGTAAAGTGGGAGGAGGCTCGTGGGACAATGAGGCGTCAACCGGGTCAACCGCGGCGGCAACTGGAACTCCAACGCCAGCCACTGTCGCGCCGCTCTCCGCGACAGGTTCGCGGCGCCAAGGCGCAACCTCAGCCTGGGTTTTCGCCTCGTGAGGTCTTACGACTGGGCGGTGATCGCCGACGGGTTTGCCGCTGTCGCGGCTGCACCACGCGGCATCTCTGTTTCGCCCTGCTGGGCTCTTGGTGCTCTGGTCTGGGGTGGAGGCTTTGAGGGGCGTTGCAGGCGCGAGGGTTTGTGCAGCACCTTGAAGGAGGCCGTCGGGATCGCCGCCTCGGTCTGGCCCCGGAGGGGCATCAGCGCTTGATGGAGCCCGTCATGGTCGAAACAGAGGTGCCGCGGGTTCAGCCGGACCCGATCAGGGTTCGGCAAACCCATCGGTCCTCGGAAGGACCGTCTGTCCACCCAACGAAGCCGACCCGTCACCATCGACGTGTCTTTCGGTCAGGGTGTGGTGGAGGATCGGGATTGGGGCTGTGATCGTCGAAGGTGGCGCGCTCGTGGAGGGGGCAGGGGTATGGTGAAGGGGCGGTTCTTCAATACGGCGGGGCCGTGCAGGGCGCACGAGCATTACATGGTGCCGCCGGAGCGACGACTGCCGGGCGTGCGGGAGTTGATCGGTCAGGGCTTGTACTTCGTGGTTCACGCGCCGCGTCAGGTGGGCAAGACGACCTGCTTGCGGACGCTGGCCGAGGTTCTGACGGCCGAGGGCGAGGTGGCGGCGCTGCACGCCTCGTGCGAGACAGGGCAGGTGGCGCGCGATGACGTGGAGAAGGGGGTCAGCGCCGTGTTGTACGCCATCGGGCGCGAGGCGCAGTATCAGCTCCCCGAAGAGCTCAGGCCGCCGCCGGTCGACGAGGTGTCGGGTGTCCCGCCGCAAAGCCGGCTTGCGGAGTTTCTGTCGAGGTGGTCGGAGCGGTGTCCGAGGCCAGTGGTGTTGTTTCTGGACGAGATAGACGCGCTGATGGACGACTCGCTGGTGTCGGTCTTGAGGCAGTTGAGGGAGGGCTACGTGCGGCGGCCTGCGAGCTTCCCGAGCTCGTTGGCGCTGATCGGACTCAGGGACGTGCGCGATTACAAGGGCCGGCTGCGACCGGATGCGGTGAGCCTGGGGACGGCCAGCCCCTTCAACATCAAGGTGGAGTCGATCACGATCCGGGACTTCGTGGCCGAGGAGGTCGTCGAGCTTCTGGAGCAACACGCCCAGGAGACCGGGCAGGCCTTCAGCGCCGAGGCGCAGGCGCAGGTCTTCGAGCAGACCCAGGGGCAGCCCTGGATGGTCAACGCCCTGGCGAGGCAGTGCATCGAGGTGCTCGTGCCCCAGCGCGACAGGACCATTGAGGTCGCCGATGTCGAGCGGGCCAGGGAGATCCTGATCCAGCGTCGAGACACGCACCTGGACAGCTTGATCGACAAGCTGCGCGAGCCCAGGGTCAGGCGCGTCATCGAGCCGATCCTGGCCGGAGAGCTGTTGCTGGGCGACAGGATCAACGACGACATGGCCTACACGGAGGATCTGGGATTGATCAAGCGGCAGGGTCGTCACGTGCGGATCGCCAACCCGATCTATCACGAGGTGATCCCCAGGGCGCTGGCCTCTATCACGCAGCACACCATCCCGCACGAGACCGAGTGGTACGTGGACGCCGAAGGCAAGCTGGACATGAGGGGGCTGCTGGAGGGCTTCGTGGAGTTCTGGAAGGAGCACGGCGAGGCGCTGCTGGCGCACCAGCCCTATCCGGAGGTGGCGCCGCACCTGGTGTTGATGGCCTTCTTGCAGCGGGTGGTCAACGGGGGAGGGTTCATCGACAGGGAGTACGCGGTGGGCTCGGGTCGGCTGGATCTGTGCGTGCGGTGGCCCTGGTCGGGGGGCGTGCAGCTGGAGGCGCTGGAGCTCAAGGCCCGCAGGAAGGAGCGCAATCCGCTCTCCAAGGGGCTCGACCAGCTGGCGGCCTACCTCGACAGGCTGGGCCTGGAGCGCGGCGTGCTGGTGATCTTCGATCAGCGCCCCGATGCGCCGGAGTTGACCGAGCGTGTGGCCTTCGAAGAGGAAGAGCACGAGGGCAAGGCCATTACCATCCTGTGGCTGTAGGATCAGCAGGTGCAGAGGTCTTTGAGGATCAGCGGGTGCAGAGGGTCTTCGTGGCGTCGCCGGGATCGACGGCGCAGCGCTCGTCGTCGGGGCAGTCGACGGTGTCGAAGCGGCCGTTGAGGTTGCAGATCTGGCGGGCGTTGCCGTTGCAGCGCTCGTTGCCGGGGGTGCAGACGGCGCCGCAGTCGATGGGGCAGCTGTCGGGGCTCTCGCCGGCCTCGCACTCGTCGTTGCCGCAGGCGGTCTGGGCGGCGCAGTCGGCGCAGAAGACGCCCTGGTCGGTGATCATGTCCACGCCGCACTCGCAAGGCACGAGGAACTGGCACAGGACGCTGCAGGTGCCCTCGCCGACGCAGGAGCCGGTGATGCTGCCATCCTGGGTGATGAGGTTGGCGTCCCCGGCGGCCTCGCACTTGCTGGCGGCGGCGGCGTCAAGGCGAGGATCGGAGCCGGGGGGGCATTGGGCGATGAGGTCGCTCTTGACGCACTCGGTGGCGACCTCGGTGCCGTCCTCGCTGCACGCCAGCGGGCAGAGCGCGGCGGCGATCAGGGTCAGCAGGAGTCGGGCTCTGGGGTGGGCGATCATCAAAACCTCGGTGTTGGCCCGGTGCTGGGCTTGTCGGTTCATGGGAGCGCTGTGGCACCAGAGCCAGGGTAGCCCTTCACCGTCGAAATTCAAGAATCCCTGCGCCAGTGAGGCCTCAACGAGCCCTCTTGCAAGCTCACCCTCCAGCTGCCCCTTCGAAATTCAAGAATCCCTGCGACAGCGAGGCGTTACCGGGGGTCGCTGACCTCTCGGGGGGGCGCTCGCATCAGGGCCACTGGCGGGTCGACGGGGCTCGTCGCGCGTGTGGAGCGCCAGCGGTCTGTGGGACGCATCAGCTCGGCGAGCAGGGCGCTGCGGTGCGCCAGCGGGCGGCTGCGGGAGGCCCATCAGCTCGACGATCAGGGCGCTGCGGTGCGCCGGCGGGCGAGCCGTGGGGATCAGGGCGCTGCGGTTCGCCAGCGGGCGGCTGCGGGAGGCCCATCAGCTCGACGATCAGGGCGCCGCGGTGCGCCAGGGGGCGGCCGCGGGGATCAGGGGTTGTGAGGGGCGTCGGGGGCGATGAGGGCGTGGGTGAGGGCGCAGCGCTCAAGGCCAGGTAGGGTCAGGAGGGCGGCGAGGCGCCCGACGGCCTCGTCGATGAAGCGGCGATCGGCGGCGCCCGAGCCGCGCAGGCCGATCTCGATGGCGTCGGCGCGGGGCGCGGGGGGGTAGGGGCGGACTTCGAGGTCGTCGTGGCGCTCCAGGTCGATCAGGAGGCCGAGGGCGCGCCCGCTCAGCGCGCCGTGCAGCGCGTCGAGGGCCTCGTCGTTGTCCGCGCGCAAGTGCAGCAGCAGCGTCGCCCCGTCGCCCTCGCCGGGATGGGCGGGGTCAAAGAGGCCCTCCAGGTCGCCGTGGTGGAGGCGATCCCAGGCGCGTTCGAACTCGCGGCGCAGGAGCCGGCGGGTGGAGCGGGTGATGTTGCGGGCGGTGTTCTGGCTCGGGGCGGTGGCGGTGAGGATGGAGATGCGGTCCTTGCGGGCGCGCGGCTTGAAGAGCGCGGCGTCGTCGGTCAGGCCCAGCGGGGTGTCCCAGTCCCAGGTGCTCATCTCGGCGAAGAAGCGCTCCAGCAGGGGTTGGGGGTCCAGGGCGCCGGCGCGCTGGCACGTCCAGGCGGCCAGGATCGCCCACGAGATCCCGCCGAGGCCGCCGAAGGCGGCGTTGTCCAGGCCGCGGACGGCGGCCCAGCGCTTGACGGCGCGCGCGAGCCCTTCGAAGCGCTGCCTCCCGGCGGCGCGCGCCCCTGCGGCGGCCAGCGCGTCGGCCTCGGCGCAGCCCTGCAGGGCGAGCAGGCTCGGCGGATCGAGGGCGGCGAACAGGGCCTCGTCGGGGTCGGAGGGGTCGAAGGCGGCCAGGAGGTCGGCCAGGGTGTCAGGTGTCGAGGGGTCGAGCGCGGCGGCGATGGCGGCGTGGGTGGCGGCGTGGGCGGCGGTTGTCGAATGATTCTGCGGGGTTGGCGCGCTGTCGGGGTGGGCCGGGGCGGGGTCGTCGGCGGTCGAGGGGGTCGGGGGCTCGGCGGGGGGCAGGAGAGCGAGCTGGAGGTCGACGCGTCGGCCTCGGAGGGTGAGCTTGAGGTCGGGGGCCTGGGCGTCGAGGGCGAGCGTCGCGGATTCGAGGCCGCGCTCGGGGGTGAGTGCGGCGAGGATGGCGTGGAAGGCGGCGATGCGGTCGGCGCCGTGAGGGGCGAGCGCGACGAGGTCGAGGTCTGAGGCGGCCAGATCGGTGCCCATGCGGCGCGATCCGGCGACGAGGAGCTCGCAGGGCGCGGCGTCGGGGTGGAGCGCGCGCAGGGCCTCGGCGCAGAGGGCGCGCAGCTCGTCGATGAGGGCGTCGGTGGCCTGGTGGTGGCGCTCGTCGGGCAGGGCGCCCTGGCGCGCGAGCAGGGTGTAGAGGGGGTCGAGGTCGCGGTCGAGGGCGTCGCGCTGGCCCAGGGGGACGTGGTGTCGGGCCTGGAAGGGGTCGTCGCCGCGGCGGCTCAGGAGGTGGACGGCGTGGACGGGGAAGCGCAGCGGTCGCCAGCTCTGGCGCCAGACGTCGATCTGGGCGCGTGCGGCCTCGGGGGTGGGGAACTGGCCGAGGGTCAGGTGCGGGGTGAAGCCGTCGGGGGAGCGGAGGCTCTGGGCGTTGCACTGGGGCAGGGCGGACTGGAGGGCGGACTGGAGGGCGTCGAGGCGGCCTGGGGGGTCTGAGGTGACGCGCAGCCAGGCGGTGGTGGTGGCGCGGTGTTCGAAGAGGCCGAAGCCGTCGAGGATGAGGTCGAAGGGGGAGAAGGGCCCAAGGGCGCGGGCGAAGGCCGCCGCGGCGCGGGCGAAGGCGGCCTCGGGGACGAAGCCGTACAGCAGGTTGACGTGGGGCATCCAGCGGTCGACGTGGGCGTCGAAGCGCTGGCGGATGGCCTGGACGGCGGGCTGGGCGTCAGGGGGCAGGAGGAGGGCGGCGGCGCTCTGGTGGACGGGGTCCTCGGCGATGGCGGGGGCGTCGGGGTGGAGGTCGAGGTCGCAGACGAGGCCGAAGTGATCGGAGAGGAAGAGGGCGCCGTCGGTCAGGGGGGTCTGGGCGAAGAGGGCGGCGGAGCGGGGCGTGGCGCAGGCGGCGCGGGCGCGCAGCAGGGCGCGGTCGTAGCGTCGGCGGTCGCCGGTGGTGCTGGTGATCTCGGCCAGCGTGTTGAGCACGGGGTCGAAGGTGAAGCCGGGGTCGAGGGGGTGGAGGGCCGGCCAGATGTCGGCGAGGCCGCGCTGCCGGGTCTGGACCATCTCTTCGAGGTCGTCCTCGCAGTTGAGGTCGCCGGTGATCAGCGTGACGGGGGCGTTGATGACGTCGAGGTGGTCGAGGATGACCTGGAGCTGTCGGGCGCGCTTGGAGCTGTTGTGCTGCCGGTAGTTGCTGGTCAGGTGGACGGCGGCGATGGCGGCGTGGCCGCCGGGCAGGGCGACGGTGGCGATGATGACGCGCTTCTGGGGCGAGAAGTCGCAGCGCCAGGCGGCCAGCGTCGGCAGGCGCGAGAGGATGAGCTGCCCGAGGGGCTGGACGGTGTCGCCCTCGGGGCGATCGGTCAGGGTGTAGCGCTCTCGGACCCAGGGCTGGCCGGTGAGGGCCTTGAGGAAGGGGGCGGTGACCTCCTGGAGGCTGATCAGGTCGGCGTCGAGGTCGCGCAGGGTCTCCAGGGTGGCGGCGGTGCGGCGCTCGGTGTCCAGCTCTCCCGGGCGGTAGTGGTCGACCAGGACGTTGAGGCTGGCGATCCGCAGCGCGCGCACGGAGGGTGGGGCCGAGGAGGGGCGCGGCGGCGCCCACCGGCCCCGTTGGGGGTCAAAGCGCCACAGCGCGGTCGAGTAGAAGGCGTTGTGGTGCCGGGCGTGCCTGGACTTGCGGGGGGGCGCGGGCAGGGCTTCGTCGGGCTCGGGCGCGGTGAGGCGGTCGAGGCGGGTGCGGCGGTCCCAGACGAGGGTGTCGCCCTGTCGGATGGTCCAGACGCGGTGCCAGGGGATGTCGCCGTCGGGGACGAAGTCCAGCAGCGGGATCTCGCGGGTGCCGACGCGGCGATCCTCGTAGCCGATGGTGAACTTGCGGGCGTCGAAGCGGGCATCCCAACGGATCTGGTGGACGATCTCCCGGCTGGATTTGAACTTGTGGGCGGACATGGAGCGCTCCCTCCGGGCAGGAGACCGGCCCGGTCTGGAGGCAGAGGGTGGGGCCACCAGCGCTCGCCGTCAAGGGCGCGGCGATGCGGGCCTGGCGCTCGCGGCGCGCGGGCTCGGCGCTCGCGGCGCGCGGGCTCCTGTCCCGGCGCGGCCCGCCGTCGCGGGGGGCGCTCAGCCGGTCAGCCTGGAGAGCATCAGGGTGGCGATCCCGAGGACGAGGAAGAAGCCGCAGATGTCGGTGATGGTGGTCAGGATCGGGCCAGAGGCCAGCGCGGGGTCCTGGTCAAAGCGCTTGAGGATCAAGGGGATGGCGCCGCCGATGGAGACGGCGACCATCGTGTTGAGGGCCAGGGCCGAGCCGACGACGAGGCCCAGGGCGGCGTTGCCCTTCCAGATCCACGCGACGACGCCGATCAGGGCGCCCAGGACCGCGCCGTTGAGGACGCCGATGCCGATCTCCTTGAGCCAGACGAAGAGGAGATCCTGGGGCTTGACGAGGCCGAGGGTGAGCTCCCGGATGCTGACGGCGACGGCCTGGTTGCCCGAGCAGCCGCTCATGTCCGAGATGATGGGCAGGAAGAAGGCCAGCGCGATGACGGCGGTCAGGGTCTCCTCGAAGAGCGCGATGACGCTGGCGGCGGCGATGTTCAGCAGGATGTTGACGCTCAACCACGACAGCCGCCGCTTCGAGCGCTCCAGCAGCGGCATGGTGCGCAGCTCCTCGCCGCCGACGATGCCCTGAGACTTGCGGTGGTCCGACTCGACCTTGTCGACCAGCGCCAGCCGCACCGACGAGCGGGTCACGAGCCCGATCAAGGCGCCCTCGCCGTTGACGACGGGGAGCGCCAGGAAGCCCTTGCGGTCGAAGATGTCGTTGAGGGCCAGCAGGTCGGTCTGCGCGCCTACGGCGACGGGCTTGGGGATCATGATGTCGCAGATGAGGCGCTCGCCGGGGGAGAAGAGCAGGTCGCGGATGCGCAGCACCCCGCACAGGCGCCCGTCCCCGTCGGCGACGAAGACGTACTGGATCTCAAGGTCGTACTCGTCGGCCTGCCGCCGGAGCTGATCGACGACGCTGGCGACCGTGTCCGCGGCGGAGACGACGCTGACCTCGGTGATCATCAGGCCGCCGGCGACGTCCTCGTCGTAGTCGGCCAGCTCCCGGATCTCGCGGGCCTCCTGCGGGTCCAGGGCGGCCAGGATCGCGCGGGCGTCCTCCTCGTCCAGCTCGCCGACGAGATCGGCCTGGGTGTCGCTGTCGAGCTCGTGGACGATCGCGGCGGCGACGCTGACGGGCAGGTGCTCGATCAGGTCGACGGCCTGCGCCATCGGCAGCGCCTCGATCAGGTGCGCGGCGTCGTCCGGGGACAGCGTCTCCAGAACCCTGTTCTGCTCCTCCTCCGACATGTGCGCCAGCGCGCGGGCGGCCTCGCCGGCCGTCAGCGACTCGACGTAGGCCTCCAGGCGCTCGGCGTCGCGCGTCTCGGCGATGGCCTCGAGCTGCTCCCAGGGTCGGGTGTCGGCCTCTTCGATCGTCGGTGAGTTGTCGGCCTGGGTCATGGGCATCTCGCGGCTGAGGGGACGACCATCGCTTCGGCGCGCAGGGGCCGGGTCTGTCGTCGTGCTCGCCCCAGAGAAGGGCGGGCTGAAGATGCGCTCGTTGCCCCGAAGGGTCAATGCGCCGCGGGCGCCGTGTCAGCGTCGATGGGGCGCGGGCCGACGTTTTTCTCGCGCGAAGTGTAAACGATCTCGAGGGATCGGCGTTGACAGGGCGAGCACAGGACGCGAGGCGAGGTATGATCGTGAAGTCATCGATGGTCAAGGGGATCTTGTTGTTGGGCGCAGGGCTCTCGGTGCTGGCCACGGCCAGCGCGCCGCAGGCTCAGGAGCGCCTGTCGATGCGCCGCTTGAAGGGTCCGGCGCTGACGCCGCTGCTGGAGCGCGAGGTCGTGGGCGGGCTGCTCAGGCCGGACTTCGCGGACAGGGGCAAGCGGCACGTCGGGCTGGAGGGCTGGGGCGGGACGCTGGGGCTGGCCGGGGTGGTCGAGGAGTCTGGCGAGGGCGCCGGGGGGCCGACGCTGGAGCCTCGGGCGGTGTTGCTGGCGGCGGGCAGGCCCTCGGAGGCGCTGACCTTCGAGGCCGACGCGCAGCTCGCGCTGCCGGACCTCGTCCGCGCGCCGACGAACGATCCGGGGGACGGGGAGGCGCGGGCGGCGCGCGGGCTCTACAGCGCGGGCGGGCTCTACAGCCTGGGCGAAGGGTCTGGCCTGGATCTGAAGCTGGGGCTGGGCGCCGCGCACGGCGACGACCCCGCCAGGATGGCCCACAGCCTCGACGTCGGCCCTGGGGTCTTCTTCGACGGCGAGCTCAAGGCGGCGGCGCGGCCCTGGGTGGCCTTCTCCAAGGAGCACACCTACGCCCTGCAGTTCGAGTTCAACACCCGCCAGGTGCTCTACGGCGGCCAGGAGGCGCCGCTGAGCGGCTTCCACGCCGAGGAGGTCGCGGGGGGGCTGGCGATGTGCTTTGAGGAGTTCGGGCCGGCGCGCTGCCTCCAGATCCTGCGCTACACCTACTCGCGCACGAAGCTGGAGCGGGGATCGGCGCCGAGGGCGACCGGGGCGCTGACGGCGGAGGGGCGGCCGACGGCCATGGATCGCTACGACGTCCACTCGATCCAGGTGGGCTTCATCGACGCGCCGATGTTCGGCGACTTCGGCTTCTACGGCTTCATGTCGCCGACGTGGATCTGGGACGCGGGCGCCTGCACCTTCTTCGACGAGGGGGGGCTCAGCTGCGAGGGCGAGGGGCACGAGAACCGGCGCGCGGGGTGGATGATGGGCGGCGGCGTCGGGGTGGAGTACGCCACCGAGGAGTGGGCCCTGGGCCTGGGCTTCGAGAACCGCCCCGGCCACAGCCCCGACGGCGCGCTGCTGGGCAGCATCCAGCGCGTGGAGACCGGGGTCGCCTTTGAGCACCCCGAGGCGCGCGGCCTCGGGGTGCGCCTCCAGGGCGCGCTGGAGCACTTCTGGGAGATCTACTGCCAGGAGTGCCTGGAGGGCGCGCCGCCGCCCGTTGATCCTGAAAACTTCAAGGACAACGAGATGATACGGCTCAACCTGGGGGCCGACATGCACGTCGATCTGGAGGACGACGTCCGCCTGGGGCTGGGCTACGACGCGCTCTTCGGCACGCGGGTGGACGAGCGCAGCTGGGCGATCGACGAGGACCAGCGGCAGTGGCGCCACGAGGTCTCGGCCTACCTCTCCTGGCGGCCCTGATCCTCTCCCTCGCCCGTCGCTCCCGCGCTGGATGATCCTCTTCCGCGCCCGTCGATCCCGCGCTGGAGCGACGCCAGCGCTGTCGCCCGCCCATCAGCCTGCGTGGCAGGAGCGACTCGGTCTTCAGGTGCTCGCGCTGGAGCGGCGCCAGCGCTGTCGCCCGCCCATCCCAGGCCGGCGCAGCTCCAGCGTTGTCGCCGGTCCATCCCAGGCCGCCGCGGCTCCAGCGTTGTCGCCCGCCCATCCAGGCCAGCGCGGCTCCAGCGTTGTCGCCCGCCCATCCAGGCCAGCGCCGCTCCAGCGTTGTCGCCGGTCCATCCCAGGCCGCCGCCTGTCGCTCCCGCGCCGAGCCGCCTCGGGTGGCTCTAATTCTCTTTGTCGGCCTCGATCTCCTTGTCCAGCGCCTCGATGAAGTCCTCGGCGTTCTCGGCCGTGATCAGCTCCTCGGCCTCATCTTCGAAGCGGGCCTCGAGCACCTCGTCGTCCTCCTCTTCGCCGTCCTCCTCACCGTCCTCGTCGTCGTCTTCGTCGGCTATCTTGTCGCCGTCATCCTCGTCATCGTCGGCTTTCTTGTCGCCCTTGTCCTTGTCGTCTTTCTTGTCGTCGTCCTCTTCCTCGTCATCGGCCTTCTTGTCGCCCTCCTCGCCTGCGGCGGGCGCCTCGGCGGCGGGCTTGTCGGCGTCCGAGGGCGCGGGGGTCTTCTCGCCACAGGCGAGGAGGGCGCTGACGAGGGCTGCACCGACGAGGATCTTGAGGGTCTTCTGGTCCATGGGGATCTCCTTCGTGGCGCAGGGTTATTGCTGCTCGGGCTTCTCGGGATTCTCGGACTTCTCGGCGCAGTCGCTCTGGATGCGGTCGAGCGCCTTCTGGTGGCGCGCCTCCTCCTTCTGGCGCATGGCCTTGACCTTCTCGGCCAGCTCGGCCTTGTCGGTGACCTCGGCGAGGTCTTCGAGGCGATCGAGCTGGGCGAGCCGCTTGAGGTGCTTCTGGCGCTCGTTGTTGAAGCGGCGGTTGAGCTTGCGGGCCTCCTTGCACTTGCCCTTGAGGTCCTTGCGGACCTCCTTGCGCTTCTCCAGGCTCTCCTTGCGGCGCTCCTTGCGGTCCTCCTTGCGGGCCTTGCGAAGCTCGCGCAGCTTCTCCTTGAGGGCCTCCCGATCCTCCTCGCTCGCGCCCTTGACCTCGTCCTTGAGGGCCTTGCGGGCCTCCTTCCGGTCCTCCTTGAGCTCCTCGCGATCGTCCTTGCGCTCCTCCCTTCGATCCTTGGCCTCTTCCTTGCGCTCGTCCTTGCGCTCCTCGCGGTCGTCCTTGCGCTCCTCGCGATCGTCCTTTAGATCCTTGGCTTTCTCCTTGGTCTTCTCCTTGGCCTTCTCCTTGGTCTTCTCCTTGGTCTTCTCCTTGGCTTTCTCGCGCCCCTCCTTGCCAGGGGGCTGATCCTGGGCCTGGGCCGCAGCCATCGGGGCCGCGAAGGCCGCGATGAGGCCGAGGCCGACGAGGGTCTTCATCCAACTCTTCCAGCGCATGGGTCAAACCTCCTGAAGGTCATGGGGCAACCTGCCGAGGCCATCATAACACCGCTCGATCTCCTTGTCTGGGGTCTCATCGCGGCGCCCGGCGCTGGCGACTTGTGGCCCGCCAGTGTTCGCCGTACGGCCCGCTTCGGCTGGAACACTTCGCCTGGGTTGGGCTTCGGAGGCCGTGGTGGTCGATGTCCTTCAGCCTGGTTTTGAATATTGCACCCTCGCGGGCGCTCTGACTGATCATGGCCGCGGAGGGCAGCTTGCCGCGGTTGGACTTCAGCTGTGAGGGCAAGAAGATGATGGACATGCGCACCTTGGGAATGACGATCATGGCTGGCCTGGCGTTGAGCGTGGGGCTGGTGGGCTGCGGCAACCTCATCGAAGACTGCGATCCGGAGTTCGATGAGGACTGCGCCTGCACGCTGGACGACGATCCCGGCGTGGACGTGACGGACGACTGCATCAATGGGGAGACGGAGGATCAGGAGTTCTGCACCTGCACCATCGCGGGCGATTTGCTGGACGATGATGACGACGACGCGACGTGCGGAGACGGTGTTTGCGGGGACGATGAGAGCTGCGCGGTCGACTGCGGCGACTCGCCCTCGTTCCGCTTCGTGATGGTCGAGGATCTGACGCGGAACCCCTCGGGGGACTTCCCTGGCGCGGACGTGGACGCGATCAGCCTCATCAAGCGCGACGGGGACGAGCTCTTCGCCGCTTCCCTCTCTTCAGACACCGACGTCGACTGCGCCGGCAACCGGGCCTGCGACCCCTCGGCCCTGCTGGGCCCGCCCGACGCGATCCGGGGCGGCAAGTGCTTCGGCGGCCAGCTCTCCCAGGTGGACGCGAGCACCTTCACGGCGCTCAACGGGGGCTTCGCGGTCGTCCAGTTCAGCGACCGGTCCAGGGACGCGAAGGTCGAGAACGGCGACAGGCTCCGGGTCTACGAGATCGGCGCGACGCAGTGCGGGGCCTTCGACGACGATCCCTACAGAGTGTCGGTGTCGGTGTCGGATGATCTGGGGTCTTTCGTGGAGGTCGGGACAGGCGGGCGCGGGGTGATCACGATCCCGGTCACGGGGCTGTAGGTCTGTTTGAGAGGCAAGCCCCGCAAGGGGCCGAGGCGAATGAAGGCTGTGATCCCGGTCACGGGGCTGCAGGTCTGTTTGAGAGGAGGGTGCTGCGGCGGGCGAGCGCCCCGCGGCGCCCTCTTCAACCGCCTCCTGTCCGATCCCCGCAAGGGCGGGTTCGCCTGAAGTCGCGGCGGGCGAGCGCCCTGCGGCGCCCTCTTCGAGGCGCGGAGTTCACCTGGGGAAGGGTTCGACCCCCTCCCAGAGGGCCTCCAGGTCTCCTTCTGCGTGAAGGAGGTTCTCGCCGTTGAGCTCGGGATCGAAGATGACGAAGCCGGGCTCGACGGAGTCTGACGCTCGCTCTTTGTTCCCGACAAGCGCCGAGATGAGGTCGCAGGACTCCGGCGGGCTCCCCTCGATCGCTGGACCCAGGTCAAGGATCTCGTCCATGGCGGCGCCCATGTCGATGGGGGTGGCGCCCGGGAGAGCCTCCATGAAGGCCATGAGCCTGGTGCTGGCGACGCCTTGACCATGGTCAAGGGCGGTCGTGGCGCTGTCGACGGAGATGATCCCGCTGTCTTCGAAGAGGCTGTCCTTGACGGGGGTGGGTGGCGGGAGGGCGTCCATCGCCAGATGGCGAAGGCGCGCGTCGGCCTCGAACATGGGCACGTGGGCCTTGGCGAGGGAGGCGGGCACGGGCGAGCGGGCGGTCTGGGCCTTGTCCGGGGTCGCGGCGCGGTCGGCGCGCTGTGCGCGGAGGGCGAGCAGGGCGAGGGCCGTCGAGGCGACGAGGAGGGCGACGCCGGCGAAGGGCGAGGCGAGCGGGCCGCCGTCGAGGCTCTGGGTCAGGGTCAGCATCCACCAGGCCGTGAAGGCCAGGACACCGAGCGAGGCCGCGGTCATCAAGGCTTTTGTCATGATTCGAGGCTCTCTTGTGGGCGCGGCGGGGCCTGCCAGGGCCGCCGGGCGAGGCCGATTCTACGTCAGGGTCAAGCGACGGCGCAACAACTTCACTTGGAAAAACATGGTGTTGTGGGAGGTCGGTCAGCGAAGCGCGAAGAACCACACGAGCACGGCCAGGATCGAGGCGGCGATGACGGCGGCGATGACGGCGAGGCCGAGCCAGAGGCCCCAGGGTTGCGGCTTCGGGGCGGTCGGTGGCGCCGAGAGGGGTCGGGGCAGCTCGAGATCGGGGGGCGGTGGCGGGGTGGTGGAGGGCGCGGGGGTCATCCCCATCTGCCGTGCGGCGTCGTCGAGGGCGATGATGAGAGCGGCGGCGTCGGGGATGCGGTCTTCGGGGATCTTGGTGAGGGCATTCTTGAGGACGTCGCCGAGGGGGTTGTCGAGCTCGGGGGGGAAGGGGGGCAGGGGTGCCATGACGTGCTGGTAGGCGACCTCGTAGGGGGTGGTGCCTTGAAAGAGCAGGTCGCCGGTGATCATCCGGAAGAGGACGCAGGCGAGGTTGTAGACGTCGACGGCGGGGGTCAGGTCGCGGCGGCCTTCGGCCTGCTCGGGCGCCATGAACTGGGGGGTGCCGCAGACGAGCCCGGTTTCGGTCAGGCTCTCAAAGCGCGAGGGCTCCTCCTCGCCGTCGAGGGAGACGACCTTGGCGATGCCGAAGTCGAGCACCTTGACGCGGTTGGTGCCGTCGGGCTGGGTGACCAGGAAGATGTTCTGGGGTTTGATGTCGCGGTGGATGATGCCCTTGGCGTGGGCCTCGGCCAGGGATTCGAGGGTCTGGCGGGCCAGGGTCAGGGCCTCCTCGGTGGGCAGCTTGATCTTTCGGTCCAGGCGGGCCTCGAGATCCTCGCCGGAGAGCAGCTCCATGGCGATGAAGGGCAGGCCGAGGGTGTCGGGGGAGTCGCCGTGGACGCCGTAGCCTTCGATGCGGACGGTGTTGGGGTGGACGAGGGTGGAGGCCAGGCGGGCCTCGCGGCGGAAGCGCTCGACGATGGTGTCCTTGTCGAGGACCTCGGGCAGGAGGATCTTGAGGGCGACGGGCGTGTCGGTGCGCTGGTCGCGGGCCTCGAAGACGATGCCGACGCCGCCGCGCCCGATGTCGGGACCAAGGAGGTAATGATCGCCGACGAGCGCGCCGGGCTCGGGCATACGGGCCACTCGCCTGGTGGGCTTGTGGGCGGCTCTGAGGCCCGATCCCCCCGCGTCGCTCATGTCTCACCTCCTGGGTCCTCACGCGCATCATCGCCCATGCGGGGTTCGCGGGGCAAGGGCGATGGAGATCTGAGGAGAACCATGACGCGCGTGTCGCGCTCTGGTAAACCCGAGTCGGGCGAGAGGCAAGGGAGGAGGATCATGAGAGCGGTTTCAGGGGCGGCGCTGGTGGTCGCCTGGGGGCTCATGCTGTGGGCCGGGGTCGTCGAGGGGCAGGAGGCACCGGACGGCGCCGAGGGGGTGCCGGGCGAGGCGGCCGAGGAGGGCGAAGCCGACGCAGCGGGGGCCAACCCCGATGAAGCGGGCGAGCCTGGATCGGGCGGCGAGGACGCCGGGGTCGACGAGGCGGCGCAGGGCAGCGGGCCGGTGCCGCTGGATGAGGCGATCAAGCCCAAGGCGGTCGAGGCCGCCGAGCCTGTCGAGGAGCCCGTCGAGGCGCCCCTTGACCCGGCGGAGCGGGCCTGGTTCATCACGGCGCTCTACGCGATGGAGGCTGGCAAGTGGAGGTCGGCGCGCGAGGCGCTGGGGAGGTACCTGGAGAGGTACCCGAAGGGCCGTTACGCGGCGGCGGCGGCGGAGCTTGAAGAGATGGCGGCGCGCCTGGGCGCGGCGCAGGAGGCGGACAAGAGCGGTCGGACGGAGCTCGTGATCTTCGGGACGGCGTACGGGGGGTGGCTGGGGACCGGGCTGGGCGTCATCGGCGACCTGGAGGAGGGCACGGTGGCGCTGTCGGCCCTTGGGGCGGCCGGGGGGCTGGGCCTGACGCTGGGGCTGACCTCGGGGGGGCGGCAGATTACGCGCGGGCAGGCGAAGCTGGTGACCTCGTCGGGGGTCTGGGGGACGTGGACGGGGCTGGGGCTGGGGCTGGGGGCAGGCGCGGGGGACGAGGAGCTGGCCAGCGCGGCGCTGTCGGCCGGGGCCTTGAGCGTCCTGACGGGGGCGCTCCTGGCAGGCCCCCTCGATCCTGGCGAGGGGGACATGTCGCTCTTCAACTCGGGGGGGTTGTGGGGGATGATGTTCGCGCTCTCGTCGCTGCTGATCGTCCAGCCCTCGGGCTTCGAGGAGGAGGACTTCTTGACCGCGATGGTGATCGGGGCCGACCTGGGGCTGATCGGGGCGGGGTTTCTGGCCAGGGAGGTTGACATGTCGCGCGGGCGCGTCTGGCTCATCGACGTCAGCGGCCTCGCGGGCCTCTTCGGCGCGGGGATCATCGTCGGGGCGGTGGCGGACGACGCGCCGTCGGCCGTCGCCGGTAGCCTGCTCTTGCTGGGCGCGGGCGGCGGGCTCTGGCTCGGCACCCTCTTGACCGAGGACTGGGACGCACAAGGAGGCGCCCAGCTCGATCTCGATCCGCCCGCGCCCTTCATCGCGCCGCGGGCGCGCGAGGGCGGCCAGCGGGAGGTGATCGTCGGCGTCCACCTGCTTCAGGGGCGGTTTTAAGGTCGCGTTGGATAAAACACTTCCCACCTGGGGCGTCGACTTCCCATGGATCGCGGGCGGCGAGCGGCGCTGGCGCCGGGCGGGCGCTGCGGTGAGCGAGCTTCGAAGGGGCTGCGGCCGTTGGCATGGAGCGTGCTCACCGATCCTGGTGTCTTGATGTGGGGTCAGAGTCTGCCTAGACTTCACCATCGCGGGTGAGAGGCAGCTCGGCGCTCGTCAGTCGGGACGAGGACGCCCAGGGTGGCGGGGCGGCGACGCAGCCGGAGGGAGTGAGTATGAAGGGCAGGAGTCTTGGGATCGTGGTGCTGGGCGGGCTCCTGGCGGGGGCCTGGGGGTGTGACTCGGAGTGCTCTGGTCTGCAGTTGAACGTGGATGATGAGTGCGGCGGGTTTCTGGCATCGGGAGAGCAAGAGGGCACGGATGAATTCCAGGAGCCGACGCTGGCGCCGCGGGCGTTGAGATCCAGCGCGAAGCCGGCGCGGTGGGCGTCGAGCCGGGCGATGGCGCTGCGAGGTCAGACGCTCTATGTGGTGGATCAGGACAACGACGCGCTCGTGGTCATGGATCGCGAGAGCGGTCGGGTGATCCGCTCCCTTGCGCTCAAGGACCACCCCTACCATGTGATCGTGGGGCCGGACGGCGCGATCTACGCCACGGAGCGCTACGCGGGCTCGGTGGTGCGGATCGAGCCCGAGGGCAGCGCGGTGTCGGTGCGGGCCGACGTGGGCGGCGGCCCGACGAGCCTGGCGATGTCGACCCTGGGCGACGTGCTCTACGTGTCGCTGACCGAGAGCGACGCGGTCGTGGCGCTCGACCCGGCGACGCTCCAGGAGACTGGCCGCGCCGAGGTCGCGCGCCCCAGAGCGGTCACGACGACGACCTCCAGCCAGGGCGAGGCCGTGACGGTGACCTCGGAGCACCCGTGGATCTCGCACATCAAGGCGAGGTGGATCGAGGGCCGGCTGGAGCTGGATCTGGACAGGCACACGTCGCTGCGCACGAACAACCCGCTGGAGACCTCGTTCTCGTTCAATGTGCGCCAGAGCCGACAGAACGCGGCCTTCGCGGCCGTCAGCCACCCGGAGACGAACGTGGTGCTGGTGGCGCATCAGCTGGCCTTCCCCGGCGGCGAGAACGAGAAGGTGACGCGGCCCTCGCAGGCGGACACGAGCTACGGCGGCGGCGGCGGGCCGGCGGTCGACGTGGGCAAGCCCGTCGAGGTGACGGTGACGCCCGCCGTGGACCAGCCGGGCGGCAACGTCGACAGGCCAGTCCTGCGCAGCGACACGCTCGACGTGAGCATGCCGACGGACATCAACCACCACCCGACGATCACCCTTGCGCTGGTGACGGCCAGCGGGACGAACAACCTCCTGGCGCTCAACACGACCGTCGGCGACCCGATGGCCTCGCCCCTGGGCGTCATCAAGGTCGGCAAGGCCCCCAGAGCGGTCGTCTTCTCGGAGGACGGCGCCCTCGCCTATGTGCTGGACGGCCATGACTTTACGATCTCCGTGGTCGACATGGCGCCCTTCCTCGACATCGCCAGCCCAGGCGACGGCCCCCTCAAGGAGCGCCTGGTGGCCGACTCGCTGCGCCTCTCGCGCGACCGCGCCTTCCGCTTCGGCGTCGATCCGCTGCCCCTGGACGCGCGCCTGGGCCGCGACATCTTCACGAACAACAATTACCGGGGCCTGAGCCACCAGGGCTCCTTCGCCTGCCAGAGCTGCCACCCCGAGGGGGCCGAGGACCGCGTCGTCTGGCTCGGCGCCATCGGCCCTCGCCAGACGCCCTCGCTGGCCGGCCGGCTCATCGACACGGCGCCCTTCAACTGGGTCGGCAGCGAGGCTGACCTGACGGACAACTTCGTGCGGACGGTCAGCCGGATGGGCGGCACGGGGCTGACCTCCCCGGAGATGGCCTCGCTGGAGCGCTTCGTCCTGGACGGCCTGACCCGCCCGCCGAACCCCAACCTGCGCCCCGATGGCTTGACCGAGCAGCAGGCCTACGGCCGCGCGCTCTTCTACAACCCCTCCATCGGCTGCGGCTCGTGCCACTCCGGGGCGGCGCTGACCGACGGGCTCGCCCACGACGTCGGGACCGTCTCCGACGCGGAGATCGCGCTGGCCGAGGGCGGCCTGCTGGACGTCGACTCCCTCGGGACCTACGACACGCCCTCGCTGCGCGACCTGTACCGCAGCGCCCCCTACCTGCACGACGGCAGCGCGCCGACCCTGATGGACGTCCTTGACCGCACCTCCACGACCATGGGCCGCACCGATCACCTCAGCGTCGAGCAGAAGCAGGCCATCGTCGACTTCATGACCACCCTGTAGGCTCGATGGGCCACCTCCACCTCTCCTACTCCGAGCCTCAGGCCGCCTACGCCCGCGCGTTGGCCGAGGGGCTCGACGCCGCCGGCCAGAAGGTCTGGTGCCAGGCTCGCGATCGCCTGCTGCACGGCGCCGATCCCATCGACCGGGCGCGCCAGGAGCTCAGCGCCGCCGAGGGCGCCCTGGTGCTGCTCGGCCCCGAGGGGATCTCGCGCTGGCAGGAGGCCGAGCTGGGCTGGGCCCTGGAGCTCCGGGCCGCCAACCCCCACTACCTGATCCTGACGCTGACCCTCGGGCCGCTCGACCCGGCGAAGCTCCCCGGCCCGCTCCAGGAGGCGCCCGCGCTCAAAGTTCCGCCCGACGCCCAAGGCGTCGCTGGCGCGGCGGCGGGGCTCGCCGAGGCCATCGAGGAGGCGCGCCGGGCGCAGACCGAGCGCCTCAGCGGGCGGAACCAGCCCCTGAGCCGGGCCTCCTCGCGGGCGAGCTACCTGGCGGCGATGGGGCGCGAGGAGGGCATGATCGTCGGGGAGGCGCCGACGATCGAGGCCGTCGAGGTCGAGGCCGACGGCCGCTCGCCCTTCCTGGGGGCGGCGCCGGTCGACAAGGTGCTGCTCCTGACGATCCACGGCGGCCGGGTCGTGCCGGCTCGCTTCATGCCCGAGGGCTGGCGCCAGCGGCGGGAGGTCGAGCGCGCCTTCGAAGTCGAGAAGGACTGGGGCGCCAACCAGCTGGCCTGGGCGCTGACGGCGCGGCTTGGCCTGTCGACCTTCCACAGAGTCAACGTCGCGCGCGCGCTGATGGACTTCGGGCGCTTCCCAGGCATCACCGATCGCAGGGCCGACCACCTGCACCGCTTCGCCATCAGCGGCGTCTTCTCCGAGCTGCTCTCCCACGAAGACAAGCGATCGGTCTTGAGCGCGCATTACGACGCGATCTCGGACTACCTCGAGCCGAAGATCGCCGGCCGGACGCTCCTGCTGACCCTCCACACCTACGACGAGCACAACCACCCGTCCGGGACGCGGCGGCCGCCCATAAGCCTGATCCACACCCCCATCGGCTACCACCGCGACAACGCGATGCCCTTCGGGGTCTTCGATCCGCTCTACCCCGACGAGCTCGGCGAGTCGACCGCCGATCGAAAGCTCGTCGCGCGGCTGGCGCTGGCCTTCGAATCGGTCGGCGCGGCCACCTACCGCCAGCTCCTCGGCGAGGGCTGGGACGGCTGGCGCCTGCAGGTCGGCCTCAACCACCCCTACCACCTGCCGGACGGCAGCCTGGAGGTGCGCGCCCAGGTCTGGCACTTCTTCGACTGGCTGCGGCAGGCCTTCGACAAGGAGCGCCCGGACCTGCTCGGCGATCCGGCCTTCGCGCTGGTGTGGAAGATGTTGCTGGACACCAACTTGCGGCGCGCGGACACCGTCGCCATGCGCAGCTTCCTGCACATGTACCGCGATCCGCCCGAGGGCAGCCTGCTGCTCTACGGCCAGGGGCCGGCGCCGGTGCGGGTGGCCGCCCAGGAGGTCATGGCCGCCTACAGGCAGGTCCAGGACTTCGTGCGCGCGGGCGAGGGCGCCGTCGTGCGGCGATACCGCCGATCGAGCGGGCGCCTGAGCGCCCTGACGGTGGAGGTCCGCAAGGATCTCCTGTGGCGCTTCCAGGAGCCGCCCGGCGGGCAGGCCGGCCGCCCGGTCGCGCGCACCGATCCAGACGCGGTGCGGCTGGACAACGTCCACCTCATCGCCCACGTCCTGGCCGAAGGCCTCGCGCGCTACTTTCGAGAGGACGTCGCGCCCGCCGAGCGCCCTTGAGCCCGCGCGCCCTGGCGGGACACCTCCCTGAACCGCCGCTGCTGGTCAGGGGGCGCCGAGTCGGTTAATCTGGACCTCGGCGACAGGCGATCAGGCAAGGAACCATGGCTTTCAGATCGGTCCAGGTCGGGGACATCATCGACGGGCGATACCGCCTCGGACGGGAACTCGGCCGAGGGCCCTACACGCGAGTCTTCAAGGCCGACGAGGTGAAGCTCGATCGGGAGGTCGTCGTCAAGATCCTCATCTCCTCCGGAGAGTACGCCAACGCCGAGTCGCGCTTCGAGCGCGAGGCCTTCCTGCTCTCCAAGCTCGCCCACGAGAACACCCTGACCCTCTTCGAATCCGGCTGGGACAAGGGCCTGGAGCACCCCTTCCTCGTCACCGAGTACGTCCCCGGCCTGACCCTCTGGGAGGTCATCAGGCGCCAGGGGGCCATCGACGCGGTGCGCACCGTCGGGATCGTGCGCCAGATCCTCCTGAGCCTGCGCGAAGCCCACGACAAGGGGATCGTGCACCGCGATCTGAAGCCCAACAACGTCATGCTCTACGACACGGAGTACGAGCGCGACAAGGTCAAGGTGCTCGACTTTGGCATCGCCAAGCTCGTCCACGCCGTCCAGATGGAGGACGAGGTCGGTGACGTGACCCTCGAAGGGCGCATGGTCGGCACCCCCCGCTACATGGCACCCGAGCTGATCGCCGGCCAGGACCCCTCGCCGGCCACCGACATCTACGCCGTCGGGCTGGTCATGTACGAGATGATCACCGGCCGCCGGGCCGTCCAGGGCAAGCTCCCGACCCAGATCATCGCCCGCCAGCTCAGCCGCGAGCCCATCGTCGCGGCCAACGAGCCCGACGTCCCCGCGCTGCTGCTCGACGTCCTGAGGCGCGCGACGGCCAAGAGCCTGAGGTCTCGCTTCGACACCGTCCAGCGCTTCATCGGCGCGCTGGACGCGCTGGACAAGGACGCGCTGGCGGCCGCGTCGCTCGCCTCGACCAAGGCGCCGAAGAAGGCCGAAGAGGGCGACGTGCTCCCGCCCGGGATCTCCCAGGCCCTGGTGATCCTGTCCAGCACGTTCTCGAACAACTCGGGCGGGGGCACGACCTCCTCCGAGGCGTGGCCCTCGCACGACGAAGGCAGCGCCCTCCAGCCCGTCGAGATCGGCCCCCAGAGCGAGCCCGACATCCAGATCTTCACCTCCCTGCCCTCGCCGGCCCGTGCCGCGCCGTGGGCCATCGCCCACGCTTCGCTTCAAACAGCCCCTCCGCTGGAGCGGTGCGAGGGCCTCAGTCTGCCTCAGCCCGAAGAAGTCATCGTTGATGTGGATAATGATGATTTGGCTCGATTTTTTGATGATCAGGGGCGGGACGACACCCCCCCCCTCGTCGATCCGGCAGGGCAGGGAGAGGACCTGGACGCAGAGGCGGAGGGCTCGTCGGACCAGGGCCAGGCGGCGCTTGAGCCGTCGAACTCGCCAGATCAGGCCGAGACCCCGCGAGAGCCGGCAGATGCTCTGACCACCTCGGAGCCGGCAGACGCGCTGGACATCTCGGAGCCAGCGGACCTTCTGGCTGAGGGCGCCTCAGAGCCGGCAGACGCGCTGGACACCTCAGAGCCGATGGATGCTCTGGACACCTCGGAGCCGGCAGACTCTCTGGCCGAGGACATCTCAGAGCCGACGGACGCGCTGGACATCTTGGAGCCGGCAGATGTTCTGGCCGAGGGCGCCTCGGAGCCAGCGGACGTTCTGGCCGAGGGCGCCTCAGCGCCAACAGACGCGCTGGACACCTCAGAGCCGGCAGACGTTCTGGACACCTCGGTGCCGGTAGACGCGCTGGACACCTCAGAGCCGGCAGACGTTCTGGACACCTCGGAGCCGGTAGACGCGCTGGACACCTCGGAGCCGGTTGACGTTCTGGCCGAGGGCGCCTCAGCGCCAGCAGACGTTCTGGGCACCTCAGCGCCAGCAGACGTTCTGGGCGCTTCAGCGCCGATGGACGCTCTGGACACCTCGGCGCCGGTAGACGTTCTGGACACCTCTGAGCCAGCAGACGTTCTGGCCGAGGGCACCTCGGAGCCGACGGACGCGCTGGACATCTCGGAGCCGGCAGACGCGCTGGACACCTCGGAGCCGGCAGGCGTTCTGGACATCTCGGAGCCGACGGACGCTCTGGATACCTCGGAGCCGGTTGACGTTCTGGCCGAGGGCGCCTCAGCGCCGGCAGACGTTCTGGGCGCCTCAGAGCCGACGGATGCTCTGGACATCTCGGAGCCGGCAGACGTTCTGGCCAAGGGCACCTCAGAGCCGACAGACGTTCTGGCCGAGGGCGCCTCGGAGCCGACGGACGCTCTGGACGCCTCAGAGCCGATGGAGGGTCTGGCCGAGGGCACCTCGGAGCCAACAGACGCGCTGGACACCTCAGAGCCGATGGATGCTCTGGACACCTCAGAGCCGGCAGACGCGCTGGACATCTCGGAGCCGGTAGACGCGCTGGACACCTCGGAGCCAACAGACGCTCTGGACGCCTCAGAGCCGATGGATGCTCTGGACACCTCGGAGCCAGCGGACCTTCTGTCCGAGGGCGCCTCAGCGCCGATGGACGCTCTGGACACCTCAGAGCCGGTAGACGCTCTGGACACCTCAGAGCCGGTAGACGCTCTGGACACCTCAGAGCCGGTAGACGCTCTGGACACCTCAGAGCCGGTAGACGCTCTGGACATCTCGGAGCCGACGGACGTTCTGGACACCTCGGAGCCGGTAGACGTTCTGGCTGAGGGCACCTCAGCGCCAGCAGACGTTCTGGGCGCCTCGGCGCCGATGGACGCTCTGGACACCTCGGTGCCGGTAGACGTTCTGGACACCTCGGAGCCAGCAGACGCGCTGGACACCTCGGAGCCAGCAGACGCGCTGGACACCTCGGAGCCGGTTGACGTTCTGGCCGAGGGCACCTCGGAGCCGACGGACGCGCTGGACATCTCAGAGCCGGCAGACGCGCTGGACATCTCGGAGCCGGTAGACGCGCTGGACACCTCGGAGCCGGCAGACGTTCTGGTCGAGGGCACCTCGGCGCCGGCGGACTCTCTGGCTGAGGGCGCCTCGGAGCCGACGGACGCGCTGGACACCTCGGAGCCGGTTGACGTCACGGAGGCGGAGGAGCCTGAAGCGCCGTTGACCCGTCAGGAGGCCCCGGAGCCCTCGTCGGGGCCCGAAGAGGCCGAGAGCGCCCGAGGAGGAGAGGTGGAGGCGCTGCTCGTCGACGTGCCTGTCGGGGGCGGAGAGGCGCCAGCCACCTTGAGCGCACCGGCGGCGTCGGAGCACCGACGCCGCGGCACCGACGCCGCCGCCGACGTGCAGCCCGCGCTTTGGTCCGAGCCGGCCGCGCGGCCACGGGGATTCGAGAGGTCCCCGGACCTGGACGCGATGGCCCCAAGGGCGACCGCACAAGCCTGGGCGGCCTCGGATCCGTCGCAGCCCTTGAGCCCTTCACCGCAGCCCGCGTCGGCGCCGCAGGCCGATCCTCGGGCGGCGAAGGCTCAGCCCGCGGCGCAGCCTGCGGCTCGGCCTGCGCCACGGCAGCCACTTGCATCGGAGGCCGCGCCGGTTGTGGAGGCGTCGATCGAGGAGCCCGTGATCCTGATGCCACGGCATCTGCCCGGCTACCCGGAGCGCTTCGAGACCTACGGCGCCAGGCTCGTCAACCCGTGGGTGATCGCCACGATCATCCTGTTGTTGCTCGCGGTGGCGGTGGCGGCCCTGGCGTGGTGGTTGAGCCAGCAGCCGGCTCAGGAGGGCGGGTCGCCGGAGGCGCACAACGTTTTTGAGCTGCCCCAGACCGCCGAGCTCGGCCGCCCTTGTTCCTCAGCGCGGGGTTGATCCCATGATCCCAAGAGTTGTTGTGTCTCTGACAGCCCTCTGGGCGCTCTGTCTCCTGAGTTCTTGCGCCAGCGTCGCGCCTTCGGGCGTCGAAGAGCGCTCGGCGGGGCCGCGCTACGGGATCATCATCGACGCCGGGACGACCGGCACGCGCGTCCACATCTACGCCCTGGACGGGCGCGACGAGGAGGGGGTCCCGCGCGTCCAGGCCGCGCCGTGGCCTCGGGGGCAGGGCGAGCCGCTCTGGGAGATGCGCGTCGAGCCCGGCTTGATCGACAGCGGGGGCAACCCCGAGGCGGCCATTGCGTCGATCGAGCCCCTGATCGCCTACGCCGCCGACCGCGTCGGTCCCGACGAGCGGGAGCTGCGCCGCACGCCGCTGTTCCTGATGGCGACGGCGGGCATGCGGGCGCTGCCCGAGCAGGAGCGCGAGGCGATCCTCGGCCCCGTGCGGGCGTGGCTCAGGGCGTCGTCTCCCTTTCATGTCAAGGATGTGCGCGTCATTACAGGAGAAGAAGAGGCGCTCTTTGGCTGGCTGACGATCAATTACGCGGGCGGGACGCTCAACGCCCGAGGCACTCAGGAGACCCTCGGGGTGCTGGACATGGGCGGCGGCTCGACCCAGATCGCCTTCGCGCCGACGAAGGCCCCCGAGGCCCACGGGGTGTCCGTGGACTTTGGCCCCAGCGCCCTCCAGCTCTACGCCAGGAGCTACCTGGGTTATGGCGAGGAGCGGATGCTGGAGCGCGTGGCCGATCCCAGGTGCTCGCCCAGAGGGGCGCCGCTGGAGGGCGGCCGGGTGGGCCAGGGGGATTACGCGGCGTGCCGGGCGGTCATCCTCAAGGCGCTTGAGGGGCCGTGCGACAAGGGCCCCTGCTCCTTGATGGGGGCCTGGCAGCCGCCGCTGCGGGGCGACTTCGTCGCCGTCTCGGCCTACTTCTACACGATGACCTTCGCCGAGGCGGGCGATCCGGCCTCGCTGGAGGCCCTGGAGCGCTTCGGCGTGCACTACTGCGCCTCGGAGTGGTCTGAGATCCTCAAGGCGCACCCCGAGGTCGACCCGCGCTACCTGGTCCAGTACTGCTTCAGCGCCGCGTACATGGTCTCGATCCTCCACGAAGGATACGGCTTTGACATGGAGACCACCCAGATCAGGGCCCTGGACAGGATCGGGGGCAATGACACCGGGTGGACCCTCGGGGCGATGATCTTCGAAGCCAGCGCTCTGTAGGGCGCGCGCCGCCCGGTCGTCCGTGACCGCCCTGGTGGGCCGCGCTCAACCCCTCAGAGCACCGACGGGGCCTCGATCCACTCGGGCACCTCGGGGGGGACGAAGGCGAAGTAGCGCGAGGCCGAGATGCTGCCGAAGGGCACGTAGCCCTCGTGGGGTCCCTCGAAGCGCTGCGAGGTCGATTCGAAGGCCAGCAGGCGATCGACCCTGAAGGTCTTCCAGCCCGTCGGCTCTCCAGACTCGCTGAAGCCCGAGCGCTGCCAGGCGCGCAGCAAGAGCGCGCCGAAGGCCGTCTCCCAGTAGCAGTGGGGCTCGATGACGCGCAGCTCGCCGTCCTTGTAGCAGAAGTAGAGCACGTGGCGGGCCTCGATGGCGGCGCACAGGCGCTCGTGAAGGCTGGGCCTGTGAGGGAGATGGGGGGTGGCGGTCACGGACATGATGCCTCCTTGGGACGAAGGTGCTGATCCAACGAGCAGTATATCACCACCTTGTCTTTTGTTCAGCAAAAATCAGCCGACGGCACTTTTCGCTCGCCCACGCACGACGCTCGCCCCAGGCTCGACGAGCGCCCCCCGCACGACGCTCGCCGTACGCTCGCCGACCGCCCCACGCACGACGCTCGCCGCACGCTCGCCGACCGCCCCACGCTCCTCGCACCCCTGCGGGGGCTCGTCGGGTGGGGCTGGAGTTTCAGGGTGGGCTGCGCCCTGCCGGTCGCAGGCCCCCGCGCGGCCGAGAGCAGATCGCAGGGCCGGATCACCGCGTCGAGGTGGGCCTGTGGATTGGAGTTATTGCTCCCCCTGGTGTCGACTTCGGTCGCCCGCTGGCCTGCGACCGACAGGTCGCAGCCCGACCGGGCATCCAAGCCCCACCCGACGAGCCCCCGCAGGGGTGCGAGGAGCGTGGGGCGATCGGCGAGCGTAGGGCGTTCGTCGTGCGAGCGTCGTGCGTGGGGCGTTGGGGGGCGTCGAGCGTGGGGCGTCGAAGGGGCCTCCAGCCTTCCCTGAACCCGCCTGGGCTCGTCGAGAGCCCCGCAGGGGCGCCCTTGATCCGGTGTCACGGGCGCGAGCCCGGGGCGGCCTACCGATCGGCCCAGCGGATGACCGTGTCGGTGAGCGTCGCCCCCTCTCGGGCGACGGCCTGGCGGTTGTCGATCTCCTGGCCGCTGGCGGCCTTCTCGACCGTCTCCCAGCCGCCGCGCGTGTATTTGTATTCGAAGGGGGCCTGATCCGGCAGCGCGACCTCCGCTGCCCAGGTGTCGCCCCCCTGGTGCTCCAGCGCCACGCCCACCCCGTCCCATGATCCCAGCGCCGACGGCGACCCGCTGACGTGCACCCTGTCCGTGCCGGGCGGGGCCTCGACGACGAAGCGCACCGCGACCTGCGGGCGCTGACCGACGCGCAGAGTCGCCTCGGCGCTCCTGTCGCCGATCTGCGCCCGGACGCGCACCACGCCTGCGGCCAGCGCGACGATCCGGTCGCCTTCCAGGCGCACCACCCCCTCGGGCTCGAAGGTGATCCCCGCCAGCGGCGCCGGCCAGCTCAACCACACCTCGCCTCCATGGAGGGCGCCCACCTCGACGTCCGTCACCTCGCCGATCTCCAGCTCGGGTCTATAGATCGTCAGTACGACCTCCTGCGGGGGCAGCTCGCCGACGGCCTCGTCCGAGAGCAGGAAGCCGAGGATCGAGGGCAGCCTGGCCGCCCAGGCCCCCTCGTTGTGCGGCGCCCCGATCACCTCCAGGTAACCGACCTCGCGGCCAAACTCGCCCCCGAGGGCAAGCGCCCGATCCCGCGCTCGGGCCGCGTCCCGGATCACCGTCGTGGCCCCGCCCGGGGTCTGCTCCCCCTCGGCCGATCCGCCGTCGAGCCAGAGGCGCGCGGGCAAGGCCGGCGCGCTCTGCTCAAGCCGTCGCAGCATCGAGCGGTCGTTCCACCACAAGGAGGGGCTGACGGCCGCCACCCTGCCGAAGACCCCAGGGTGCCGCTGGAACATGTCCAGGCTGATCAAGCCCCCCAGGCTCGACCCCGCCAGCGCCGTATTGTTCGCCCCGCAAAGCGTGCGGTAGCGCGCGTCGATGGCGGGCTTGATCCGCTCGACCACCAGCCGGCCATAAGCCTCCCCCCGCCCCCCGCCGAAGTCGGGGTCCGCGTCCGGCGTGTACTCGTCGATCCGCTCGCCCGTGTTGCCGATCCCCACCACGATCCACGGCCTGATGCGACCGCGCGCGCTCAGGTCGTCGACCACCTCGTCGACCTCCCACGCCGCTCCGAAGGCCGCCAGCGCCGGGTCAAAGAGGTTCTGGCCGTCGTGCATGTAGAGGACGGGGTATCGCCCCTGTCCGGCCTCGTAGCCCTCAGGCAGGTGGATGAACAGGTCGCGCGCCGACAGCTCGCCCCCCCCGAAGCCCCGCGCGATCTCAAGGCGCCCCAGCCGCTCCACCTCCAGCGTCGCTGCCCCCGGATCGACGGGGCAGGCCTCGTCGACCGGCGCCTCCGCGTCGGGGTCCGCGTCCGCCCCCCCGTCGATCGGCTCAGGCTCCCCCTCGGGCTCCCCCTCGGGCGCGGCGTCCAGGCCCGCGTCCGGCGACGGGCTCCCCGGGCCTCCCTCAAGGCCCTGGGGATCGCAGCCGAGCGCGCTGCAGAGCAAGGCCAGCGCGAGCGACGCGCGGCGAAGGGATCGGGGCCGGGTGGACATGGGCTCGCTCCGTGCTGATTGGACCTGCGGCGGTCGTGGACACCCTCCTTCCATACAGCCGGGCCGCCCCGGCGACAAGGAGGCCGACCACGAGGGCGCGGCCAGCCCGCGCCGCTGGCCGCCGAGCGCCCGCCGGGCTGCCCTTCGAGGTCGGTTATCCATTCTTATCGGATGTTATCCTGTTGGCGCGCGTTTGGGAGCGTTCGAAGCGGCGTTCAAGGTGTCGATCCCGTGTTTGTCGGGGTCGGTGCGATCTGGCACGGGGGCTGCTTTTGAGTGAGGTCGTCGAGGCAAGGCGGAACGAGGCGAGATGCTCAAGCCGACAACGCCCGACAGCGCCTGGGTGGTTCAAGGGTAGAATGCTGGCTTGCCAGGCTGGCGACACGGGTTCGAATCCCGTCTCAGGCTCTCGGGGGTTGCGGTCGAAGATCGTGAATCCCGAATGATCGCGGGTGTGTAGCTCAACTGGAAGAGCGCCTGATTGTCGATCAGGATGGTGCGGGTTCAAATCCCGTCGCTCCCGCCTGGTTCTGGTTCTTCTGGCCCTTCGGGGTCCAGTCATGGGGGTTGTCTGGGGGATGGTTCCCCCACCTCTCGGTAAAAGAGGCCAACACAACCGGCATCCGAGCTCGATCCTCTTCGGGGGATCTCCATCGCGCTGCCTACAAGCATGTGGTTCGATTCCACACAACCCCCCTGTTTTCGCCCCATCGGTTGTGCCTACAAGCGATAGTAGCTCATCGGTAGAGCAGCGGCCTTATAAGCTGTAGGTGGCAGGTTCAAATCCTGCCTATCCATCAAAACCGGCGCAACCACTCGGGCGATGACAATTTTTTCACGGGGATGTAGCCTAATTGGTAAAGGCACAGAACTTAGTATTCTGCATACAGCACGACCGGCTTTGAACCTCGGCCCTCATGAGGGGCCTCCCTTCTGAGCCTACAAGCATCATCCGGGTTCGAGTCCCGGCATCCCCTCTCGTGCTTCAGCTTCTGATGGCGGTGGTCGTCGATTTGAACGGCCTCGCCTGGATCTGCCCCTCCGGTCGGAGGGGCGCTCAACCGCCCCGATCCTCGCCTGCGCCGGCGTCTGCCGCGTCGCGGGCTTCTGTCTTCGGGGCCGACCTCAAAGGGAGGTGACGTCATGGTGGAAGTGCAGAACGAGCGGCGGCGTCTGGAGGCGCTGGGTCCTGCCGAGCGCATCGTGGAGGCCTTGATCCGCCACACGGATCACATGGTCCACAACCGCCCGGGGCTGGTGCGTCGTGATCCTGGCGCGTTGGCGGGGATCGCGTGGACGCCCGTGACGCACCGCCAGGAGGGGGAGCAGAAGGTGGTCTACGGCCTGGTCAAGCAGGGCAAGAAGTCCAGCCGGGTGCGCCTCGGCGTGCTCGACGAGGACGGCAAGGTCCGCAATGGCGGGGCGGAGCTGGGGCGCTACCAGGAGCCCGGGCTGGTGGCCGAGGTCGTCGCGTGGCTCTACGGCCAGGTGGCCGAGGTCTACAAGCTCGACAACGAGTTCGTGGCGCGGTGGGCGTCGTGGGCCTTCGTGCAGGAGCACCGCGATCTGAAGGTGATCCTGGCGGCCTTCATGCTGGTGCAGGCGCGCTGCGGCGAGCCGGTCAGCGAGGGCGGCGAGGTGCTCTTCTTCGACGAGGACTACCGGGACATCGGGGAGGCGATGTGCTTGCTGCGCCGCAAGGACGGCAAGGATCTGAACCCGAAGCTGCTCTTGAGGGTGGGTGAGGTCTTGCGGCTGCCGGAGGTCGCGGCGATCAACCGGTCGCTGGGCTTTGGTCGTTCGGCGCGTCAGGCGCCGATGGGCCGGTGGTCCAAGTCCGTGACGCGGTGGCTGCGCCACCGCGAGCAGAACCCGAAGATGCTCGATGGGCTGGTCAAGGCGGGCTTCCGCCGCACCGTGATGCGCCTGGCGCAGGCGGTCGGCTACAAGCCCGACTCGCCGCGCTTCTTCGACATCCTGCGCTGGCGGCAGAAGCAGTCCGAGGATGGCCGTCGGGCCATCGCCATCGGCCGGGAGGTGCGCGCGGCCGAGAGCTGGGAGGGCCTGAGCGAGCGCCAGATCTGCGAGCGGATCGTGGCCGAGAGGCCCGGCTTCAAGCGGATCGTGGGCTTGCTGCCGGCCGAGGTGGGCTTGACCCGCGCGGTCATGGCGGCGGCGATCGAGGCCGGCTCGGTCTCGGACGCGGATCTGGTGATCATGACGCCGACGCTTGAGGATCTCGGGCTGCTCGACGTCGAGGCCATCGGCCAGCGGTGGATGGCGGCGACGGAGCGGGCGGAGAACCAGCGCGCGGCGAACATCGCCGGGCGAGTGCGCCGCCTGGAGGTGGCCGAGAGGCTGCAGGATGCGGCCGACAAGGCGGTCAAGAAGGCCGTCGCCGAGGTCGTGCGCGGGATGCGCGTGTACGTCTTCGTGGACAAGTCCGGCTCCATGTCGGGCGCGATCGAGCAGGCCAAGGACTGCCTCAAGCGCTTCCTGCAGGGCTTCCCCCTGGAGCGGACGCACGTGGCCGTCTTCAACACCGCAGGTCGGGAGGTGCGCATCCCGCACGCCTCGGCGGCGGGGGTCGAGCATGCCTTCAAGGGCCACAGCGCCGGGGGCGGGACCGATTACGGCGCCGGCGTCCGGGCCTTGAAGCAGTACAAGCCGGCGGCAGACGAGGACGTGCTCTTCCTCTTCGTCGGCGACCAGCAGGCCGGGGTCTTCACCCAGGCCGTGCAGACCTCCGGGCTCAACCCGGTGGCCTTCGGCATGTTGCATGTCGAGGCCCCCGGCTGTGCCGACCATGGCCGCTGCGTCGAGCTGACGGCGACCGAGATGAAGCTGCCGTGCTTCCGCATCGACGCGTCGACCTTCGACGACCCGTACGCGGTCACGCGGACGCTTCGCAACCTGGTCGCCTCCACGCCCGTGAAGGCCTCGGTGAGCAACCGGGTCACGCTCGTGGAGACGATCCTCAAGACCGACCTGCTGCACAAGCCCGTCTGGGCGGCGTGAGGCAGGGGCCTGGCCCGGCGCGCGGAGCACTCCGCGCGCCGGGTCGGCGCCGTGGTCCAGAACATCGAGGGGTCGCCGATGAGCGCGCTGTGGAAATCCTTGCTGGCCGACCCCGTCGGGAACAGAGACCCTGTCGGGAACAGTGACCCCGTCGGGAAGGGTGACCCCGTTGGGATGAACAACCCTGTCGGGATCAACCACTCTGCCGGGATCGTGCTGCCCTGGTTCGGTGGCCGCGCGGTCTTCGGCGGCGGGCGGCGCTGGTCGCTGCAGGGTCCCTCGCCGGACGAGCAGGGCTGGCACCGCTTCGAGGTCGACGGCGGGCGCCGCGCCAGATGGCGGGGTGTCGCTGAGGTGGATGGTGAGCGGTTGGAGGGGTACGAGGTGGCCTGCGGCTACCTCGTCGGCGACCGGCTCATCCCGGACGGCGCCCGCGTGGCGCCCGATCCGCGTCGGATCGTCGAGCAGACCCTCAAGGTCGAGCTGGTCGAGCCGGGGCTGGATCGCTTCTGTCGGGTCCGGGCGGTGAAGTACGAGGGCGTGGCGTGGGTCTACGCGCGCCAGGAGTTCCCGCTGGGGCCAGAGGGGGCCGTCCTGGAGGTCTTCCTCGACCGCGGGGAGGGGCTGGGTGCGGTGCCGGGGGTGACGCCGGCGCTGGACTTGAGCTTCCAGTTCGAGCGCTTCCGTCGCGATCAGGCCGAGGCGCGGCGACGGGCGATCGAGGCGCGGGCGCAGGCCGAGGCGGCGCGCGCGGCGGCCGAGGCGCGGCGGCGTCAGGCCGCGGCGATGGTGGGGACGGGCGAGGGCCGCAGGCGGCTGGCGGCGCATGACTTCGAGGCGGCGGCGCGCGCGGCGCTGCGGGTGTCTGGCTCGGAGCTGCTCGATCATCGGGCGACGGGCAACAAGGGTGAGGTGCTGGTGCGCTTTCGCTTTGCGGGCCAGCGCTTTGAGTGTGTGGTGGACGGCAGGACCTTGGGGATCATCGACTCGGGCATTTGCCTGGTGGATCACGCCACGGGCGAGAAGGGGGACACCTACTTCACGCTGGAGTCGCTGCCGGTGGTCATCGAGCAGGCGCGCCGTGAGGGTCGCCTGGTCATCTTCAGGCATGTTCGATAGGTTATAGGAGGTGTGAAATGAATGACGTCAGGCTCATGGCTTACGAGGCTCGTGTCAACGTGACGTGGCGGGGCCAGAACGGGGATCTTCGCGACGCGGTGGCTTACGATTCGGGCGACGGCGACATCAAGGCGTGGGTGGCCGAGGCCATCGGGACGGGCGCGGTCGAGGGTGTGAGGGCCGAGCGGCGCGTGGACTTGAGGGACTTCGTCGTGGATCGCTTCCCGGCCTCGGCGCAGATCCCGTTCAACAGGATCTTCTTGCGGCCGAAGACGCCCTTCGGGTGAGGAGGTGGGTGATGCGAGAGGCGGCGCTGGTGGTGGGTGAGGGCGGCGAGGTGTTGCATCGGCACTCGCCTGCGGGGCGGACGACGGTGTCGTTGCCGGACTCGCGGGATCTGTGGGCGGTGCTCTGGGAGCACCGCGCGCGGATCGTCGGGGTCGCCCACACGCACCCTGGCGTCGGCACCCCGAGGCCCTCCTGGGAGGACTTGACGACCTTCGCGGCGGTGGAGGACGGGCTGGGCCGTCGGTTGATCTGGTGGATCGCCAGCGCCGACGGCCTGGCGGCCTTTGGCTGGTCGGGGCCTGATCGATACGTCTATGGGCCTGTCGACCCTGGGGAGGCGGGCTGGTTGGTAGAGCTCAGGGCGCTGTCCGGCTTCGTCCGGGCAGGTCAGGGAGGTGTGTGGTGACTCGAAACATTGTCATCGTCGGGGTTGGCGCGCTTGGATCGCACGTCGCGCTGCTGTCGCGCAACTTCGACGCGAGGATCAAGCTGGTGGACTTTGATCGTGTGGAGCAGAAGAACACGCTGTCGCAGTTCCACACGAAGATGGGTCTGGGTCGCAACAAGGCACAGGCGTTGGCGCAGACGCTCCAGGGGCTCTTCGGGCTCAAGGTGGAGGCGATCCCGCACCGCTTGACGGCGGACAACGCCGAGGCGCTGCTTGGTGGCGCGGATCTGGTGATCGACTGTCTGGACAACGGGGCCTCGCGGCGCGTGGTTCAGGAGACGGTGCGGCGCCTCGGGGTGCCTTGCCTGCACGGCGGGCTCGCGGCCGACGGCCAGTTCGGGCGCGCGATCTGGGACGCGCACTTCGTGATCGACGACGAGTCTGAGGCGGGGCAGGCCACCTGTGAGGGCGGGGAGCACCTGCCCTTCATTGCGGTCGTGGCGGCGCGGCTGGCGTGCTGCGCCCAGGCCTTCCTGGCGACCGGCGCGCAGCCTGGCTTCCACATCCACCCGGCCGGAGCCGCGCTGCTGTCCTGAGCCCGCCTCTGCCCTCCTGCCTCATCCCCCCTTCGGCCCTCCTGCCCGATCCTCCCTGTCCTCTCTGGCTGTGTTATAAGCCTTGGAGCGAGCGCCGCCGGGCGTCGGCCTGGCGTTCAGACGGGGGGCGGGCGGTTGAAAGAGAAGCACATCAGGATAAGGATCGAGCAGTGTCTGGCGCTGTCGAAGGCGTCGAACTGCCCGAGGCGCAAGTTCGGGGCCTTGCTGCTGGACCCGGAGCGCAATGTCGTGCTCATGGACGGGTACAACGGGGGGCCTCGTGGCGGCGGGGAGCTGTGCGGCGGCGACGTGTGCGTGCGGGACACGATGGGCGTTGAATCTGGGACGCGGATGGAGATCGGATGCCACCACGCGGAGATGAACGTCATCTGTAACTGTGCGGCCTCGGGTGTGCCGACCAAGGGGGCCTGGCTGGTGGTGACGGGCGAGCCGTGCGCGATATGCGCCAAGCTCGTCCACCACGCCGGGATCACGAAGGTCTTTGTCGTGGGCGGGGGCTACGCTGGAGAGAACGGCGTGGCGTACCTGCGCCAGCACGGCGTCCAGGTCGAGAGCGTGGATGGGCCGCAGGATCCGAGGCTGGGCACGCCGGAGATCCTCGGCTCAGGTGGGCGGGCGTGACGTGAAGGAGAGCGGGGAGTCGAGGTGGAGGCGCGGGCTGCGGTGGTCGGGGAGGATCGCGGCGGCGTGCGGGTTGCTGGGGTCGGTGTTCGGGGTCGTGGTGCTGGTGGATGGCTGGCGGGCCCTTGGTCGAGGGGCCGAGGGGGCGCGGCTGGAGAGGATGGAGCGTTCGCCGCAGCGGGCCGGCGGGGTCTTCGAGAACCCGCAGCCGCTCTGGAACGACGTGCTCGGGTCGATGACGGCCATTGTTGATGCGAGCGATTACGGCACGCCGGTCGATCCCTTGCCCGTGGTCGTGCGCGGGCCGGGCAGCTTTGACGCGGCGCCGGTCGGGGGGCTGCGGGTGACGTGGCTGGGGCACTCGACGATCCTGATCGAGATCGACGGGGTGCGCATCCTGACCGATCCGGTGTGGGGGGAGCGGACGTCGCCGGTGGACTGGCTGGGGCCGAAGCGGTGGTATGCGCCGCCGGTGGCGCTGTCGGATCTGCCGCCGATCGACGTCGTGTTGATCTCCCACGATCACTACGATCACCTCGATCAGCCGACCATCGAGGCGATCAAGGGGTGGAGGTCGACCTTCATCGCGCCGCTGGGGGTCGGGGCGCACCTGTCCTACTGGGGCGTGCCGGAGGCGCAGATCGTGGAGATGGACTGGTGGGAGCGCGTCACGGTGGGCGCGGTGGAGGTGGTCTGCGCGCCGTCGCGCCATGCCTCCGGGCGGCAGATCCTGGATCAGAACGCGACCCTGTGGGCGGGCTATGCGCTGTTGGGGCCAGAGCGCCGGGTGTTCTTCTCGGGGGACACGGGCCTGTTCCCTGGGATGAAGGAGATCGGGGAGCGGCTGGGGCCCTTTGATCTGACGATGATCGAGGTCGGGGCCTACCACAAGGCGTGGCCGGACTGGCACATCGGCCCGGAGCAGGCGGTGCTGGCGCACCAGCACCTCAGGGGCGGCGTCATGATGCCGATCCACTGGGGGCTCTTCAACCTGGCCATGCACGGCTGGACGGAGCCCGTCGAGCGGACGGTGGCGGCCGCGGAGGCCGCGGGCGTCGCCCTCATCACGCCGCGGCCGGGCCAGAGCGTCGATCTTGAAAAACCGTTCAACGGCGAGGGTTTGCGTGGCAAGGCCGCCAAGGTCGAGCGCTGGTGGCCGGAGGTCCCGTGGGAGAGCGCCGAGGAGCACCCGATTCGATCGACCGGGCTTGAGTGAGGGGAAACTCCCCCTCCTGTCCTCCCCCTCGCTTCGCAAGGGGGAGGGACGCTCGCGGTTGGGGCACGGTGGATCGGCGAGTCGACTTCGTTGTCGGGCACGTCGTTTCACTCCACCCCCTGTCCCCCTCCTCGCTGCGCAAGGAGGGGGGACGCTCGTATTACGGGCACGGCGGATCGGCGAGTCGACTTCGTTGATGGGCACGGGGAGATCGTCGAGTCGACTTCGACGATGGACAAGGGGGATCATCGAGTCGACTTCGTTGGTGAGCTCTGCACGTTGACGGTCCACCCGGGCTTGCGCCCGGGCCTTGGGTTTTGTCCTGGGTCGCCCCGCCAGAGGGCGGGGCTGGCGAGCAGGTGTCAGCGTGTGCAGGGCATGCCCACGAGGTCGAAATAACAAGATAAATTCAGTATTTGGCAA
>SYOX01000220.1 GCA_005804885.1 Pseudomonadota bacterium
ACCGAAACGCTCAAGCTCCAAGGGCGGCAGGTGCTGTCGTGGTTGACCGAGGCGGTCGTGGCACAGCGCCAAGGCTCAGCACCTCCCTCGCTGCTCCCCCTGCCTACCTGAACTCATGCCACCCCCGTGAACGCGTACGAGCTGGTCTTTCAGCCGACATACAGCCCGTGGGTCAACCGGATCGAGCGGCTGTGGAAGGCGCTGCACGACACGGTGACGCGCAACCACCGATGGGGTAGCATCGAAGCCCTGATGGACTCGGTGCGGCTCTTTCTCAAAGCCGCCGAGCCCTTTCCGGGCAATGGTCACGCGCTGACCCCTCTTGGGTGGTGAGACTGTTGCCGCATTCGGAACACTTATCTAGAGCGTCAACACCCTCAGGGCAATCCCGCCCGCGATCAGCGCGCCGCCGGTGCTCTGGATGAAGCGCGCCTTGGCGCGCGTTGACTGGGGTGGCCTCAAGGAGGATATTGTGATCCTCCCTCGCGAGGGAGAGGTCCAGAGGCTGGTCAACCCCGATGCTCAATGCGCCTTTGACGACATACCGGCTCTCCGCAGGGACTGTCCTCCAAGGTCGCTATGAGATCAAGGAGGCCGTCGCCGAAGGCGGCTTCGCGACCGTCTACAGCGGACACCAGCGCGGCGTCGATCGACCCATCGCCGTCAAGGTCCTCAACCCCAACGGCGACGAGGAAGCCCAGAAGATCATTGAAGAAAAATTCATGATCGAGGCGACCTCCTCTTCCGAGATCCAGCACCCCAACGTCGTCACGATCTACGACTACGGCCTGACCGAGACCACCCGACAGCCCTACATCGTCATGGAGCTGCTCGACGGCCACAACGTCGAGCAGGCCCTGCGCCACTACGGCGCCATGGACCCCCAGCGCGCCCTCCGCCTCCTGCTGCCGGCCCTCGAAGCCCTCGCCGAGGCCCACCGCCTCGAGATCGTCCACCGCGACCTCAAGCCCGCCAACCTCTTCATCGTCAACCCCGGCTCACAGCGCGAGATGCTCAAGGTGCTCGACTTCGGCATCGCCCGCGTCCGAGCCATCCACGCCACCTCCTCGACCGGCAATGGGCAGCTGCTCGGCTCCCCCCGATACCTCGCCCCGGAGTACCTCACCCAGCGCATCGTCACCCCCGCGCTGGACGTCTACCAGATCGGCCTCGTCCTCGTGGAGATGCTCACCGGCACGCCCGTCGTCGACACCAAGAACCCCTACCACTGCATCTGGTACCACAGCAACGGCGAGCTGCTCGTCCCCGACGACCTCATGGTCGGCCCCCTCGGCCCCATCATCATGGGCGCCCTGGACCCCAACCACGCCGCCCGCTTCGCCAACATCGGCGCGCTCCGCAAGGCCCTGCTGACCGTCGACGCCCGCCGCGTCGCCAGGCCAGGCGCCGCCCGCAGCCGCCTGGCCGACTTCGCAGGCCGCGTCCACAGCGCCGCCGCGCTCCAGGCCCCCTCGCCCTTCGACAGCCCCACGATCAAGCGCGGCGCCGATCCCGTCGAGCCTGAGCAGGAGGAGGTCTTCTCCGATCCCACCGTGCCCTTTGACATGCGCAAGCACGTCGGCGCCCTGGAGTCGGCCCTGGCCGCCCACGCCCGCGGCGAGGTCCCGAATTACAAGGCCACGCCGGCCTCGGACCCCGGCGGCGCGCTCAAAGGCGAGGGCTCGGGTGGCGGCGGCGAACCCCTGGACCAGCTCACCACGAGCGCGTGGGCCAGCGGCCCGCTCAAGCGCAGCCTTGAGACGCCGCGCGCCCCCAAGCCCATGGCCGTGTCGATCAACATGCCCGCCCGGCAACCCACGGCGCCGCTGCCCTCCCAGCCCACCGTCGTCAAGCCCCCCGGCGGCGCCCCTCCCTTCGCGCGCCCCGCCGCGCCCGGCGCCCAGCGGCGCCCCGCCGCGTCTGCGCCCGCGCAGCCCGTCAGCCCCCTGCTCATCGCCTCGATCATGATCCTGGGCGCCTTCCTCTTCGCCTCGGCGCTCGTCTGCGGCTTCGGCGCCTTGCTCTACAACCGGAAGGCGACCCTGGACCCCCCCCCGCGCGCCAGCGGCGATACCCCCGTCGCCGACGGCGCCATCGAGCCCCTCGCCGCAAACCAGGGCGCCCCCACGGAGCTGCCCGTCGAGCCTGCGCCAGCCGCCGCGCAGCCCGACCCCACCTCCGCCGCCGTCAAGGTCCGCTTCAACACCGAGCCGCCCGGCGCCACCCTCAAGGAGTTCGACGCGGTCCTCGGCGTCACCCCCTTCGTCCTGGACTTCACCCGCAAGGGCGCCGAGGGCCGCCGCCTCCAGATCGAGCTCAAGGGCTACAAGGCCACCTACGTCGACCTCAGCGCACAGGACGCCCCTGGCCTGACCGTCCGCCTGACCCCCGAAGGCGCGTCCCCGGCCTCCGATCGCCCCCAGCCGCCAGGAGGGCAGAAGGGCGCCGTCGGGCAATCCAGCAGTGACGTCGAGTCGGGAAAGGGCGCTGGCGCTCGGGACGCGCCGGCCCAGCCGAGCCAGGACTCCAAGGCGCCCCTGTCTCCCAAGGTCCCCAAGCCTAAAGGCGAGGGCGGCGAGAAGGCGAAAGGCGGCAAGGACTCCGTGATGGGCAAGTGGTAGAGAGAGACCTTCGACTGGCCTGGAGCCCAAGCCCCTCATGATCCCCGCTCAACCCCCCAGCGCCTCCCCCGATGCCCCATCGACGGCGGTCGGCGGCCAGGGGCGGCGAGTCGCCCTGACGCTCGCAGGCCTGCTGCTGCTCCTGATGGCCGCCCCGGCGCGCTCTGAGCCCCCCATCCCTCAGGGCCTCCAGTGCCTCAAGGCCGCCTACCCCGAGCACATCTGCGCGATCGAGGCCAACGCGCTCGTCTGGTGCGACGGCACGCGGATGATCTACGACGACGGCCAGGCGCCGCCCGCAGACTACGAGCGCCTTCTCGTCGGCGGCGATCTGCGGGACCAGATGGCGGCCCGCTACAAGGTCGGCAAGGACTACCCCATCCCGCCGCTGAACTTCGATCCGGGCCGCGTCCGCTACCAGCCCTTCTTCGAAAAGATGTACGGCGACAGCGCCAAGGCCGTCTCTCGCAACCTCACCCCCGTGCGCTGGATGCCGGCCACCTCGGGGCGCAAGCTCCCCGTGAGCCGCGTCAACGGCGTCAACAAGAAGCTGGAGGCCGTCAGCGCCGAGATCGAAAAACTACCGCCGGAGATCCGCGGCAAGGTCACCGAGACCTCCGGCACCTTCGTCTGGCGCAACATCCACGACACCGATCGGCTCAGCATGCACAGCTTCGCCATCGCCGTCGACGTCGGGGTCAAGCACTCGGACTTCTGGAAGTGGAGCCGGCCTCGGGACGGCGCCCCCCTCGTCTACCGCAACCGCTTCCCCCTGGAGGTCGTCGAGATCTTCGAGCGCCACGGCGTCATCTGGGGCGGCACGTGGTACCACTACGACACCATGCACTTCGAGTACCGCCCCGAGCTTCTAGCCCCTGGCTGCCGGGCTCCGTAGCCCGCTCAGGGCTTCGACTCATACGGAACCACGCTCAAACCACTTACGTTTTAGACCACCAGGAAGGGGTCTGGACCAGCCATTGATCCTGGGGCCGACGATGGGGCAAGACGATCCCGACGGGTCGGCTTCGTTGGATGGACACACGGTCCTTCCGGCGACCGACGGTTGAGGGTCAAGACGATCCCAACGGGTTGTCTCCGATGGGTGGACACGTTGATCCCGACGGGTCGGCGTTGTTGGTTGGGCACGTCGATCACGACGGGTTGGCGTTGTTGATTGGACACACGGTCCCTCCGGCGACCGACGGGTTTGCCGGCCCCTGAACGGGTCCGGCTGCACCCGCGGCTACTCTGTTTCGCCCCTCCGGGGCTCTCAAGTGCGTATCCCGTCTCGGTAAAATTGATGGGCCAAGGTGGTTTGTAGCCCCGAGTCCCGTGGACAACAACCGATCGATTGGCCTTGTCCCTGTGTTGTCACATCCCCTACCGCCCCTTTGGGGCGGCTCGGTAACTGGAGCCCCGGAGGGGCGAAACAGAGTAGATACTGTGTTGGAGTCAAGTCGAAAGAGACCTCTTTTCGTCAAAGGGTTGGCCACTGTTCAGGACGCCGTAGACCTGGCGAAGCAGCTTGTGCATCGCTGCGACTACTCTCTCT
>SYOX01000221.1 GCA_005804885.1 Pseudomonadota bacterium
CAGTTCGACCTCAGGGCTAAAGGCGTTGGGGGAGGTGCGACCTTTTCTGCGTTTGTCAGTCATCTCGATCTCCATGGGAAGGGGCTCGACGCCCTATTTTACCCCAGGGCTATCTTACACACCTCATCATACAGTCCCGCGATCTTGGCGATCCAGGGTCGCCACAAGGCAGGCGATCCATCGGACCTCGGCGTTGTCCAACTCATAGGGCAAGGCCCGGCGAGGGACGATGGGCCGTTTGTCCCCTTGAGCGCCCAACCGAAGCGCCAGACTCAGGACAGCGCGCGAGAGTCCAGGGATGGAGGGTGGCGTGTCAAAGACCAGCGTCAAGGACGGCTCGTCCCTGTACAAGAGTAGCAGCGCCTCCATCAGGTACTCCAGGCGCTGCTGGAGGAAGGCCGTCCGCTCTTCGTCGTATACCACGGAGACGATCGCTTCGACGTCGCGCGGCAGGGCGCTGCTGGGGATGATCCGCAAGGCTTCAGGACCTCGCTGAAGGCGCCAGAGGAGCCCGACGGGATCTGCGTCCTCGATGTCGACCCTCTCAGGGGCCGGGAAGAGCAGAAAGTCGTTGAGGTAAGGGGGCGCACCAACGCCCCTCAACTCTTCATCCTGTCGCAACCTGACGCGCTCCATCGTCTCTTCGTGACTGGAGAACCCATCCGATGGCCCCTCAAGCGCTTTGAGGACGGGGTGCTCAGCATTCCAGCGGGGCGCCTCCAGCTTGAGGACATCACCCAGGCTCGTGCCCGTCAGATCCATGTCGATCAGGACGACAGGCTCCCCGTCGCGCTCGGCCAGCGCCAGCGCGCACGCCGTCGCCAGAGTGGACTTGCCCACCCCTCCCTTGACTGAATGAAATGAGTAGCAGCGCAGACGCATCCCCACCTCCGTCAAACTGGGCCGAGCCTGCGCAGCTCGCGCCTCAATGAGTCGTGGTCAGCAAATGGGGATCGTGACGCCAACGCCAGCAAACGATCCTTGAGGCGCGACAGCGGCTCCGACAGGCGCCCCCTCGATCGCTGAAGACTCCGCGTGGCGAAATAGGCGGCGTTCAGGCTCACGGACTCTCCCTGCTTCCCCCTGGTCGCCTCAGTCTCCGCCAGATGCACCAATCGAGCAAGCGCCATCGTCACCAGCCCTTCGTCCTGCGACCACCCGTCCGCGCAGCGGCTCCAGAGCGAGGCCTGCCATGCCACGTCGCAATCCTCGATCAAGGCGGCGACGCGCTTGATCTGAGCCTCCTTCATCTTCCCAAGCACCGAGAGCCCTGTCATCGCTTTGAGGTGCGGCGTGGCGTGGCTTTCGGCGATCCGCCCCCAGCGCTTCAAGATCACCCTTTGGAGAGGTTCCGATAGCGATCGAGGATCCATGCTCAGCGCTCGCCCCAGCCACTCCATGCCTTGCGGGTGTTGCGCCATCCAGTCCAGCCATCCACCCAACCTCGCAGGCTTGCTCATTCCAACCCAGTTCACCCCGCGCCCAGTCAGCACCGACTGGGCCAGGAGGGTGGGGGAGACATGGTCAAAGGGCCATTCATCGAGCGGATCCTGCCCGCGCACCAGCCCTTTCTCCTTGAGCGCGAGGCCAAGGGCGATCTCCAGCTCCTTCTCCACATCCGACATCGGTCGAAGCGCCACCCGACTCAGCGCCTGGATCAACGGGAGGGGGGCCGGCGTCAGCACGCTCTCGGCGCCTTCGTGCTGCGCTGCTCCCGTCGTCAGCGCCACCTCCTTGAGCCCAAGCGCCGCGATCCCAACGGGATCCAGCAGTCCAGTTCCGGCTGAGGTCGCCTCGGTCGATGAGGATGGCGTAAGCATCGCCTCCAGGCGGGCCACCCAGGTCTCGATGTCTTCCCCGAAAAATGGGCTGCGAAGGAGGCACTGGTGGAGCCACCGGGCGACGCGCCATCGCTCCTGGATCGTGAGGTCGGACCTCTGCAGCGTCAGCTTGCAGGCGAAGTGCAGAAGCAGCTCCTCCAGCCGAATGGAGAAGCGCTCAGGCGAGGCTTCCCCTTTGTGCGGGGAAGGGAAGGCGATCGCGATCGAGGCCGGCAAGAGGCTCCTGAGATCCTGTTGGAAGTCCCCCAGCTTGAAGACGGGTTGCTCGGCGGCGCGCCCGAGGAGGAAGGTGAGGGCCGCGCCACGCATGGTGATGGGGTCGCCCGTCTCCATGATCTCCAAAGCGCCGCCGATGCCCCGAGCCGGCGCCCAGCCCGCGGTCAAGCCGGGGACAGAGAGGTGAAGCCCAAGCCAGTCAAGCCAGGCTTCGTGGGCGCGCTTTGGGAGTCTGGGGGTGCGCTCGCCAGGGGTCTCGCCAGGGACGACGCCCGCAGCGCTCAGGATGCGCTCCACGGTCCACTCAACCGCACCGTGTGGACCTTCTCCTTCTTCGGGGGCATGGCGAAGGAGACCCGGATCCTGCATCAGGCGCCGACCCGGGCTCGTCAGCCATTGTCTGGCCAGTTCGAAGGGCTCGTTCCCTGACGTCCATGACTCCTTCCAGTGGGCAAAATCCACCGCCCAGAGATCGCCGAAGGGTTCCTTCGACGGCTTTCTCCTGGTCGCTCGCTGGGCAAGATGGCGCGCCCAAGCCGGGTAGACTTTGACAGCCGGTGGCAGCGCTGACGGATCGGGCTCCAGCCAGTAACCCATACGCGCAGGTTCAGAAGCCGCCGCTTCGGTGGGATCATCGATGCGAAGCTCCGGCGATGGATTCAGGCACAGCGCCAACCAACCCAACTCGGCCCCAGCGTGTGGAGGATGGGCTCCTCCCAGATCAGGGAGGTCGAAGCCCACACGCTCCAGATCTGTGAGGAAGGAGCCGCGATCACCGCCGCCCAACACCTCAAGCAGAGCCCGCTCCAGTCTGTATGTCGGGTGTGGGTCACTCAAAGTTGAACCTTGATCTGCGCTCTTGACCGAGGGCGGCGCCACCGCCAAGATTGCCCCAGCGTAGACGACAACAGCCCGGACGGCCAATTAACAATGACCACCCTCCCAACCTTGACCGACCTCAGCCTGCAGTGGGGCCTCGACCTCAGCGCCGCAGACAAGGCTCCCGAGGCGCTCACCAGCGCGCTGACCGAGGCATCTTCTCCAGAGCTGGCCCTCAGCGCCCTCCAGATCCTCTGGTTGGATCCAGAGCAGCCCCACTACGACAACCCCGCGATACAGAGGTTGAAGGAGGTGCTCAAGGAAGCCTGGCCCACCGTCGCCACCAGCCCGGACGGTCGGACCAGAACCGTCCTCATGCCCATCCAGGCGGTAGTGCTCTGTGGTTGGACCCAGTATGTCGAGGACGTTGCGTTGGTGGAGGCAACGCGGATGGTAATGAACCGGAAACAGCCTCTCCCGTCCCAGAGTGAGGCCTACAAGCGGTGGCTCCAGGTCACGTTGGGGAAGATGTCCTGGCCAGAAGTGCCATCGGACAAGCCGCCTGCTGCTCCTTCTGCTCCCGTTTACGGGCCAACCATCGATGACATGACCTTCAACCCTCACCCAGCACATCTGGAGGACAACAAGACGAAACTCAAAACAGTACTTGGGCAAATTTCAAACCACACGACTCAATCCTTCACGACTCTCCAAGGCTGGACCAAGGATGCCCTTGATCGTCATCGCGCTCAGGAGGGGGCGCTGTCCCGGATCCTATGGTGGGGGCAGTCCAGGTATTGCGTGGGCCTCGAACGACCCTTTCGGAAGTTGCTTGATGAGCCAGCCCGCCTTGTCTGGTGGGCCGCGAGCGAGCTGGCGCCGCTGTGTCATGGGGTGCCGTTGGCCCCGGCCAGCTCCTACCTCGTGGAGGTGTTGAGGAGCATGGGGCTCGGCATCGAGGAGAAGCGCTCGCTGGCCGACTGGATGCAAGAGACAGCGCAGGTGTTGAGGGCGGATCGTAAGGAGTTCCCAAAGCCTGAAAAAGCGCTGCAGAAGTTTGTGGCGGTGAGCCCGCTTGGGCTGCCTGTGTTGTGGTTGCGTTGGAAGTGTGCTGGAGAAAAAGAGACGTGGGACGAGATCGCTCAGGACGCTCGTCAAGAACTGGGGCTGGATCTGGAGGTCGAGATCGAGAGGGCGGAGTGGGCCGAGTGGCTCCTGCATGAGCTGGTGTTGGAGCAACGATGGCGTCGTTGGGGTGAGGCATGACGGAGTCCTTGCCCTCACCTCTGAAGCCCCTCGCTTGCAACAACCCCGACTGCACGCTCCCGACTCGTCCGAAGGATGGGCGCTGCGCGCTGGCGCAGCTCCACCCCGAACCTCTCCTGACCTGTCCCGATCTCAAGCGCCAGGAGCCGGCCCCCGAACCCCGATCGACCGTGGCCGTGGCCGAAACAGGGCGCGAGGTCGCCTGGACGGGGAGGCCCCTGGGGCTTGACCAGTTCGGGGGGATGCTGGGCGCTTCACCGGCCCGGCTCATCGGGATCTTTGGCCACCATGATGCGGGTAAGACCACCTGGGTGGCCTCGCTCTTCTTGCAGATGGCCAACGGGGCGCTCGCTCAACACTATCGCTTTGCGTCGAGTCGGACGCTCCTGGCATGGCACGAGATGACCCAACGCGCGCTGGAATGGAACGGCTCGCCGCAAGCCAATGTCGTCCCTCACACCGTGTACGAGTATTCAAAGGAGGCAGAGATCTTCCTCCACCTCGGGCTGGTCCCGGTGCGCCACCCCGATCGTTGCATCGACGTAGTGCTCACCGACATCCCCGGAGAGTGGGGCGAGCGCTGGGCGACCTTGGACAACGAGGTTCATCAGGAGCGCCTGGCCTACCTGGATCGCTGCGATGCCTTCGCGCTCGTTCTCGATGCGCAAAAACTGCGATCTTCTGAAGGGGGCGTGGTGGTCAGCCAGCTTCGGGGCCTCTTGAGGCGGCTGTTGATGCGAGCCCGGGATCGACGCTATCCCTGTCGTGCAGTGGCGATCCTGTTGAGCAAATACGATCTGGTGTTGAAGGATGTCGGGACGCCGCCAGCGCCCGAGGACGCTCTGGATCTGGCCTCATGGGGTGATCTTGGGGTTGCGTTGAGGCCGCTGGTCGTTGCCCTTGAGCAGGTCCGCGAGCACCTGGGGGCCACCATCGGGATTTTTGCTCTGAGCGCCTTTCCGGGCGCGCTGGACACCGGGCAGCCCGTTGGCGTCGTCGAGCCTTTCTTGTTCCTAATGGCGCAAACCGACGTGCGCGCGTCGCTGATCTGGCCTTCGAGTGACCCGCCTTCGGACGCACACCCGTTCTTGTTGATGGGGCGAGGTTGATGGGTAAGAGCGCGTCAGTGATGCTTCTGGGTCTGGCGGGGAGCGGCAAGAGCACCTACCTGGGCGCCTTGCTGACCGCTCTGGAGTCGGATCGCTCGTCAAGCGTCGAGGAGGGCCTTGATCTCTCGAAGGACAGCCAGCTCCGTCAGGCGTTGACGGCTCCATTGCTGCGGGGAGAGTATCCGCCGCGCTCGAACACGGCCAGCGAGGTGAGCGTCCAGCTGCTGTTCAAGGGTCAAGACAAGGGCCCCTCTTCGGCCTTCTGGCTGCAGGCCCTGGATCTCCCGGGAGAGTCCATCCGGCGAGAGTTCGAGGACAGGCTCGGGCATGGCCCCTGGTACGAGCCCGGCGACGCGCACCTCTTGTTGCTGCTTCATCCAGAGCGCCTCTTCCAACCTTCGAAGCCAGCGCCTGAAGGGCTCGACTGGGAGGGGCAATGGGCGGCGCTGGGCGCTCGTCTGGAGGGTGCGAAGCCCAGAAAGCCGCAGGGCGGGCGTCGTCGCGTGAAGGGACTCCAGCCCGAGGACTTGACCCCGCCCTTGCAGCCTGCAGAGCGAGCGCTGGTGCGTCAGGCCGGGGATTCGGTGCGGGTGCCGGGTCAGCTTGAGGTGATCGAGGCGCTCCAGATGTTGAGGCACTCCAAGGGCTGGCCGGAGGGTTGGAGGCCCCCTGAGGGGCGCTTGCGGGTGTTCGTCTTGCTCTCGCATTGGGACGCAGTGCAGAAAGAGTGGAGCGAATCGCTGGGGCCGAAGCGATTCTTGAAGGAGCACGTGCCGCTCCTGGGGGACTTTTTGAGGAGCAACTTTCGCGACGAGGATGTCTGCGTCATGGGGCTGTCGGCCACGGGCGGGGATCTGCGAGACGGGGCCTACTCAAAGCGATACCGCTCAGAGCACGCTCAAGAGGGCCGAGGGGGATACCTGGTCGAGGAGGGTGCGGATGGTCAACTGCGGCGACACGACGATCTGGCCTTGCCCATCGCGTGGCTGTTGCGCGGCGATGGGGTCCTTCCGATTGCAGATCCATGAGCGGCGAGCGGATTGAACAGACCCTCCACGGCTATCGCCGGGGGCACGAGCGCATGGCTTCCAGCGTTGACCTGGATGTGGCGACGCGCGGCCTGATGGACAACCTGAGCGACCTGTCGGGCTACATGCCCTCGGATATCGTGTGGGCGTCGTACCTGACGGGTTACCCCTGCGGCGAGCATTACGCTCTGGCGCGCACATGGCCGGACTGGAGCGCCCCACGTTCGGGGGCGGTGTGGACGCACACGCTCCTGGTTCCACCCTCCTTGTTGGGGCGCCTGAAGGATCCATGGTCCCTGACTCACCTCCACCACCCCCCCGAGTCCCGCGATGATCTGGAGGTCTACGGGCGCCCGCTGAGCTTTGCTGAGCCGGCCTCGGCCCAGGAGCCGAGCGGGATCGCGGAGCCCGTCCGGCGCCAGATCGCCGAGTATTTCTTCGGCCTGGAGCACAGGCCCTTGATCCTGCGGCGAGAGCGGGCCGACGACGCGACGATGGGGTGGTTGTGGTCTCTGTTGTGGCACGAGCCGCGCTGCGAACTGGCGTTCTGCACTCTGGCGCTCCAGCCTCGGCGCGTGCAGGGTCGCGTCTTTGACGTGATGATCGTCCCGGACAAGGTTCTGGGCGGCTTCAGCGCCCATCTGCCTCGCCAGACCGACATCCCCCGCACGGGCCCCTGGGTCGAGGCGCTGCTCCAGGAGGGCAGCGCGCTGACGGAGCGCCTCGGCCGCTGGTGTCAGGCGCGGGGTCTGGCGATGCCGCATCCGACGCAGCTTGGGACCCTTCATCGTTTGGTACAGGTCGACGATGGCGCCGGGATGCGGTTGGCCGCGGCCCGCGCTCGCGCGGATCTGTTGGTTTTGTTGTGGCCCGAGCTCCCGGCGACGCACCCCACCTGGAAAGAGGCCTTGGAGTCGTTGGTGGGGCATCTGGGGCAGATGAAGGGTGAACCCTCGTTCTGGTGGGAGTTGGAGGATCTGCTCGGCAGGCCCCAGTGGTCGAGCCTGTCGACGCAGGAGGACGCATGGGGAGAGGCTCAGCGAGCTTGTCTGAGCCGAAGCATCCTTGAACAACACACCCTCGGAGTTGGGCATGAGAGCGACGGGGGCGATCCTCTTCACCTCTTCTTGAACCAGCGGGGGGATGAGGAGCGTCAGAGGTGGCTTCGCGCGATGGTCGAGGTCGCCGGGCGTGCTGAGAGGCGGCTCGATCCCATCCAAGGGCTTGAGCCGTGGATCGGCGCTCTGGTGCAGAGCGCCGCAGCGCGTCGCGATCTCGGGTTGTTGATCCGCCTCGCGAGGTTGACGCGGGGGAGGGCGGGCTGGCTTGAGCTTCGAGATCTTCTGCCGCGTGATGCGCTCCCCAAGGTGAGCCTTGAGTCGAACCAGTGGGAAGATCTGCTGGTGCTGGTCGGGCAATTGGCGCGGATGGACTGGTATGGGGTGCGATGGTGGGCAGAGGCGCTGGTCGAGGCTTGCCCTGCCGAAGTCCTGGCCGGGGAAGAGGTGCTGCGTCAGGTGGAGGATGGCCTCCCCACAGAGTGGCGCAAGGTGCTCTTGAGCCGCGTCATCCCAGCGGGGTTGAGCGCCGTGGCCAACAAAGGGCTGTCTGAAGCGGCGATGGTGGCGTGTCTCCAGATCGAGGAGGTCCAGGCCTGGTGTGCATCCTTCGCAGAAGGTCCAACCTCGTCGACGCCCTTGCGCGGCTATCCGCTGGGGGCGGCGCTTCGCGTCTCACAGCGCGCGCTGGAGGGGCAGGATGAACGAGGCCCCTGGGTGTGGGCGTTGTGCGCGTGGCCGCTGAGGGAAGAGAAGGTCAAGGACTGGTCCCCCTGGGTCAAGACAATCGCCTATCTCTTGCGCGACGCGATCAAGAGCCGCGCGGCCTTGAGCGAGGGGCTGATCAAGGCGATCCAGCGGAACGAGGCCAAGGATGCGGACGACTTATTGGTCATGGTTCTGCCCGTCGCGCTGGAATCGACGTCGATGACAAGGAGCAGGCGTCGTGACCTCTATGAGTGGATGATCCAGGAGTGGACTCTCCGTGCGTGGTCGATGGGGCCTTTGCTCTTCAGGCTTCACGACGACAAGATCTTGCGCGAGGAGTTTCTCGAAGTCCTCTCCAGGAGGTGGTCCAAGGGAGGGGAGAGGTTTCGTGAGGAGGCGCTGCGCGCTCTGGAGGGCGAGGGATCCGCGTGGGCCTTGAGATCGTCGCTGGTTGAGGAGCTTCGATTGCTACGGCCCCACAAGATCTGGCCGTGGGATGGCTGACGCCGCCTTCGTTGGCGTGGAGAGGCGTGTGAAATCGACATTCCAGGTGGCCTGGAGTGTCGATTTGCGTTTGGAAATCGTGACTCCAGGTGGCCTGGAGCGCCGATCCTGGCACAGAAGTTGTGACTCCATGTGACCTGGAGTACCGATCCCTGACCCACGATCGTGACTCCAGGCGACCTTGAGCGCCGATCCTGGCACGGAAGTCGTGACTCCAGGTGGCCTGGAGTGTCGATTTGCGTTCTGGATCTTCCCTCCCGGTCGTCTGGCGCAGTCGGTGCTCGGGTGCTCGGGGTTGCGCTCAAAGGCAGGCGGGCATAGAGTGGGCTCGGTGATGTGCACACAAGGGCCTGGGTGACATGTTCGAGGGCCGCCAGCAAGTTCGGCTCGACCTGACGAGACACCCCATGAACGGCAAACCGGCTTCCTTGGCGAGCGCGCTGGTCTTGTGTCTGCTGTCCGCCGCCCCCCTTGAGGCGGCCACGATCCCCGTCAACACGACCCTGGATGGTTTCTTCAACGACGGCCTGTGCGGCTTGCGCGAGGCGATCGAGGCGGCCAACCGGGACGAGGCCCTGTGGGGCTGCCCGGCGGGTCAGGGCGCCGATCGCATCGAGCTTGGGCCGGGCGACTTCGTGCTGGGGCTCGAAGGGTCCAGGGAGGACGACAACCAGACGGGCGATCTGGATCTTCAAGGCGAGCTGGAGGTCGTCGGGGCGGGCATGGACCTGACCTGGATCGACGGGGCGGGCCTGGATAGGGTCTTCGATCTGCACGGGTCGGGGCCGTGGCGGATCAGCGATCTGACCATCGCCCGAGGGGCCGCGCCCGACGCGACCCTGGCCTTGCCTCGGGGCGAAGAGGGCGGGGGGGTTCGGCTGGGCGCGGGGGCGCTGACCCTCGGTCGCTGTCGCATCACAGACAACAAGGCTGGTCGCGGTCCTGCGCTTCGGGATGAGGGGACCTACCATTGGAACCTGACCCAAGGGGGCAACGGGGGAGGGCTCTTTGCTGGAGCGGGTTCGTCGGTGAGGCTCGAAGGCTGCGAGGTCCAACGGAACCGGGCAGGGGGCACGGTGTTCATGGATCTGACATCGGGTACATCGTCCTCGGGGGATGGTCATGGGATCTTCGCGCAGGGCGTTGGGCTGTGGATCTTTGGTTCGACGATCGCCGACAACGGACCCGAGTGGGGGTGGTCTTCCTTTGGAAGCGAGGGAGGAGGGATCTACAGCGCCTGCCCGCTGGTGATGGAGGACTCCATCGTCGAGCGCAACGCCAGCGGGAGTCTCAACTCTGTAGGGCAATATTACGGCCCTTGGTACATGCTGGGGGGCGATGGAGGTGGGATCTACGCCACCGATCGGGTGTCGATCAGGCGCTCCTCGTTTGTGGACAACCCTCCGGGACGAAGACCTGGTGAATGGAGCTTTCATGGCCGTCGCGGCGGCGCCCTGTTCACCCAGGCAGAGACCTTGATCGAGGACTCTGCCTTGATCAGGAACTCGGCGGGCGGCTTCGATTTGCGGGAAGGATATCGGGGAGGAAGCGGGGGGGCGATCCATGCCCAAGGCCCACTGACGCTGCGCCGCGTGGCCTTGATCCGCAATCTGGCGGGTCCGGGCCCTGAAGGCTTCCTTGAGCGTCAAGAGGCCAATGGCCCCGGTGGAGATGGCGGCGGGGTGTACGCCGCCGGCAGCCTCCTGGTGGAGGGGAGCTTTGTGATCGAGAATCGAGCGGGGACCGGTGGGGGGGCCTACTACACCACTGGAGATGCTTTCGAGTTGTATGGCCGCCCAGGGGGCGACGGGGGGGGGATCCTTGCCAGGGGAGATGCGACGATCTCTCAGACGCTCTTCATGGACAACGAGGCTGGAGTGGGTACAGGGGGGGACCTCTACAACAACTCAGAGACTCCCTTCTGGGGGCACGGAGGACACGGAGGGGGACTGGCCGTCGGAGGGCAAGCCCGAGTGGAGCGATCCACCTTTATCCGCAATCGAGGCGGGCTGGGAGAGTCGGGTGGCGTTTGGATCGATCAGAACTACCACGGCGGTGTGGGAGGCCATGGTGGCGCCATCTTCGTGGGCCAAGGGAGCCAGTTGACGCTCATCGGGAGCACCTTGAGCGGCAATGTGACGGGCGAGAGCGATGCTCATGTGGAATCGGAATGGGTGATCCCCATCCCTGCCGATGGTCAAGGCGGAGGGATCTACAATCTGGGACACAGCACCTTGATCGACTCGACGGTTGCCTTCAACCGCACCGGGGTCGATGCGCGCCAACCCGGCGGGGGGCTTGCAGGGATGGGCACCTGGGATCTGCTCAACACCCTCGTGGCCCGCAATGAGGCCACGCCTTACCCCGATGGGGTCATCGATCCTGAAGGTCTGGTCTTGAGCGGACCCGACTTCATCGGGGACGCGGATCTGTTTGGAACGCTTCGGCCCGATGAGGAGGTGTTGAGGCAGGAGAATCCGGGCTTGCTTCCCTTGGCATCCACGGGCGGTGTGCTGCTCAACCACGGTCTTGCCCCTCAGAGCCCTGCGCTCGATACCGGCCCCTCTACATGCACCCCCGCAGATCAGCGTGGAGTGTTGCGCCCCCAAGGGGAGGCGTGCGACATCGGGGCCATCGAGGTGGTGGCGCAGGGAATCGTCGCGCGTTGGGATCGCTGGGTGGGGACGCAGCAGGAGCCCCTGACCGTCGAGGCTCCAGGGGTGTTGCGCAACGACAGCGCGCCTGGAGGAGAGGCCCTTGAGGTGGTCCAGGGGCCCTTCAATGGTGCGCTCGCCCTCGGACAGGACGGGGGCTTTGTCTACACGCCCAGAGAGGGCTTTCACGGCCTCGACCTCTTTGTCTACAGACTTGGGGATCCCATCGACGGCCATTCGATGGAGGCGCTGGTCAAGTTGGAGATCCTGCTTCCAGACTATACCATCGCCAACGCCGTCGAGCCGCTGAACCTGATGGCCTTCGACAGCGATGGGGGAGGCATGGGCGATCAATGCGAAGAGGCGCATGGCTTTGATCCCCATGATCGCGATGACGACCAGGGCGATCGAGATGGCGACGGCCTGGACAATGTCGACGAGTGTCGGGAGGGCACCGACCCCATCTCAGGCGGCACAATCACAGGTCTGGAGGCTGTGTGGCCCCCTCACGAGGCGAGGCTGCCCGCTGACGAAGCCCTTTTCTTGATCGTCCAGAACGCGGTCGACTCTGAGGGATTGCCTTTGACCTACCGCTTTGATCTGCACGACGCTCAACCGCGACCGGGAGCAGGAGACGCTACCAGCGGCCCTTGGCCCGAAGATCCAGGGGAGCAGACCCGCTGGGCGATCTCCATCCCGTTGCTGGAGGATCATCTCTACCAGTGGTCGGTGACGGCAACCAGCCCCAACGTCGCGCGCACGACGCCCTTGAGGACCGTGCTCATTGACACCCTCAACGAGGCCGCCCCCAGCCCTGTCCCGCGATACCCCTCAGGGCCGGTGAGATCCTTGCTTCCAAGGCTCTTGGCGCGCACGGAGGAAGACGGCGATCCAGAAGGCGACCTGACCTGGGTGGTCTTCGATCTCCAGGAGGGGGAAACCCTGGTGGCGTCGGGCAGGGTCCCGTGGGTGGGCGACATGGACGTGCGCTGGTCGCCCCCCAACCCGCTTGAGCCCAACCGCACCTACCGGTGGCGAGTCTCCACGCTGGATGAGCTCGGCGCGCACAACAGGTCATCCTGGCTTGAGTTCACCACACCAGATCCTCCCGAAGCCGACCCCGAACCGGATCCACAGCCCGAGCCCGTCTCTGAGCCTGAAGCCAGCCCTGAACCTGAACAGGATCCCGGCGCTGAGCCCGAGGTGTTCCCTTCGCCTGAGCCTGGCCTCCCTCTGCAGGCGCCCAGCGCTTTGTCCCCATCGTCCGGCGCGCGTCTTGAGCATGGCCAGCCGCTCAGGGTTGTGGTGGGCCACGTCGAGGGCGAAGCGGGCGCTGGCCTCACCTACGGGGCCGAACTTGTCTGGCTCAGGCCATCGGGGGCGGCGCGGGTGTGGGAAGTCAATGGGATGGAGCCTGCAGACAGAAGTCAGACTGAGGTAGAGGTGCCGCCTCTGCCTGCCACGATGGTGGGAGACTTCGTGTGGCGCGCCAGCGCACGACGGCCCCAACACACCTTGGCCGTGGCATGGTCCGAGTCGATCCCCTTCTCAATCGAGGTCGCCTCCGACCCCGCCTCAGGAGGGTGTCAGAGCCTCCCAGGGCGCCCAGGCTCCGCCCCCGGCGTCCCGATCTTGTGGGGGCTGATGGCCCTGCTGACGCTCGGCGCTCGGCTCGCAGGCGCCCGCCGCCGCGCAGCCTCGCCCGCGAGTCGATGAGCGCACGGCGCGACGATCGGTCGCTGGGTGTTTGACCGTCGCCGTCGAGGTGCGGGGCAAGGGCGTCGGGTCCTTCAAGGAGCGGCGGGGCTCAGGGTCGCAGGTGGCCCTCGAACACGAAGACATCCAGCTTGAGCATCGTGTCCAGGTGGATGAGGTTGAAGGAGCTCTCGTCGCGGAGCGCGTCGCGGATCATGTCGGCGTCGATGTGGTAATCTGCTCCCAGCGCGGCCACCAAGGGCGCGACATCAGCAAAGCGCAAGCCCGCTGGACCCGCCGTCGCGCCGCTCCTCGATCCCTTTCGGTCGTCTGGCGCAGTCGATCCTCAAGTGCTCGGGGTTGTGCTCAAAGGCAGGCGGGCATAGAGTGGACTCGGTGATGTGCACACAAGGGCCTGGGTGACATGTTCCAGGGCCGCCAGCAAGCGCGGCTCAACCTGACGAGACACCCCATGAACGGCAAACCGGCTTCCTTCGCGAGCGCGCTGGTCTTGTGTCTTGTGCTCTCCACTTCCCTGCACGCGGCCACGATCCCCGTCAACACCACCCGCGACGGCTTTGTCAACGACGGCCTGTGCGGTCTGCGCGAGGCGATCGAGGCGGCCAACCGGGACGAGGCCCTGTGGGGCTGCCCGGCGGGCCAGGGCGCCGATCTCATCGAGCTTGGGCCGGGCGACTTCGTGCTGGGGGTCGAAGGGGCCAGAGAGGACGACAACCAGACGGGCGATCTGGACCTTCAAGGCGAGGCGGAGATCGTGGGGGCGGGCATGGATGTGACCCGGATCGACGGGTCGGGCCTGGATCGGGTCTTCGATCTGCACGGGCCGGGGTCGTGGGTGATCCAGAGAGTGACGGTGAAGGGGGGAGTGGCACCTCCAGCGACGGTGGCGTCGCCTGTGGGGGAAGACGGCGGGGGGATTCGACTCCGTCAGGGGGCCTTGACCCTTCGAGGTTGTCGGCTCGCAGACAACCAGGCCGGGTTTGGTCCCCAGATACGCACTGAGCAGGGCTACGACTTCCTGACGCAAGGAGGCAGTGGGGGAGGGATCTTTGCAGGAGGAGGCGCCGCGTTGGACCTGGAGGACTGCCGGGTCGAGAGAAACTCTGCAGGCGGAACGGAGTTTGTTGAGTTGTCGTCGGGGACTTCGGCTCCAGGCCATGGTCACGGGATCCATGCTCTGGGAGTGAGCCTGCGGATCCTGCGCTCGACGATCGCGGACAACGGACCTGTGGAGGGTCATTCGTTTGAAAGCAATGGGGGAGGGATCTACTGCACCTGCCCGCTGGTGATGGAGGACTCCATCGTCGAGCGCAACCGATCTGGAGATCTCGCAGTCTTTGGGCAGGAGTACTCCCCGTGGTATTGGTTGGGAGGCGACGGGGGGGGGATCTACGCGACCGACCGGGTGCTGATCAGGCGCTCTTCTTTTGTGGACAACACCGCGGGGACTTGCCGTGGGGAACGCTGCGGGGGTAGTCGAGGGGGAGCCCTGTTTGCCACCGGAGAGGTGCTGGTCGAGGACTCCTCATGGGTCAGGAACTCGGCGGGCGTCTTCGATGAGCGGAGAGGATATCGGGGAGGAAGCGGGGGGGCGATCCACGCCGAGGGTCCGCTGACGCTGCGCCGCGTGGCCTTGATCCGCAATCAGGCGGGTCCGGGCCCTGCGGGAAACATCGAGCATGGGGAAGCCACAGGTCCCGGTGGAGATGGCGGAGGGGTTTACGCCGCCGGGAGCCTCCTGGTGGAGCAGAGCTTCGTGATCGAGAACCGAGCAGGGACCGGCGGTGAGGCCCAAAACACCATTGGAGATGATAACGATTTGTATGGCCTCCCTGGAGGCGACGGGGGTGGGATCATGGCGTTGGGGAACGCGATGATCTCCCAGACGCTCTTGATGGACAACGAGGCCGGGACGGGTCCTGGTGGGGATTACTACAGGCCTCCCGTTGAGGGTGCGGGAGGGCATGGAGGGGGGCTGGCCATCCAGGGACGAGCCACGGTCAACCGCTGCACCTTCTGGCGCAATCGCGGCGGGCTGGGGGAGCCAGGGGGATTCTGGCCCGACCAGCACCATCAAGCAGGAGTCGGGGGTCATGGTGGCGCCATCTATGTGAGCCGTCGCGGCATGCTGACGCTCATCGGGAGCACCTTGAGCGGCAATGTGACGGGCGAGAGCGACGCCGAGGTTGGCTGGTGGGTTGAGCGGCCTGCGGATGGCAATGGTGGTGGGATTTTCAACAAGGGGCACAGCACCTTGATCGATTCGACGGTGGCCTTCAACCGCACCGGGAGCGACGCCAGACACCCTGGTGCTGGGCTGGCCGGTATGGGGACCTGGAGTCTGGTCAACACCTTGGTGGCACACAACGAGGCTCTGAGGGACGCCGATGCGATGATCTTCGGCGCGGGCTTCGCGTCCCGAGGCCACAACCTCATGGGCGATATCGAGTTGTTTGGCCCAGGGGTGCTCGACTCGACCGACGTTCAGGGTGTGGAAGCGCGCTTGAGCCCCTTGGGTCTGACCGGAGGGGTGTTGCCCACCCACGGCCTTGAGCCCGGCAGCCCCGCGCTCGATGGTGGTGCAGCCGGATGCGCTGTGGTGGACGGGCGAGGGGTGGCGCGCCCCCAGGGCGGGGCGTGCGACATCGGGGCGGTGGAGATGGCCCCCCAGTCCAACGTCGCGCGCTGGGATCGGTGGGAGGGGGCCAAAGATGCGCCGCTTCGGGTGGAGGCTCCCGGCGTCGTGAGCAATGACACCCTGGACGGGAACAGCACGCTGCGGGTGCTTCAGGGGCCTTTCAACGGCGCGGTGGAGGTGGCGCAAGATGGGGGCCTCGTCTACACGCCGCGCGCGGGCTTTCACGGCCTTGATCTCTTCGTCTACGGGGTCGGCGCCAGCGTGGAAGATGTCGGAACCCGAGCCCTCGTCCAACTCGAAGTCCTGCCCCTTGAGGGCCGCGCGCTAAGCCCCGTGGCCTCGTTGAACCTGACGCCTTTCGAGCAACTCGATGGCCCTGGCGCTGTGACCGACAACGATGGCGGGGGGATGCGTGATGATTGCGAGGACGTCCACGGTTTCAATCCCTTTAATCCCGAAGACGATTGGCTGGATTCCGACCGGGATGGCCCTTCCAATGCCGACGAATGCAATGTCGGGACCGATCCGACCCTGGCGGGGTCACTGACGGGCCTTAAAGCCCTCTCGCCCGAGGACGGCGCCGAGTTGGCAGAAGGAGAGGCGCTGAGACTGGTGGTCCGCAATGGGGTGGCCAACGATGACCTTCCGGTAACCTATCGATTTGCCGTGTGGGGTAACGGCGTGGACGGTGTTCAGAGCCCGCTTCTGCCGGCCGGAAGACAGGGGGTCACGTCCTGGCTGGCCCCCGTGTCTTTTCGTCGGGGGACCACTTTCTTTTGGAACGTCACCGCCACCCACCCTCATATCCAGGTCAAGACTCCCGGAAACAGGATAACCATCGTGCCTTCTACGCCTCCCAACCCCTTGCGCCCCTTTGGGGCCATCTCGACCCTTGAGCCGCTCCTGGTGGCGTACGCAGGACAAGGTTACACGGCTCGCGTCGGCGATTTGCATCTGGCCTTTGAGCTGCTCATGGAGGGGACGGTGGTGATTGAAGGGCGGGTGCCTTGGCAAGAGTACAAGGAGCTCGTCTGGCCTCCTGGTGTGCTTGAGCCAGAACACACCTACCGATGGAGGGTGGCGGTGGTGGACGATACAGGGCCTGTCGGGGTCTGGTCCAACGTGCTGGAGTTCACCACACCCAAGTTCGAGGCGATCCCAGAGCGAGATCCACTCCTGAATGCATTTGTGGCTCGGTCTCCGAGGTCTGGTGCTCGCCTGCGTGTCGGGTCTCCGCTGGCCTTGGTGGTGGGTCACGACCAGATCGACGAGGCCCAGAGCTTTGAACTGAGCTTCGAACTCTTCAAGGTGGATGCCACAGGGCGGCTGTTGCTGCTGTGGCATATCGAGGGGATCGAGCCCGGCCCCGAAGGGCAGACCCAAGTGGCCGTTCCAGACCTTCCTCCTCGGACGGCGGGCGACTTCGCCTGGCGAGCCATCGCTCGCCGAAACCCCTTGGACCAGTCACCCGTCTTCACCGACACCATCCCATTCTCAATCGAGGTAGCCTCCGACCCCGCCCCAGGAGGGTGCCACAGCATCCCAGGGCGACCAGGCTCCGCTCCCTCCACGCCGGGCTTGTGGGGGCTGATGGCCCTGCTGACGCTCGGCGCTCGGCTCTCAGGCGCTCGCCGCCGCGCAGCCACGCCCGCGCGTCGATGAGCGCCCGGAGCGACGATCGGTCGCTTCGTGCAGTGACGCGTGTGGTGATCGTCGCCGAGATCGATGTCCAAGGTGGCGCGCGGCAGGCCATGGGCCGAGCTGGCGACCGAACCCCCGACGCAGTAGGGGATCCGAGCCTGGATCAGCGCCTCCACCACGGGCTGGAGCGCGACGAGGATGTCGTCCGTGTTCAAGACGCTCCCTGGTTCCTTTGACGCTCAAGTCTGGCCGCAACGCGCCGGGCCAGCGCCTCGCCGTAACACAGCGCCACGAACTCCAGCCGCAGGTCTTGCTCCGACAGATCGGGGCGGCGCTTGCGTATCGCCTCGCGGGACAGGGCGATGGTGGTCCTGGACAATGAGAAGGCCAGCGCGAGGCGCTTGCTCAAGCCGGCCCGGCGCAAGAGCTCGATCTGGACCGCTTCAGCCTTCGGGTGCGTGTCTCTGGATTGGGTTCTCACCTCTGAGGCCCCTCCCGGGCCCAAGAGCGCACGAGGAACAAGCGGGCCGCTCGACGCCTCCCTTGGAGGATGCAGCCCTCCACCATGATAAGCAAGATCCGCCCCCCTTGCGATCCCTCTGGATCCGCCCTCCCGAAAGGCTGCGGCCCCGATATGCCAACGGGTTCCTGCCGAGTGGGTCAAAAAGCGCTTGACTCGCCCTCCACGGCGAGAGACAACCTGCTCGTCTGTTCAAGTGGAGGGCGTGTGGGCATTTATAGAATACGGGGATCGCTCTGCCCGGAGGCCCTTTGATCAGACATGGACCCGCAACCGTGCAGCGCAAGGTGTCTCATGGGAATCTACCTCGAACTCCACATCGCCCCCAGCCGCATCGACGCCTCTGAGTGGGCAAAGGCTTGGGATCTGTCGCTCGATCTGCTGCGTCGATATCCCCTGAAGCTGGTCCGCTTTCAGGCCGAGACATTCGGCCGCACCCGTCGCCTGCTCTACACCCGCCAGATCGAAGTGGACGCCGACGACCCCAGGCAGCGTCATTGGCGCATCTCGGGGGATCTGGACAGCCGCCGGATGGCCGAGACCTTCGCCCTCCCTCGCCAGCTGAATGTGCGGGCGACCCACAAGGGCGAGGAGGGCGATCTGCTCCTGTCGATCCATGGCGAGATATACGGGGGCTGCGATGGTCCCTCGTGTTGGGATCTCTGGGGGAGCAAGACTCAGGGTTATCCGTACCACCACGCGCTGATGGTCGTCGGGATGATGCTGGAGGACCGATTTGGCCCTGACGTGGTGATTCGAGGAGACTTCGATCGAGCCCAGGCCGACCGAGCCGCGCGGTGGGCCAAGGACTTTGCGGGTCTGGAGCTGCCCCTCCCCGTGCTCGTCGATCCCGCTCGGCTCGTCGCTCGCCTTGATGCGACGCCGCAGGACAAAGCGAAGCTGATCGATGTGGCCTCTGAGCTCTTCATCGGGGAGCGCCGCCACATCCTCAAGACCTGCCTCGACAGGTGGGGATCCCAGCGGCTGCGCCAGTGGATGGCGCTTGGGTTGGGATCCTTCAGCGCCTCGATGGTCGGCGCTCTTGACCTGATGTCCGACTGGCTCGACGTCACCGGCGACGTGGAAGGGCTCTGCCGACTGGCCTGCCTGGACAGCGACGGACCCGGCTATGAGCCCGGGGCCTTCGTCGAGGCGTTGCTCCAGAGCAAGCTGACGGCTCCGGCCCATGTCGGAGACCCGCTCGATGCCCTCTCTCCTCCCCCCGGTGAGGCCGACAGCGTCGAGGCCATCCTGGCGCGCTTCATGCTGACTCAAAGCCTGACCCCTCGACACATGGACTTTCGCATCTCAGCCGACGCGCTCGCCTCTGTGTTGCAGGAGCACTTCGGTGAGCAAGCCGGGCACTGGCGCCATCGCATCGAGCGGGCGACGGACTCGCACGTCAACACGGCCCAACGCTTGACGACCTTCTTCGATCGTATCGACGAGCGAACCGCGCGCTCTCCCGTGGCCACAGTGGCCGATATGGCCGCCGCCTCCTCGCTCGCAGACCTCCACCCGGACTGGCAGATGACCTGCCTGCTCTCCTGGTGGAGAGCCGCGCGCCTTGTGGCCCAGATCCCCGCCCAGGCCGCCCAGGCCCGATACTTTCCCTCCGAGCCCAACGAGCTGCGCGAGCGGCTCGCGACCCTGACGCTGGACGCTGGAATGATCCTCACCGAGGACGCCTGGGCCTGGATCGATCAGGAGGATGATCCGCAGATCCTCCTCCGTGCCTTCGCCTTGCAGCTCGTGGCCAGAACCAAGGGAGTGTTGCGGGACCTGCAATGGGGGCTGCTCGAAAACCCCGCCCTCTGCCGTGAACTCCAGGCGGCGCTGGCCGACCCGGAGAAGATTACGTCCTTGCGCCGCTGGATGAAGGAGAAGGGCTTCGAAGAGGAGGGGGATCTGGTGTGACGATCCGCGCGAAGGCGATGAAGCTGGCGGGCTGAAGCGCGATCGGGGCGCCGAGCAGAGCGGGGTCGCCGCCGTCGGCGTCGCGGTGGCGCCGCAGGGCGATCAGGGCGCCTCGGCGGCCTCGAAGACCAACAGGTGTCCGGCGTCGCGCAGGGCGGTGAGCGAGGCGGCGGCGAAGCGATCGGCGGTCGGCGCGTCGGGATCATCGGCCAGCGCGTCGAGGCGGGCGCGGAGGGGCTGCCCGGGATCGAGATCCTGGGCGAAGGTAGCCATCAGTCGGCCGTCGGGGGCGGCGTAGAGGCTGTCTCGCAGCTTGCCGGGTCTCAGGGGTTGCGCGCCTTGTCTCGGGGAGGTCCACGCACCCAGGCAGGCCCGGCGCAGGAGGCGCTCGATGGCGGCGACCTCGTAGAATCGGGCGCACTCTTCGGCCTGGGCGACGGTGAGGTCGAAGCGCGCCATGAGGGCCTCTTCGAAGCTGTCGCGGGCTTGTCCTGCGGTCAGCGCCTCGATCAAGGCGTCGAAGGTGGCTTGATCGGGCGCGGCGCCGAGGCAGCGGCGGGCCTGTCCGACGTCCTCGCGCCAGATCCGGGCGTTGGCCTTGTGGATGGAGGGGTAGGACTCCAGCGCCAGGGCTGGGTCGCTGGCTCTGTCGCGCAGAAGCGCAAGGTCGCGGTCCCTGGTGAGGTTGAAGGTCTGCTCCTGCATGCTCAAGCGCACTTCGCTTTGGGCGGGGGTCAGATCTGCGGGCAAGCCCGAGGCGTCAAAGCCGAGCAGGCTCAGGCCGAGCGCGCGGGCTGGGGCGGGGTTGTCGAGGTCGAGCAGGCGGGCGTAGAGGATCGCGGCCAGGTGGGGGTGGGTGGGCTCCAGAGCGACCGCGGCGGCGGCGGCGCGGGGCAGCTGGGAGTCGGTCAGGGTGCGCAGCGAGGCGGCGGCGTCGACCGGCGGGCGCAGGAGCCTCAAGAAGCGGGCGGCCAGGTTCGCTCTGGGCCAGTCGGGGCTTTGGAGCAGGAGCGAGGCGGCGCGCGGAGGGTCCTGGGCGTAGATCTGGATCAGGAGGCGCTCGCAGAGGGGCGGGTAGCCCGCGGCGGCGATCTGCAGGAGGCTCTGGGCGAGCCTCGGTCGCAGGGTCTCGTCGAGATCGGCGAGCCAGGGCAGGGTGGGCGGGGGGTCGTCGGGGCGATCGAGGGGGGCGGTCGGGAAGCCGAAGCCGAGGGTCACATCGACGGTGTCGGCCTGGACCTCGGCAGGATCGGGGCAGGCGTCGGGGTCGAGGAAGAGGCGCGCCATCGCCTCGGTCCAGGTGGCGCGGGCAGGCAGGCCGTGGACCTTGTCGCCCATCCAGTCCAGCGCGCTCTGTCGGATGCGCCACATGTCGGCGGGGGTGGCGGCCAGCGGTCGCTCCAGGGCGCGCAGGACCATCGCCTCGGGATCGGGGCCTCCGGCCTGGGTGATGGCGGCGTCGACGGCGGCGCGGTTGGCGGCCGAGCGGACCTGAAGGAGTCGATCGACGGCCTCGTCGCCGCCGTGGGTCGCCAGCGCCTGGCAGGCGGCCTCGGTGCGGTAGCCTCGTCGGACCATGGATTGCCAGACGAGCAGCGCGCTGGCGTCTCCGGCCGCCCCGGCCTCGTCCCAGGCTTTCTGGCGGGCGGCGTCGTTCGGGGCAAAGAGGGGGCCGTGGCGCTCATCCATCGACTCCCAGAGGGGTTTTTTGCAAGCGGCCAGCGCGATCAGCGATGTGGCCAGCAGCAGCGCGGTGGCGGCCCGCGTCATGGCTTCCTCGCGTTGGGGCGGGCCGAGGACCGGGCGAGGGTCTCGAGCAGGGTGCCGGAGAGGCGCTGGAGGGGTTGGCCGTCGGCGAGGATCTCCAGGTCGGGGTGGCGCCGGCCGCGCTGGGGCTTGAGGGAGGCGCGCACCATCCCCTGGCTGTCGCTGGTGAGGGTCTCGGTGGGGCCATCTGACCAGCGCAGGAGGATCGCCACGTTGGCGGGCGCGGGGTCGGAGCAGGGCTGTGGCGGGCTCGGGTGGCGGAGGGTCTGGATCCCGAGGTTGTCGCGGGTGTCGATGATGGCGGTGCTGTCGTCGACCAGGATCGCCAGCGAGGCGGCGCCGCCGAGGAGGAAGACGGCGCCGACCACGGCCAGATCCTGGGGCTGGCCGGTCTCGGAGTCGTTGGGGGGAGAGAGCAGGAAGAGTGTCCCGAGGGGGATGCCGAAGGCCGCGAAGAAGGCTTCGCTGTAGGCGAAGAAGTTGAAGAGGCCGGGTATGGAGGCGGCGCGCTCGCGCGTCTCGGAGCGGTCGACGCGGACGACGCGCGCAGGGCGGCACATCTGGACGCGGGTGACGCGGCCGACGAGCTGATCGCCCTCGACCCACCAGCGGGCCTCGATGCGCTCGCCCTCGGGGGGAGATTCGAGGTCGTGGGACAGGACGCGGTCGTGCGTATGGATGCGCTCCTCGACGGGGAGCAGGCCGATGCGGACGCAGCCGCAGAGGGTCGGGGCCAGGGCGAGCAGGGTGAGCAGGAGGGGTCGGCGCATGGGCGTCTCTGGCCATGAGGGCGAGAGAGGGGTAGAACAACGGGTGAACGCGATGATAGGTCGATTGTGGAAGCGATGTCCATGGTCAAGTCTCTCTCCATCCTCCTTGTAGCCCTGGGCGCGGGTGTCGGGTGCGCTGCGTCGCGGTCGCCGGGGTCGGAGCTGCCGGTGGTGGTGATCCAGCGCGGCCACGCCGAGGCGATCGACGCGGTGTCCATTGGACCCGAGGGGCGGCTGGTAGCGACGGCCAGCCGGGATCGAACGGTCAAGATCTGGGACGCGTGGCAGGGGCGTGAGGTGCGGACGCTGGCGAGCTTCGCGGAGGCCCCTGGCGCCATTGCGCTGGATCGGGACGGGCGCATGGCGGCGATCGGCGAGCGCGGCGGTCGGGTGGGGTTGTGGTCGCTGGAGGATGGGGTCGAGGTCAGGGCGCTGGCGCGGCACCAGGGCGCGGCCAGCGCGCTGGCCTTTGCGCCTGGGGGCGATCGTGTGGCGTCGGGCGGGGAGTCTGGCGAGGTGCTGGTCACGGAGGTGCGCACGGGTCGGACGGCGTTGATCTTTGAGGGGCACACGCGGGCGGTGGTGGCGCTGGCCTTTGATCGGGAGGGGCAGATCCTGGTGACGGCCAGCCAGGATGGCCGGGCCAGGGTGTGGGATCTGGCGCGGGGTGAGTCGCGCGGCGAGCTCGACGTCGGGGCGCCGCTGGTGGACATGGCGCTCAGCCCGGAGGGTGGAGCGGCGGCGCTGGTCACGCAGGGGGGGGCGGTGATCCTGTGGTCGATCGACGGTGGCGCGGGGTCCCGGCGAGAGATCGCGGCTCAGGGGGCGACGTGCGCGGCCTGGGTCAGCGCCGATCGGCTCGCGATCGGGGATCGCCTGGGTGGGGTGGGGTTCACGGATGGCGCCGGAGGGCCGATCGTCAAGGGGTCGAGGGTCGAGGCGCACAAGGGCGCGGTCTTGCGCCTGGCGGTCGCGCCGGGCTCGGGGGTGATGGTCAGCGTCGGGGAGGACGGCGAGGCGCGGCTCTGGGATCCGGGCCTTGGGCAGGTGGTGAGGACGCTGCGCGGGCGTTCGAAGCCCGTGGGGATGATGGCGATCGATCCTCAGGAGAGAAGCGTCGCCACGGCGCTCGGGTCGGTCGTCAGGCTCTGGGATCTGGCCACCGCGCAGCTGATATGGTCCCGCGAGGTCGGGCAGGGGGGGCTGGCCTTCAGCGCCGACGGGTCGATGCTGGTGCGCGCCGATCGGGTGTGTGAGGGGGCGGGCGCGTGCCGAGGGCGTCTGCTGTGGATCGACAGCGCCACGGGCCGGGTGGCGCGCAGCGTCGAGGTGCCGAGCGGGTCTGTCATCGCGCCGACCTTCAGCAGGGATGGTGGGGCGCTTGCGGCGGGCCTGGAGGGCGGCGGGATCGGGATCTGGGATTTGGGATCCGGTGCGATGCGGGCGGGGCCGCGCGGGCACCTCCGGGAGATCGCGGCGCTGTCCTTCAGCCCCGATGGCGGGCGGCTCTTGAGCGCAGGGCGCGACAAGGCGGTCAAGCTGTGGGCTCTGGCGGATCCTGGGAAGGGTCGGGCCAGGGATCAGGAGGTGCTTGAGCTCAAGGGGCACACCGGTCAGGTGCATTGCGCCGCCTTTGACCCGCGCGGCGAGATCGTGGCCACGGGGGGCCAGGACGGCGAGGTGCGGCTGTGGGACTTGAGCGACGGGGGGGGCAACAAGGTGTTGAGCGGGCACGAGGCCGCCGTCGAGGCCCTGGCCTTCAGCCCGGACGGCGCTCTGCTGGTCAGCGCCAGCGCCGACGGCACCCTGCGCGTGTGGGAGGGGGCCACGGGTCGGCTGGTGCGGGTCTTGAGGGGTCACGAGGGGCCGGTCAGGGGGGTGGGCTTCTTGCGCGGTGGGGCGGAGATCGTCTCGGGGAGCGAGGACGGGACGGTGCGGATCTGGGATGCGGCGGGGTGGGTGGAGAAGGTGGCGATGCTGGCCATCGACGAGGAGGACTACGTCGCCTTGACGCCGGACAACCACTACCGGGCCTCGCGGCAGGGGCTGCGGGGCATCGCGCTTCGGCAGGGCGCGCGGGTCTTTGGCTTTGAGCAGTTTGATCTGCGGCTCAACCGCCCCGACGTGATCCTGGAGCGGCTGGGCAGGCCGGCGGGTTTGGCGCTGGTGCCCCTGTATGAGACGACGTGGCGTCGACGGCTGAAGAAGATGGCGGTCACCGAGGCGATGCTCTCGGAGGACTTCCACCTGCCGGAGGTGAGGCTCTTGAGCCGGGATCTGCCGCTGTCGACGCGCCAGCGGGCGCTGAGCTTCTCGGTGCGCGCGACCGACAGCCAGCACCCCGTCACCCGACTCCAGGTCTACATCAACGGCGTGCCGATTCATGGCGCCGCCGGCCTGGATCTGGGCCAGGGCGCGGCCCAGGAGGTTTCCAGCGAGGTGAGCGTGGAGCTGTCGCGGGGTTACAACCAGGTGGAGGTCTCGGCGCTCAACGTCCAGGGGGTCGAGTCGATCCGGGAGTCCTTCGCGGTGGTGCTTGAGGCGCCCGAGGTGCCTGCGGCGCTCTATGTGGCCGTCGTGGGGGTGTCGGACTACCGCGATGATCGCTACGATCTGCGCTACGCGGCCAAGGACGCCCAGGATGTGGCGCGGTGGTTCAAGGCGCAGGGGCAGGGTGAGGTTCACGTGGTCCAGGTGCTCGACGCCCAGGCGACGCGGGAGGCGATCGAGGGCCTGAGGGCCTTCTTTGAACGATCGGGGGTGGACGATCGGGTGGTGCTCTTCCTGGCCGGCCACGGCCTGCTGGCGCCCTCGATGGAATACTACTTCGGCACCACGGACATCGACTTCGAGGCCCCCGAGGGGCGCGGGGTGATCTACGAGGACATCGAGGGGCTGCTCGACGGCATCCCGGCGCGGCGCAAGCTGCTCCTGATGGACACCTGCCACTCCGGGGAGGTGGAGGTGGTCGAGTCGCAGGATCGGCCGGCGGCCCAGGTGCCCGAGGGCAGGGTCAGCGGGCGCGGCGGGCGATACCTGGGGCAGAAGAAGTCGCCGGGCCTCGCGCCGCAGGAGGGTCGCGCCGTGGGCCTTGATCTGCTCGGGGAGCTGTTTGCCGACGTGCGCCGGGGATCCGGGGCCACGGTGCTGGCCTCGGCCAACGGCTTCGAATTCGCGCTGGAGTCGCCCCGGTGGCAAAATGGCGTCTTCACCTTCGCGCTGCTTGAAGGCTTGCGAACCGGCGGCGCCGACGCGGACGGCGACGGCCAGGTGCGCCTCTTCGAACTGCGCCGCTACGTCATCCAGCGCGTCAGGGAGCTGACCGATGATCAACAGAACCCCACGGCTCGTCGCGAGAACCTCTCCTTGGACTTTGTCATCGCGACGCCGGGCCCTTGAAGGCGCGGCCCTGGCGGCGCTGCTCTGTCTGGTGTCCGGGTGCGGCCTGGGGGTCGACTTCGGGCTCCTGGAGCCCTATCCGACCGAGAGCACCTTCTTGAGCTGGTGCGACAACAGCCGAAGCGCGCTCGAGCGGCGCCAGGGGCGCCTGATGGACGCGTGCCGCGACACCAGCCGGTCGACGCGAGAGCTCAACGCGTGCATCAACCAGGCCGAGGCGGCCGAGATCGCCGAGGCGCTCGCCGAGCTGGAGGGGTGCGCCGAGCGGCCGACGGTCTGGCGCCATGATCTGAGCGCGCGGGCGGGGGTCTCGATCGTCGAGGTGGCGCCGGGCGACAGCCCTCCGTCGAGCGGCTTGGGTTCGCACGTCGGGGCGCGCTACGCCCTGACCACCACCCGGCACACCGCGCTGGTCCTTGGGGGCTTTGCCGACTTCGTGGAGGCCGGATCCACCCCGCTGACCTTCTTGTCGGCGCGGCTGACTCTGGAGAGCCGCTTCAACGGCTTCTTCGTCGGGGGGGGTTGGAGCCCCTGGTTCTCAAGCGACGATCTGGAGTCCTTTCGCGAGCCTTCCTTCTTCGGCGGCCCGCAGCAGGACACCGCCCCGAAGCGGCCGGGCTTCGTGGCAGGCGGCTACACGCTGGGGCTGGGCTACGCGGTCTCGCTGGGCGGGTCGTGGGTGCTTGCGGCGGCGGTGGACGGCAGCCTGCTGGACGTGCCGGGCGAAGGGATCGTGACGCTCGCCAGCGGCTCGCTCCAGGTGCAGTGGGGGATCTATTGAGGGTCGGGCGAGCTGCGGATCAGCATCAGCGCTCGTCGCCCCAGTCCTCGTGCGCGCGGGGCTTGCCCTTGGGCGCGGCCTGCGCGGGGGCCTTGTCCTCTTGAACTACTCTGGAGGTGCTGGCGCCGATGCCCTCGTCCGGCGCTCTGGGGGCCTCTCGTTTGGCGGGCTCGGCGCCGACGCCGCCGCTGCCGCTCAGGTAGAGGTCTTCGGCGAAGCAGAGCCCGAAGGCGAGGACGCAGAAGGGGATGTTGATGCGCAGATCGACCCCCCGCAGGTAGGGGTCGTCCTGCTGGAGCCCCCGGATGATGGCGCTGACGTCCTGGGGGGAGCGGTAAAGGGCGCTGAAGCGCTTGTTCGGCGTCTCCGTGGCGGGGCGCTCGATGGGCCGAGCCGGGATCTTCGCGGGCATGGTGTAGGCGACGTAAGCCAGCGGCGCCGGATGCTGGACCATCGCCTCGCACCCGCCGAAGAGGGCGGCGGCGGCGCACAGCGCGCCGATCGCGATCGCGCGCTTTCTCATGGCGTCACCTCGATGTCTGCGGTCATCGGCAGGTCCTTGCTGCGAAGCGCCTCCCCCTGGACCTGGACGCAGTTGCTGAAGATGAACAGGCCGGTGGTCGTGGTGACATCGACGTTGATGAGCGTGTCGTAATCGGTGCCCTGGAGCGCATTGCGGAAGGCCTTGGAGAGGTAATGGACGGTGAGGCAGTCCTCGCCCTTGAGGGTCTTTTCGCCCTTGGCCCCTTCGAGGGTCCGCCCGGCCAGATCGCCGTCCGAGATAAGCGCAATGCGCGAGGTGTGGGTGCAAGCCATCGACCCCGCGGCCATCGCCGCCAGGGCCATCCAGAGCAGCCTGTGCCGAGTCATGGCGCGACCTCCAGCGGGGGGGGGGGCGGTGTGGGCGCAGAAGTGGCGCCGCGCCCGTCGCGCAGCGCCCCCATCTTGATCTTGACGCGGTCGGCCTCGCCCAGCGCGCCGTCGAAGGAGAGCACGGCGCCCTCCCAGGGGCCATAGGCAGGGTTGGGCAGCAAGATCCAGCGCGCGCCCCACAAGTCGTCGTGACCCTCGGCCAGCGACCTTCGCTGCGCCGCAGGCACCTTGTGATCGTCGATGAAGTCGCCCAGGTCGTCGCCGATGACCATCAGGATCCGGTGTGTCCTTGCGATGTGCGCCCTGCGCGTGGACTTGCCCGAGGCCCACTGGGGATCCTCACCCCGGGTCAGGATCGTGTCGGTCTCCTCATCGAGCGGAAAGCCCAGCGCGGCGAGCTGTGCTCGCGTGGTCGCCTCAAGCGACTTGGGCCGGTTCGTGACGTAGAAGACCGCGATCTTCAAGTCCACCGCCGATTGGGCGAAGCGCTCCGCACCTGGCATCGCCGTGGCCTTTTGCTCCTGACACCACGACGCGAAGCTCTCGGGCGCAAAGGAGGCCCGATCCTTGATCAAGCGCGCCTGATAAGGGCTGTTGTCCAACAGCGTCTCGTCGACGTCGAGGATCACGGCCGGGGGCAGGGCCTCGTAGTTCGCCCCCTGCTCCCTCGGCGCCGCCGTCCACCGTCGATCATTGAGCGCGTCCCGAAGTCGGCGCTCGGCCGAGCCGAAGGTCTGGCGCACCATCGCGCGGTACTCCGCCGAGGTCTGCATCCACAAGGTCGCGCTCAGAGCAGCGTTGCCCCCGTCCACCTCGGGCTCGATGGCCGCGACCTCGCCTTTGGGTGGCTCGCCCGCCATCCACTCGGCCATCGAGAAGGTGATCGTCCGGTTCTCCCTGGCCTTGACGGGCTGGGCCCCGCACGCGCTCACCAAAATGAGCGACGCCAGAGATCCACCGCACAGCAGGCGGATAGAGTAACGGGTCATGGTTGCTCTCCCACGATGACTCGAACCCATAGGGCATAATGAACCCTTTGTAATCCAAATCCCTGCGCCTGACAAGTTCCGGACCGGCCCCTCTTTTTTGTTGCGACGGGCGATGCCAATGGGCTTGACAGCAAGGGTCGGGCTCAGGGGCGCAGGTGGCCCTCGATGATCTCGACCTCGGAGGGCTCGAAGACGATGAAGTTGGCAGACTGAAGCGCGATCAGGGCGCCGAGCAGATCGGGGTCGTCGCCGCCAGCGTCGCGGTAGCGCCGCAGCGCGAGCAGAGCGTTGCCAGGGTCGTCGATGGCGGCCAGGTGGAAGCGGGCGGTGAGCTCGTGGCGCGTCAGCCGATCGGGCTCCAGGTCCAGAGAGCGGTCGAGGGTGTGGAGGGCTTCGGCCTCCTCGCCGGCGTAGGCCAGGATGAGGGCCATGTTGAAGTGCGCCGCCGAGAGGGCCGGGTCGAGGGCGATGGCGCGGCGGACGTGCCGCTCGGCCTCCGCGACGCGATCGAGCGAGAAGAGGGCGGCCCCGATGCGGTTCTCGACCTCGGCGCGGTCAACGACGGAGCGGCGCCCCGAGGCGTCGGAGTCGAAGCGCCGATCGGAGTCGGGCCGCCGATCGGAGGGGGGCGCGTCGGAGGGTGAAGCGTCGGAGGGGGGCGCGTCGGAGGGGGCCGCGTGGGAGGGCAGAGCGTCGGAGGAGATCGCGTCGGAGAGCGCCGCGTGGGAGGGGCCAGCGGGGCGGTCGGCCTCGGTGGGCGCCATTGCGGCGCTGGCGCGCCTGTAGGCGCCAAGGGCCTGGCCGTAGAGGCCGCGCCGGTAGAAGCCGTCGCCGCGGGCGATCACCTCAAGCCAGGGGGTGCGGGGGGTCGAGAGGGTGTCCTGGATGGCGTGGATGCAGCGCTCGCAGGTCCGCGTGCCAGGGTGGATCTGGGACTTGTCGGTGATGCCGCTCATGAGGCAGCCCTTGGCGGGGCAGTGCTCGACGCCGAGGGTGTGGACGAGCTCGTGGAAGGCGATGCGCCCGATCTGATCCTGGGCGGCGGCGCGGCGCATCGGGTCCGCGTCGCGCAGGCCGTCGAGGAAGCCGTGGAGGCTGACGACGGCGACGCCCTCGCGCAGGTTGGCCAGGCCGTAGAGGTGGTCGGTGTCGTAGGTGGACAGGGCGTCGCGGGTGAGGGCCAGGGTGCGCCATTCGCCCGGCTGGCGGGTCAGAAAGAGCCAGTCGAGGACGGCGTTGGCGTCGTAGCTGCTCGACGGGAAGTCGAAGACCCCTGCGGGAAGCGCCCTCGGGGGCAGGATCTCGACGTGGACGCCCGTACGAGCCTCGATGGCACGGGCGATGAAGTCCACGTCGCGCTCCTGGAGCTGGCCCAGGGGCAGCAGCAGCAGGGTCTTGTCGGGGGTGACGTCGAAGGGCGGGATGGACGAGGCGAGGTGGGCGGTGCTGGGCGCGCGCAGCCAGGGGGCGGCGATGGTCATCAGGAAGCATGACAGCGCCATCGTGCCGCGGAAGCACCACAGCACCCACGGCGACGTCGCCAGCGCCCCGGACCCTCTGGCTTCGTAATCCGGCACTTCCCCCCTCGTCGCGCGTGCTGGGATGGATGGTCGCCCGATGGGGAATAGAACAGACCCCAACTCACCTAGGACAACGGCTCTGGCGACAGGTTCCTTGAAAAGTCGCGCGGCGGGCATTTATCTGCCATCGAGCGGCGGCAGTGGTGCGCGCGCCGGTCAGGGCGAGCGACGACTGCTGGGCGCGCGCCGCTCGGGGCGGACCCTGAAGCGTGCCGATCCCAGGGGCCTGGGCGCCCGTGCGCGCCGGTAGACACGGGATCGGCGGCGATCTGGACGCCCGTGCGCGCAAGTCGAGGCGGGATGACCGTCGACCTGGGCGCCCGTGCGCGCCGGTCGAGGCTGGATCAGCGCTCCTCCTCGATCTCGAGGTTGAGGCCGCCGGGGTAGGCGTAGGAGACGTGGCAGTCGTAGCCGTAGGCCTCCAGGCCGAAGGGGGCGCTGCCCGTCAGAGTGTGCGGGCCGTCCTCGACCAGGACGCGGGCGACGGAGTGGCCAGTCAGGCCGATGGGCTCGAACATGTTGGGGGGCACGGGCGCGCCGTCGAGGAAGACCGAGGTGCCGTCGACGATCATGATGTTGAGGTAGTCCTGATCGTAGTCCAGCGGGACGAGGACGATGTAGTCGGCCCGATACTGGTTCAGCGGCACCGCGATGCTCAGGGCCGGATCGCCGATGCCGGTGGGGTTGCCCGCGTCGACGCCCGTGTCGCAGATGCGCGGGATGCCGAACCAGTTCGAGCCGACCATGTAATGGGCCAGGCTGACGGGCTTCGAGGCGTTGAGCAGAAAGTGCCCGGCGGTCTCCAGCTGGACGAACTCGCCCCGGTTGATGACCAGCCGATCGATGACCCGGCCCAGCTCGTCCAGCGGCGGCGGGTCAAGCGTGACGACCGTGTTGTCCTCGCTGCCCATCACGCGCCAGATGTCGTCCTCCGCGCCGCGCGGGAAGAACTTCGTGCCCAGGTAGGTCGTCCCCCAGGTGTTGACGGGGAAGAGCTGCGACTCGATGTGATCGCAGCGGTCGATGCCGACGACCACGTTGGCGCACTCGTGCCCACCAAAAACCCCGATGGGCTGCGTGGCGCTGATGATGCTGCCCGTCAGGTCGTCGCCCCCGTTGGCCGTCTCGATGTTGAGCACCTGCCCCGGTCCCAGCGAGAAGGTCCGCGTCTCTCCCGCCGTCATGCGCGTGATCTGCGGGCCCGGCGCCGTGTTGCAGGCTACGGTCACGGTCACCTCGTTGTCCTGACCGCTGGTGTTGACCACGGTCAAAAAGCCGCGCAGCGGCGGCGTCGTGCGCTGCTCCCAGCTCGTCACGATGTACTCGGTGCCCAGCGTGTTGGTCGGCAACAGGAGCGAAGCGTCGTTGGAGAAGACGTCGACGTTGTTGAGCGGGTTGAACTGGTGCGCCGTCACCGGGATGTTGCTCGTGACCACGAAGGCCTTGTCGCTGATCTCGATGACGCTGATGTCCGAGTCCGTCGGCATCTGGTAGATCCCCAGGCCCAGAGGCGGGATCGAGGCTGGCCCCTCGTGGGGCACCGGCGCGCCATTCGGGCGCGTGATGGTGATGTTGGCCGTCAGCTCGGGGTTCGGGTTGCTGACCACGATCGCGTGCGGCTGGCCGATGGCGTCGTCGAAGTTGTCCAGATCCAGCGACCAGTACTCGCAGCCGATGTAGCTCGACACCTTCTTGTTGAGCTCACACAGCTCCTTGCACTCGCCCGCGTCGCATTGCTTCCCCAGCGGGCAGGGCTCGGGCGCACCAAAAGTGCCCCCCGGCCCGCAGGTCTCGATCGCCTCCAGCCCCGCGCAGCGCGTCTGCCCCTGCTGGCACAAGGGGACCTCGCACTGGTCGTCCACGCACGCCGAGCTGGCCGGGCAAGGGGCCGTGAAGGTCCGCGTCCCGGTCTGGTTGCACACCTCGATCGAGCGCTCGTCCGCGCACCCCAGGATGTCGCCCGCCACGCACACCACCTGCAGGCAAGCTTGCGCCTCCTCGTCGCACCGCTCCTCGCCCCGACACCGCTCCGGCCGCCACGTCAGACCGTCAGCGTCGCAGATCTCGATCCGAATCCGATCCACGCACCGACTCTCTCCCTGCGCGCACGTCCCGTCGTCGATCTCCTCATCCACAACGTCCGCGCCCACATCCGGGGCCTCGGGCTCGCCGCCCACGTCCGGCGTCGGGCGATCCCCCCCCGGCGCGGCCGGGTTGCCGCCTCCGCAACCCCACGCCCCCGCCGAGAGGATCAGGGCCAGGAGAGATGAGAGCGAGAAAGTGTGTCGGATCATAGGCTTCCACGGGTAAGGTCGCGCGAGGTCGGGGCGCACGGGCCTGCCGCCCTTCTGGACTTCAGAGAGTATTGTGGTCGCGGCGGCCGGCGTCAAATGGCCCTCAGCGGCGCTCAAGCCGCTCGACGATCTGGTGTCGATCCTTTTCACGACGGTCTGGCGGCCTTGCCTCCGGCGGCCAGGGGCGAGCCGCCCCTGGACCCCTCCTTTTTTTTTTCAACAGACCGCGCGGCGCCTTGCATCGGCTCAGGGCCGTCAAGGAGGGCCACCTCGATCTGGGAGCGTCAGCGGGTCTGTCGGTCTGTGTTTGTCAGGAGGGGGTAGAGCCTGGCCTCGATCTGTTCCAGAAAGGCGACAAGCCCTGTCGCGACGCCGCGCTCTCTGAGAAGCGCCAGATCCGAAAAGCACCGCTCAGCCACCGCCGCCTGACGGTCAAGCTCGATGGGTCTGGATGCGTCTTCGTCATGGAGGATCCTGCGAAGGACGCGCTTGGCGTCCGTGTTGGCCGTGTTCGGGCTTGAGGTCAACCTGTGTGGCTCCTCGCAGGGATCGAAGGACAACTCGCCGCGGATCTGCTCCAGGCGAACGCTCTCTTCAGTCCCCTCCTCAGGCCGAAGGCCCGCGACAAACCACGCCTCGGCGTCTCGATGAGGTGCCGCCAGGATGATGGGCCGCGAAACGATGTCGATGACCTGCCACAGGCCATCGAGGCTCTCTGACTTGCCGTCGGTGTCCTTGACGAGGATCATGGCGTCAAGCGGATATTGTTCGCTGTAGGCCCAGAGCAGCGCCTTGCGATAGGCCGCTGCACCCGTCTTGAGCGGCTGGCCTTTGTAGTGCCCGCGTGTCTTGAGGCGCACCCCGTCGATCTCAACGACCGGAGGCAGGCTGTCGCTTTCGGCGAAAGCCCTCGGCCAGGGCGTGTACCTCACGCCCTGAAGGTGAGGCTCAAGATCCTTCTCGCCCTTCCAGCGCATCAGCAGCGACAGAGCGTCAGCGATCCAGTCCGCGTGGCGCTCTCTGGCGACCTCGCAGAGCACTGCGTGCGTCAAGCCATCGGCGATGGCCGCGTGCGCGGTGTCTTCAGCCAGGATCAGCACTCCAAGGGTCATGGGTGACCAGAAGCCTGCTCAGGGAACTCGCCCAGCCAGTCCTCGCCCACCGTCGACCAGAACTCCCCGGCGCGGACCATCTTGAGCCACTTGCTCGCCTCGGGATGATCTTCAAGCCGACGGACCTTGACGTCCCCCAGCGAATCTCGCCCAAACACCCGGACTTGTTCAGGTTTACAAGCGTCGATCAGATCGGGCGAGTGCGTCGTCAGGACCATCTGGCAGTCTTTGTGGGTCGTCGCCAGGATCGCGCTGAAGATCTCGATGAGCCGCTGCTGCGCGCCTGGATGGAGCCCGCGCTCCACGTCATCCATCAAGATCAAGCTCGCCGGGTGCATGTGGAGGAAGGTCAACAATCCCAACCCAAGCAGCGTCCCCTCGCTGACATGGGCTGCTGGAATACGCCCGATCTTGTCAAACTCCAGCTCAAGCTTGAAGCCCCCGACCTTCCTCGTTGAGAACTCAAAGGTGGACGAAGCGCCCTTGGTTGCGAGCTGCGAGGCTTCTGTTTCCTGGACCTCGACCGAGGGCGTGAAGATGCGGCGGAAGTCGGGGACGAGGCGCTGTAGTTGCTCCTCGATACGCTCCAATGAGCCATCACGGAGCACCGCGAGGTGCGCCAGGAGCGTCGCGAGCCCCTGCCCTGTGTTCGTCATCTCTGGATGGCCAGTGGCTGCTGGAGAGGGCGATGCCAACGCCTCTGGATCAAGCCTGAGTCGATGGGCGACAGGCAGAGACTTCAGGTCGTTGCCCTGGGTGAATCTGGAACTGCGCGGCGGGTACATATCTGTGGTGAAGTCTGCTGTCTCTCCATTTGGCATCTGAAGTGTTGATGCGGTGATTTTGTTGTCTGAATTTTTAATCGCCCATAAGAAGCGACCCAGAGGGTTGGCCGTGATGGAGAGGGAGACGCCTGAGCTTCGATTTGGGGAGAACCAGTGGTGTGCGTCAACCCAACCTTTACCGAAGAGGTTGTCGTCGGTGTCGTTGAGGTTCCCTTTGTCGATCGTCTTGAGCAGCCCGAGGATCTTGGCGAGGCCGTCGAGGGCGGTGCTCTTGCCGATCCCGTTGGGGCCGACGAGGACGGTCATCTGTTCGAGAGCGATCTCGACGTCGCGCAGGGCCTTGAAGTTCTGATAGGTGACCTGGGTGAGCATGTGCCGTCCTCTGGCCCTTGGGGTGTGCTGGACCATCCACTCCTACCTTGGGGGTTCTGGAGGCGCAATTCAATGAGGGATCAACGGCGCTCAAGCCGCTCGACGACCGCGAGGCGCTTGTTGTCGCGGGCCAGATCCAGGGGAGTCTTGCCGTTGGCGTCGAGCAGCCGGGGATCGGCGCCCTTGGACAAGAGGTGCTCGACGACCTCGATGTGGCCGGCCTCGGCGGCGGCGTGCAGCGGGGTGAAGCGCTCGGGGATGGGCTCCCCATCAGGGCCGAGCATCCCGAAGGAGTCGCAGGGCCGAACCGCGCGGATCCCCGCCCGGACGTTGACCCTGGCGCCGCGCTCGATGAGCAGGCGCGCCACCTCCAGTTGCCCAAAGGTGGCCGCCGCGTGCAACGCCGTCGTGTGATCCTGATCGAGCGCGTCGACGTCCATCCCACGCCTCAACAGCGCCGCCGCGACCGCCACGCGTCCGTGCCTCGCCGCGACGTGCAGCGCGGTCCCCTCGTAATCCTCCAGTCGGGTGCGCGGGGAGACGCCGCGCTTGATCAGCAGCTCCACGATCTCGGCGTGCCCCCCGCGCGCGGCGTGATAGAGCGGCGGCATCCCGCCCTCATCGGCAGGCCCTCCGCGCGGGTCGGCGCCCCTGGCGATGAGCAGGGCCGCCACCTCGACGCTCCCTCCCGCCGCCGCGTAATCAAGCGCCGTCAAGGCCCGCCCGTGCGTCGCCTTGAGCCTGTCGGGGGTGGCCTGGAGGATGCGCTCGACCTGCTCCAGATCCCCAAGCCCCGCGGCCGTGAACAGATCCTCGGGAGCGCCGGCCTCGCGCAAGGCCGCCACGATCGGCGCGTGGCCGTTGAAGACGGCCAGGTGCAGCGGCGAGCGGTGGTCTCCCGACAGCGCCGCCACATCAGGGTTTTTCTTCATGAATCGCTTGAAGATCTCCACATCTCCCCGCTCGGCGGCGATGTGGAGCGGGGTCGTGCCCCTGTCGTCCAGCGCGCCAGGATCGGCCCCTCTGGACAGCAGCAGATCGATCATGGCCAGCGGCGCCCGCTCGGCGGCGGAGTGCAGCGGGGTGTGGCCAGGCTGGCTGCGGCCATGCGGGATGCCCGGGTAACGGATAAGCTCGGGGAGCTTGTCGAGCAGGACGCGGGCCTTGTCGACCTCGTCACCTCGGAAAACCCAGGTCAGATCCCAATCCTGCAGACCAGCCTCGGCCATCTTCGGGGCCAGCGCCGCGCGGGTCCGCGCGTTGAGGTGGCTGTGGGCCGCCAGCGACATCGCGTGCGGCGCAAACCAGCCCTGCCTGTGCACCACCTTCCCCTGCACGTCGATCAGCGCCGCGCTGTTCGGCCCGCCTCCCAGGCTCGCCCACACGAGATCCTTGAGGTCGTCAACGACGACGCCCGTCGTCGTTTTTTGAAGTGATTTATAGATTTTAGCGTGGGCGATCCTGTCCGCAATGGTCGACGCGGCAGGATAGATGAAGCCCTCCTCGACATTGCGGTCGGTGATCCACTCGCCGCCGTCGAGCGCGTACGGCGAGGGCGCGCCCTTGGGGTGGGCCTCAAGGGTGTAGACGACCAGGACGGTGAGGCGGCCGTCCAGAGCGCGCGCGATGCGATCCAGCGCCGCGCTGTTGTCCCGCGAGATCGGGCAGGTCAACGAAGAGGCCACGAGCAGCGTCGGGCCCTCCTTCCAGATCGACGACAGCCTCGCCCGCGCGCCGTCCAGCCCGACCACCCAGGCGTCGGGGAAGGCGGAGCCGGCGATGGCGCCCCCCTCGTTGAAGCTCGGCGGGTTGAGCACCTCAGGTCGATTCTCGGCCTGCGCCGCGCTCGACAACGCGGCCAGGACGACCAGCACGGGCCACACCTTCACCTTCATGAAACCACCCTGCGCGCAGTCCTCGCGGAACTTGTCGCCATTGTACCTCCCCTCCAGTTGGACCTCCACCCTTGAATATCTTTTGAGATTCAAGGGGTTGCGTGGGGTTCTACCCCACACCCCGCCAGGGGCAATCTGCCCCTGGACCCCTGCTTCAGCCTTCGCAACGAAGGCCAAAGCAGGGTCCAGGGGCGAATCGCCCCTGGTGGGGGTCTGGGGGTGAAGCCCCCAGGCAGGCCGTCGATCTTCAAGAAGAAGAAGAACTCAAGAGTGGGGGGTCATCGAAGAGGAGGAGCGGCGGCGGAGGGCGAAGAGGCCGATGGCGAGCAGCAGCAAGGGGATGGGGGCGGGGTTGCCGGGCGCGGTGGCGCAGCCGATGGTGGGGTCGAGGGTGCCGCCGGAGGGGATGTCGCGGGGCTCCTCGGCGTTGTCCCGGGCGTCGAGGACCTCATCGAGGATGTCGACGCCCGAGTTGATGTCGCGGACGACGGTGGCGGGGCCCTCGCCGCCGGTCTGCTCGATGAGGTCGGCGGCGGGCTCGGTGCTGTCGTCGACGTAGACGCCGTTGTCCCAGAACTGGGTCAGGATGCGGCCGTCGGACAGAGTGATGGTGACGGTCATCTCCCGGGGGTTGTTGGGATCGCAGTTGGCGTCGGCGTCGGCGGTGCGGACGTTGGAGACGTCGGCCATGTTGGGGTTGTAGGCGAAGCCCGGATCGCGGGTCATCTCCTCGGCCGAGAGGGTCGTGAAGAGGCGCGAGAGGTAGGGCGCGGCGTCGAACTGCGACTGGGCGTGGCGCAGGGGCTCGACGATGGCGGACTCAAGCTCGTTGGCGAAGGCCGCCGCGTCGAAGCCCTCCGCGTCGATGAACTCCGCATAGCACGACACGCAGTTGTAGAAGTCGCGCTCGTCCACCTCGCCCTGGAGCTGGGCGGGCAGCGGGAGGTAGCGCCGGAGCATGGCCAGGAGCTGGTTGTTGCCCAGGAAGCCCTGGCGCATCAGCTCCTCCATGAAGGCGACGGGGTCGCGCAGCCCAGCCAGGCGAGCCGTGTCATACTGCCCCTCGCGGAAGAGGACCTCGGCCATGACGGAGGAGGGGCCGGCGTACTCGGTGGTGAAGCCCTGTCCGCCGGCCTCGTTCATGGCCTCGGTGACGAGCTGGTTGTAATTGCTGCCGGAGTTGAGCCAGTCGATCCGGGCCTCGTTGACGTGGACGTGGAGGTAGTTCGCAGGCACCGCGCGGGCCTCGGCCAGGACGTGGACCCGGACGCCCATGTCGGGCTGGCTGGCGATGGCGGTCAGCTGGATGGGCACCATCGGCGCCGACGCCCTGTAGCGCATGCGCACCGGGGCGATGTCCCCGACCTCGCGGTCGCTCTGGAGGCGGAAGGCCACGAAGTGCATCTCCGGCCCCATCGTGACGTAGGGCTCGACGAAGGGCATCACGTTGCTGGGGATGTCGTAGTTGTTCTCGCCGAGCCAGCCAAAGAGCGCCTCGGTGCTCGTGGCCTGCAACACCGCGAAGTCATAAGGCCCCACGCTGGACTGCTGCACCACGGTCACCTCGCCGTCGTTTCCGGGGTCGGCCTCGGGCATGCCGGCGTCGTCGATCGGGACGACGAAGCACTCGGCGTCGAGGAAGTTGAGCGAGTAGCGCACGCCGGTCGTCTGATCCAGCCGCGCGAAGACGTCCTGCGACGAGATGTTGATCTCAGGCCGCGAGGGCGTCGGCACGATCCACGCGAAGTCCTCAGCCTCGCCCTGGTAGAGGATGTTGACGTGGGCCTCGATCTCGTCGCCCTCCTGGACGAAGAGGATGTTCTCGCCCGTCTGGTCGACCGGGACGCGGCTGCAGAAGAAGCCGCCGCACGCCTCCGCGGGTGCGGCGCTCATCAACGCGCCCGAGGCAGCGCCCAGCGCCGCCGCCGCGCCCATCCAGCCCTTGATCCTCGCGCTCATCTTGCCCTCCTGGTTTGGGTTCAGGGATCATGAAAATCTGACGCTACCGACAGATTGTTGAGATTTGGCGGGCGCTTCGCTCGGTTGAGGCGGCGCCCGTGTGCTCGAAGTCGTACTCTGCTTGCCAGGGTAGCGCAGGAGCAAGGCGTGTGCCACCGGGCGTGGACAGCCTCATCAGTCTGTGCCACCTTCTTGGTCGGAGATCCGCCAACCCAGGGACGCCTTGAGCGCGCCGAGCAGACCTGAGCCCATCCCCCTTGGACCCTTCTTCCTGCGCGCCCGGATCGGGCGCGGCGGGATGGGGGAGGTCTGGCGAGGGGTGCACGGGGGGCAGGGGGTGGAGGTGGCCGTCAAGGTCATCACGGGGGCCTTCGCGCGCGAGCCGCACTTCATCGGGGCCTTCAGGCGCGAGGTGCAGACGATGGCGGGCCTGAGCCACCCTGGCGTGATCATGGTGCTGGATTACGGCGAGGTGGGCCAGGAGGCGGCGGCGCGCTCGCAGGGGGCGCTGGTGGCCGGCAGCCCCTATCTGGCGATGGAGATGGCCTCGGGCGGCTCGCTGTCGCAGTGGATGCGAAAGGGGCTGTTGAGCTGGGTGTGGGTCGAGCGGGTGTTGACCGACATGCTCGACGCGCTTGGGCACGCTCACGCACGCGGGGTCGTCCACCGGGACTTGAAGCCGGGCAATGCGCTGTGGAACCCGGCGCTGGATCGCTTCCAGCTGACGGACTTTGGCATCGCGGCGGCGGCGGACGATCAGAGCCGGGGGGGGAGCGTCGAGCAGTCGCTTGGGACGCCGAGCTACATGGCCCCGGAGCAGATCCGAGGGCGCTGGCGCGACCACGGCCCCTGGACGGATCTCTACGCGCTGGGCTGCCTGGCCTATGAGATGGCCTGCCAGCGGCCGCCCTTTCGAGGGGCGGACGCGGCGGCGATCGTGGGGGAGCACCTGTGCGCGGTGGCGCCGCCGTTGGAGCCGGTCATCCCGGTCCCCGAGGGCTTCGAGACGTGGATCCACGGGCTGCTCAGGAAGCGGCCCGAGGATCGCTTCCAGCGGGCGGCCGACGCGGCCTTCGCGCTGGCGTCGCTCGGCCCGCCGGTCGGGGACGTCGAGGCGCAGCCGGGGCCAGCGGTCGGCAGGGTCAGGGGTCAGACGCGGGAGGTGGTCGTCGAGGGGGGGGCGCGGACGGTCGGGGGTCCCAAGGGTCGACAGGGGGCCTCGACGCAGGGCTTGAGCGAGGGAGGGGAGGTCGGGGAGTCGACGGGCATGGAGGACGCGCCGATCGACACGGTGTTGCTGGCGCTCCAGGGGGGAGGGCGGGGCAGGTCGGGGGATGAGCCGCCCATCGGCATGGTGGCCTCGCGGGCGCCGCTGCCGCCGACGTGGAGGCGTCAGCGGCCGGGTCGCCGCGCGGCGGCGCTGGTGGGGGCGGGGCTGGGGCTCTTCGGGCTGCGGTCGATGCCGATGGTCGGGCGGGAGGTCGAGAGGGATCACCTCTGGGGGCTGCTCAGGGCGGTCCAGAGCGAGCGAGGGGTGCGGGGGTGCGTGTTGACCGGCCCGACGGGGACGGGCAAGAGCAGGCTGGTGCGGTGGTTGTGCGAGCGGGCGCATGAGGTGGGGGCGGCGACGGTCCTCAAGGCGACGTGCGGCGAGGGGATGGGGGTGGCCGACGGGGTGCCGCGGATGATCGCGCGGTCGATGGTGAGCGTCGGGCTCGACGGCGAGGCGCTCTTGAGGCGGACGGAGCGGGTGTTGAGGCGGCTGGGGGTCGACGATCCGTGGCAGTGGGAGGCGCTCTCGGGGCTGATGGCGGGCCGCAGGGAGCGGCTGGCGGGGCCGCAGGCGCGCTACGCCCAGGTGGCGAGGTATGTGGAGCTGCTGGGGTCGGACAGGCCGGTGATCGTGTGGTTGGACGACGTGCACTTGAGCGTCGACGCGCTGGGGCTCGCCCGCTACCTGCTGGAGCGGCTGGAGGGCTGCCCGGCGCTGTTGTTGTTGACGGTGCAGCAGGAGGAGGTGGCCGAGCGCGAGGAGGTGATCGCGGGGTTGGCGGCGGTGATGGGCGAGCCTGGGGTGACGTCGATGGAGGTGGGCTTGCTCAAGGAGGGGGATCAGCGGCGGCTCGTGGAGGGGCTGCTTGGGCTGGAGCGCTCGGCGGCGACCCGCGTGGTCGAGCGCAGCGGGGGCAACCCCCTCTTCGCGGTCCAGGTGGTCGGCCAGTGGATCCAGCGCGGGGTGCTGTGCGTCGGCGAGGGAGGGTTCGAGCTGATCGAGGGGGCGGACGTGGCGCTGCCGGATGACATCCACCTGATGTGGTCGGAGCGCGTCGAGCGGCTGCTGGAGGGGCAGGGCGCGGGGGCGCGGGGTGCGCTGGAGGTGGCCTCGGCGCTGGGGCAGGCCGTGGTGCTCAAGGAGTGGGTGTCGGCCTGTCAGAAGGCGGGGGTGATGGGGACGGTGGCGCTGGTGGACGCGCTGGTGGATCGGGGCCTTGGGCGGTGGACGGAGGACGGTTGGGCCTTCGCGCATGGGATGGTGCGCGAGAGCGTGTCGAGGAGCTGTCGGGAGGCGGGCCGCTGGGCGAGCGTCCACGGGGCGTGCGCGGCGATGCTGGCCGAGGGGGAGGGCGACGCAAGGCGGGCCGAGCGGGTGGGCCTCCATTGCTTCGAGGCAGGCGCGCTGGAGGCCTCGCTGCGGCCGCTGCTCGACGGCGCCCAGGAGCGGGTCGACAGCGCCGAGTATGGGATGGCGCTGGCGCTGCTGGACAAGCAGGCCGAGGCGCTCGCGGCGCTGGGCGGGGGCGAGCGCGCCGAGGCGGCGGAGGGCTGGCGGCAGCGGGCGCGGATCATGAGGGTGCAAGGTCGCTTCGACGAGGCGCGCGCCTGGGGCGACAAGGCCGTGGAGGTGGCGGCGCGCCGCGGCTGGCGAGGGGTCGAGGCGCTGGGGCTGGTCGAGCAGGCGGAGTTGATGCATCGGCTGGGGCGCGTCGAAGAGGCCAGGGTGCGTTTTGTCGAGGCGGCGCGGGTGTTTACGGACCTCGGTGACGAGGGCGGGCGAGATCGGACGACGCTGGGGCTGGGGGCGGCGGCCTATCGCCAGGGGGACATGAGGCAGGCCGAGGCGAGGTACCGCGAGGCCTTCAAGTCCTTCCAGGCGCGGCGGGACGAGGCGGGGGTGGCTCGGACGCTGCGGCTGCTGGCCGAGATCGCGCAGGCGGACAGGCAGTGGGAGCGGGCGCTGGAGCTCTACGGCGCGGCGCTCTCGCACCACCAGGCGCGGGGGGATCGCTACGAGGTGGCCGCGATCCTCAACGGGATGGCGGAGATAGCGCGCTTCCGGGAGGATCTGGATGGGGCCGAGGCGCAGTATCGGCAGGCGCTGGAGATCATGGAGGCCATCGGGTCGTCGGAGCGGGACGTGACGCGGATCAACCTCGCGCTGCTGCTCCTGGCGCGGGGGCGCTACGCGGAGGCGCGAGGCAACCTGGAGGCGCTCAAGGGGCGGCTGGAGCGCACCGGACAGCGTGCGCTGCTGGGGGGGATCCACGCGGAGCTGCTGCCCTGCGTGGCGGCCGCCCAGGACTGGGCGGCCTGGGACGGGCACATGGCGGCGGCCAGCGGGATGATCCTCGACAGCGGCGTGGCGGACGCCGACGACGCGTGGCCGGCCCAGCTGGCCGGGGATCTGGCCGCCGAGCGCGGGCAGCGGGCCCGGGCCGAGGCGGCCTGGGGGCTGGCGCGGGGCATCTGGTCGGCGCTCGGCAGGGCGGATCGCGTGGCGGAGATCGACGCGCGGCTCGGAGGTGGCGATGTCTGAGGGCACACCCGCGGAGGATGGGCCGAGCCCCTCCCTGGTCGGCGTCGAGATCGTGGCGGCGGGCGGGTCGCAATGGCGCGGGACGGCCGGGCTGGTCCTGGTGACCTTGCTGTGGGGCACGACCTTCGTGGTGATCCGGGCCGCGGTGGGCGAGGCCGGAGGCGCCGCAGGCCAGATCGACGCTGGAGCGCAGGGGGCAGCAGGGGAGGCGCTGGCGCCCAGCGCGCTGCTGGCGCTGCGCTTCGGGATCGCGTCGCTGGTCTTCGCGCCCTTCTTGCGGCGCGGTTGGCGGCTGTGGCGAGGGGGCCTTGAGCTGTCCTTCTGGCTGTGGGTGGGCTACGCGGCCCAGACGGTCGGGCTCCAGACGACGACGGCCAGCAGCAGCGCCTTCATCACCTCGCTGAGCGCCATCCTGGTGCCGCTCTTCTTGCGGGCAGCCGGGCGATCTGTCGGGCCGGTGGTGTGGCTGGCCGCCTCGCTGGCCTTCGTCGGGGTGGGGCTGCTCTCCTGGGATGGCGGCTCGCCCGTGATCGGCGATCTCTGGACGCTCGGGACGGCGCTGGCCTACGCGATCTACCTGATCCGGGTCGAGCGGATGACCTGGGATCACGACGCGCTGGCGCTCACGGGGGTCCAGATGGTCGGCGTCTTCGCGCTGTCCGGGATCTGGTTCGGGGTCGATCGCCCCGCCGTGGGCGAGATCCCCTGGGTGGAGCTGGCCTACCTCGGGGTGGTGTGCTCGGCGGCGGTGGTGTGGCTTCAGATGAAGGCGCAGCGCCTGATCAGCGCGGCGCGGGCGGCGGTGATCTTCACGCTGGAGCCGGTCTGGGCGGCCCTCTTCGCCTTCGCCCTGCTGGGCGAGCGGCTGGCGTGGATGGGCTGGGTGGGGGCGCTGATGGTCATCGGGGCGACCCTCCTGGGTCAGCTGCCCGACCGCAAGAAGACCTCCGAGGCCGTTGTCTCACGAGGCTGATGGGTTTATGGTGCGCCGTCTCTCATGATGATCGTCCAAGCGGTGGACACAGCGGAGCACAACCATGGACAAGTACATCGTCACGACGGAGCGAGCCCCCGGCGCCATCGGGCCCTACAGCCAGGCGGTGGGCTTCGGCAACCTGCTCTTCCTCTCCGGCCAGATCCCCCTGAGCCCCGAGACCGGCCAGATCGTCGGCGACACCGCCGAGGCCCAGACCCGACAGGTCATGGAGAACCTGCACGCTGTCCTTGAGGCCGCCAACTGCAGCTTCGAGAACGTCGTCAAGGCCACGATCTACCTGGCCAACATGAACGACTTCGCGCGCGTCAACGAGGTCTACGGCTCCTACTTCCCCGAGAACCCCCCCGCGCGCGCCACCGTCGAGGTCAGCCGCCTGCCCCGAAACGTCCAGGTCGAGATCGACATGATCGCCGCCTTCCCCACCCACCCCGCGCCGACCCAGCTCTGACCCTCACCCCCCCGACCCCTGACCCGACACCGCCACCCTCGGGATGCGGTCGTTGATCCGCGTCGTGACCTCGTAATTGATCGTGTTGGCCCACCCGGCCATCTGCTCCGCCGTGATCACCTCCTCCCCGCTCCGACCCAGCAGCACCGCCTCGCCTTCCAACCTCGCCCCGGGGATGTCCGTCACGTCGACCATCGTGATGTTCATGCACACCCGCCCGAGCACCGGCGCCCGCTGGCCCTCGATCAAGACGTGGGCGACGTTGCTCAACCCCCGGTCGTAGCCGTCGTAGTAGCCCACCGGCAGGATCGCCATCCTCGTCGGGTGCGTCGTCCGGAAGCTGCACCCGTAGCCGATGAACTCCCCCGCGGCCACATCCTTGACCTGCGCGATCCGACACCGCCACGTCAACGCCGGCCTCAACTCAAGCCGCCGCCTCCCCGCCAGCACCGCCGCCACCAGCGTCTCGCTCGACGGCCACATCCCATAGGCCGCCACGCCCGCCCGCGCCATGTCCTGACACCTGTCCGGCCACAGGATCGTCGCCGCCGAGTTCGACATGTGCTTGATCGGCGCCGAGATGCCCCGCGCCTCCAGCCGCCGACAGAAGGCCGCGAAGCGCGCCAGCTGACCCTCCGCAAAGCGGTGGTCCGTCGTGTCCTCGACGTTGGCGAAGTGGCTCGCCACCCCGACCAGCTCCGCCCCCTCCGAAGCCTGGATGCGCTCGGCCAGCGCCATCGCCTCCTCCTCCCTCAAGCCCTGCCGGTTGTTGCCCGTCTCCAGCTTGACGTGGAACCTGGCGACGAGTCCCGTAAGTGCATGCACTGAAACAGCTTTCTCAAGCGTCTCGGCGTTGTAGATGACCGCGTCGCACCCCAGCGCCATGGCCTGCTCGATCTCGTCCAGGCCGACGTAGCCCAGGATGTAGATCGGCGCCACGATGCCCTCGTCCCGGAGGATCTGGGCTTCGTTGACGGCGTTGACGCACAGCCAGTCCGCGCCGGCCGCCAGGAAGGCCCGGCTCGCCAGCCCGAGGCCGTGCCCGTAGGCGTTGCTCTTGACCGTCGGGGCCAGCAAGGCCCCAGGCCCGACCAGCGCGCGCAGCGCCCGGATGTTGTGGCCCAGCGCGTCCGTGTCGATGAGGCAGGAGGTCAGCGTCATGGATCCTCAGAAGAAGCGGCTCTTGCGCCCGGCGAGCCCTTGATCGATCAAGCCCTGGGTGTGGCTCCAGATGTCGGCGTGCGCCGGCAGGAGCTCCTCGACCGGCGCGTCGGCGTCGGCCTCCGTCAAGCCGAAGCGGCGCGGATCGATGGGCGGCGCGAAGATGAAGCGGAACTTGACCGGCAAGGGCATCAAGCCCAGCCCCACCAGGATCGGCAGGTCGTAGGTCGGGCCTCCCAGAAGGCGCCGCCCCAGCCGGTGCTCTCGCCCGATGGTGATGAAGGCGTCGTCGATCCCGATGCCCGCGATGGGCACGATGGGCACCCCCGCCGCCAGCGCGCACCTCAAGTACCCCAGCCGGTTGTGCCACTTGAGCCGGTAGCGATCCTCGGGCCGCTTGAAGGAGTCGTTGACCCCCCCCGGGTAGCAGATCGCCCACTCGCCATTGCGCAGCAGCCGCACCGCGTTGTCCCGGTTGCCGTCCACCGCCCCGAAGCGCACGAAGAAGTGGCTGATCAACGGCAGCTTGAACAGGACGTGCTCGCCCAGCCCCCGCAGCATCCTGCCCGTGCGCTCATGCACCGCCGCGAACAACACCGCCGAGTCCAGGCCCAGCACCGCGTGGTTCGACACGCACAGGCACCCCGAGTCCCACGGCAGGTTCTCCAGCCCCTCGACCTCCGTCCGGAAGTACCTCACCATCGGCCTCGCCAGCGTCTGAAGCTGGCCGATGAGCCTGGGATCGAGCTTGTCGTGCTCGGGATCGTAATCCCCCGAGGCCGACAGCTCGTCTGGCAACAGTGACGCTATCGGGTAGTCTTTGGTCATCTCGCCTGGATCTCCTCACCACCGACCCAGTGTGATCCCAAACTCCCCCGCGGCGCAACCCCCACACTCCACCCCCAAACTCCACCCCCTGTCCCCCTCCTCCCTCCGGAAGGAGGGGGGACGCTCGTATTACGGCTTCGGGTGGATCGGATCCCGCCCCGGCGACCTCACGATTGTCCCCGACGGGGTCTCGCCCCAGGCGGCCAGTGATCCCGGCAATGGCTCCTGCGGCCCCCCCCGAACCATCGAGCCCACCCTACGATCCCACCCCCGTCCCACCTTGCCCGTACTCCGAGCGTCCCCCCTCCTTCCGGAGGGAGGAGGGGGACAGGGGGTGGAGTGCGATCCACCGACACCCGTAATACAAGCGTCCCCCCTCCTTCCGGAGGGAGGAGGGGGACAGGGGGTGGAGTTTGGGCGCGCGGGTGGCTATGATGCCATTCAAGACCCCGATGACGCCCGATTCTGGAGGTAAAGGCCAATGATCTCAAGACTTTCCATGGCGATGGTTGCAGCGGCGGCGCTGGCGATCCCGGGCTGTCAGAGCAGCGCGGGGCGCTTCTGTCTCGACGACGAGGATTGCGACTCCGGGCAGTTCTGCCAGCAGGACAAGGAGCAGTGCGTCGAGCCCTGCGAAGAGGACGCCGACTGCGAGACGCTGCAGTGCAACGCCGAGCCTGGCGATGAGAGCTTCTGCGAGCCGCCCGAGGTCGATCTTGGCGGGATCGCGGGCGGTGTCGGCGGGGGGCGGACGGGCGGCGTCTCTGCGAACGAGGTGGCCGACATCCTGGCCGGCGACAACATCTTCCTGACGGCGGTGGTCACGCTGCTGACGACCCTCTTCATCGACGAGATCCGCGGCCCCTCGGGTCAAATCGGCCAGGCAGGCCAGCAGGGCACGCAAGGCCCGCCGGGGCCTGCTGGCCCGCCGGGGCCGGCAGGCGAGGCCGTGCGCCACCGGGCGTCCTTCCTCAACGTCGAGGTGGTCGAGGCTGGCCCCGTCGAGGGCCGCGCGCTGACCTTCGATCGCCGGTCGGCGCAGGGGTCACTGCGCGTGACCTGGTTCGACGTCCTGCGCGCCGACACCGAGGGCGAGCCCTGCCTCTGCGCCTGGAGCCTCCTCTTCGACGGCCAGCCTTGCAGCGATCCCGGCCCCATCGGCACCCTGACCGCCAGCGGGCAACCCCGCGGGGACACCGTCACCGGCTTCTGTGCGGCGACCGGGAGAGGCCCGCTGGGTGAAGGCGAGGTGACGATCTCGGTGTCCGTCGAGCCGCGGGGAGGGTGCGCCTGCGCCGCTGGCGATCCCATCAGCGCCGGCTTCATCGAGGCCCAGGAGGTCGATCCCTGAGCGCCTCGGCGGCGAGCGCCGCGGCGCGCTGTGGATGCCCTGGCGCGAAGCGGGACGCTGTGGGTATCCTGGCACGAAGCGGGACGCTGTTGATGCCCTGGCACGAAGCGGGACCCTTCAGGCCGATCCCAGAACCTCAGCGGCGGGCGAGCACGACCCCCATCTCGAAGCCGAAGGGCCTCAAAATGCGGTGGAGCGTCCCGAGGGTCGGGTTGCCCCGGTCGGCCTCGATGTTCTTGAGCGTGCGCTCCGAGACGCGGCAGACCTTCGAGAAGTCGAGCTGATCCATTCCGAGCAGATCGAGCCTCAAGCCCCGCACGAGCTGGCCCAGGGTGATGTCCCCTCGATCGAGGCTGGCCTTGAGGCCCGTCAGGACCCGCTGGCGCTCTTCGAGGCTCAGGCGGCGACGCTCGATCATGGCAGCAGCCCCCACATCCTGAGATCGCGGTCGAGGTGGCGCAGGCGGACGCCGGGGAAGTCGAGGACGGCGTCGGGCAGGCCCTCGTCGCGCAAGAAGTCGGGCAGGATCAAGAGCTTGAGGGCGAAGGCGCGCAGCCTTCCGAGCAAGTAGTCAGGGTCGACGATCCCCTTGAGGGCGTCGCAGGCCGCGCGCCAGTCGAAGCGCCCCCCGAACTCCGCTGCGTCGGGCCAGCGCGTCGTGCGCGTGACGATATCCGGGTCCATGACCATCGGCGCCAGATCGTAGATGGGGGCCAGCGCCAGCCGGTCGCCGAGGCGCAAGATCGACGTGTTGCGCCCGTGGTTGTCGCTGTTGCCCAGCACGACGTTGAGCAGATCCCGACAGACAAGCTCCGCGACGACAGACGGGATCTCGGCCTCCTGGCCGTTGGTGCGGAGCAGCCCGGCCAGGGCGCGGATGAAGTCCAGGTGAGGGATCGCGGCGCCGTGCCGCGTCGATCCGATCATCGAGTAGAAGGACTCCACCGGCACCCGGACGAGGCCCTCGGGGCCGACCTTCCGATCAAAGCGCGGCGACCAGAGGCTCGCCCCACTGGGGATTGCCCCGCTGGGGATGGCCCCGCTGGGGATGGCCCCGCTGGGGATGGCCGCTGGATCATCGCCGCCCTCGAAGTGGAGGCCGTCGAGCGCCTCAAGGCCCAGCAACGGGAGCGCCTTCATGAAGAGGTGCTCCCCGACCAGGACCAGCCGATCGCGCTCGGATCGAGAGCCGCGCGGAAACTTCACCAGCCAGTGTCGCCGAACCTCCGCGTCGGGGATGCTCCCCTCGGGGGCAAACATCCCTTGCGCGTCTTCGGACAGGAGGAACTTCGGCGCGTCTCCCCCGGCCCCGGTGGCGCCGCCGACCGAGGCTCCCTGGCTGGCGGCCGCCTCAAGGAAGTCCACGTTTCGATTCAGGATCTCCGTCCTGGAGAAGCGCTGGCTCTCCCCCTTGGTAAAATCCAGCGATTCCTTGATGCGGCTGTGCCCGATGGGGTTGGAGGTGCAGCGGCGCAGCAAGTCGAGATCGTGGCGCCGGGGGTTGCCGGCCGGAAGGTTGAGGCGACGCTCCCAGAAGCGGCGGCTGGCTCCGGCCGGGGCGATGTCCAGCAGGAAGGCCGGCCAGCTCTCCAGCGTATCCGTGTTGAGGGAGAGGGGGTAGCGGGCGCTGACGGCCCATTGCCCGACGCTCGAAAACCTGTCCAGGAAGGACAGCGTGTAGTCCTCGATGTACCCGAGGCGGCATGCGCCGTCGAAGCCCTTGTCGGGCTCAAGGAACTCCAGATCGAGCGCGTCGTGCCAGCGCCCGTCGAGGTGAAGTTGGACTGTGAGTGACTCGACCATCCTTCGTTGCCCTTGAGCGCTTCAGGTCAACCTCCGCCGCGCTCCGCCCCTCGTCGTCATCCCTCCTCGCGGACCTCGCCCATCTTGCCGACGGTGGCGCTTAGAGGCAATCTAATACCCCAAGCCAGGAAACTCAAACGAGCGTGTCGCGATCAATGCTTGGGTCGCGAAGGCTGTTTAATTGTTTGTTATCAATGGTTTATAGGTGTCGAGTCGCGGCGTGGCGATGTCGGGTGGCTCTCCGCTGAACTCCAGATGGGTGCAGATCGGGGCAATAGATTGCCTTGTCTGGGTGAGGCTCGGGCGTTGGAGGGGGCGGGGAGAGTGGGGGAGAGAGGGGGCGCGGCGTCATGCGGGGCAGGGGAGACGAGGGAGGGGCGCGGACGGTCGGTGGTCCCAAGGGTCGACAGGGGGCTTCGACGCAGGCCTTGCGCGAGGGAGAGGGTTGCGCGCCCTCGCAGGATCGGGTGGTTCAGCGTGGAGGTGATCGAAGGGAGAGAGGGGGAGCGCGATCAGGCGGCGTTGTCCTTGGGGGCGGAGGCTGCGGGGGTGGTGGGGGTGGTCCTGGGTCGGCGCCGGAAGAAGAGGCGGGCCATGAGGTAGAGGCCGCCGAGGAGCACTCCGAGGGCGATGCCGACGGGCAGGAGGGCGGCGGCGACGCGGATGATGCCGCCGCAGACGTCGACGAAGAGGCCAGCGCCGTCGCTGAAGGCGCGGCCGATGGCGCTGGAGAAGGACTCGGAGTCGGGGTCTGCGGGCTGGAAGGGCGAGGTGGCGGTGACGCGGATCGTGGACATGGAGACGCGATCCTGGAGGAAGCGGGCGCGGCCTTCGAAGCGCTCGATGTCGGTGCGGACGCGGGAGAGCTCCTGCTCGATCCTGAGGGTGTCCTCGACGGTGGCGGCGGTCTGCAGGAGGCTGAGGAAGCGGCTCTCCAGCTCTCGCTTGGCCTTGAGGCGAGCGGTGACGTCGACGAACTCCTCGGTGACATCCTGGCCGGTGATGTTCTCGCGCAGGACGACGCCGAGTTGACGGAGCTCGGCCAGGGTGGACTCGAACTTCTTCGAGGGGACTCTGACGGTCACGTCGATGCGGGTGACGTCCTTGCCGGTGCCGGTGGCGTCGGAGGTGACGACGAAGCCGCCGGCCTTCTCGACGGCGCGGGTGACCTCGACGGCGGCGGCCTGGGGGGCGTCGGCCCGCAGCTCCAGGGTCGCCTCGCGGATCACCATCCGGCTGTCCTTGTCCTCCACTCGGGTCTGCTCGCCTGAGCCCCCGGTGTTGTCCGACGTTTGGAGATCCACATCGCCGGTGTCGAGGCTGCCGCGCTCGTTTCGGGAGTCGCCGAGGCCGTCGCCGGCCTGTGCCACCTCGGCCTTGGCCTCTTCGAAGGCGGCGGGGGACATCGGCTCGGCGCTGCGGGTGAAGTCGGACTTGTCGGCGCAGGCGGTGGAGGCCAGCAGGGTCAAGGCGAGCAGGAGGGAAAGAGGTCGGTTCATCATCATTGCCATCTCCTCATTTTGAAGGGCCCTCAGGTGGGCTCCGAGGGCTGAACGCGCCAGCCCCGCCGGAGCTTACGCTCCGTGTTCTGGGCATCTTCGGCAAAGGGCGAGGTGAAGTCCAGGGGAGGGGGGGGGTCAGAAGCCGAGGTAGGCGGCCTTGACCTCGGGGTCGGCCAGCAGATCGCGGGCGGGGCCGTGGAGGCCGACGGCGCCGGTTTCCAGGACGTAGGCGCGGTCAGCGATCTTGAGGGCGACGTGGGCGTTCTGCTCGACGAGCAGGATGGTGACGCCCTCGTCGCGGATCTTGAGGATGATTTCGAAGATCTGCTTGACCAGCAGGGGGGCCAGGCCCATCGAGGGCCCGTCCAGGAGCCGAAGGCGCGGGCGGGAGAGGAGGGCGCGGCCGATGGCGAGCAC
>SYOX01000222.1 GCA_005804885.1 Pseudomonadota bacterium
GAGGTCAACAAGGTTGACACGCCCCACGCACACTGACTCCCCGTCGCAAGCCCCGCCGGAGGGCGGGGCGACCCGGGACAAAACCCAAGGCCCGGGCGCACGCCCGGGTGGACCGTCAACGTGCAGAGCTCATCAACGAAGTCGACTCGCCGATCTCGACGTGTCCACCATCGAAGTCGACTCGATGATCTCGACGTGACCATCAACGAAGTCGACTCGCCGATCCCGACGTGCCCGTCATCGAAGTCGATTCGCCGATCTCGACGTGTCCGTCATCGAAGTCGACTCGCCGATCTCGAAGTGTCCGTCATCTCTACTGATTCGCCGATCCCGACGTGTCCACCATCGAAGTCGACTCGATGATCTCGACGCGACCATCAACGAAGTCGACTCGCCGATCTCGACGTGACCGTCATCGAAGTCGACTTGCCGATCCCCCTTGTCCGCCATCGAAGTCGACCCGCCGATCTCGACGTGCCCATCATCGAAGTCGACTCGCCGATCTCGAAGTGTCCGTCATCTCTACTGATTCGCCGATCCTGACGTGCCTGCCAACGAAGCCGATGGGTTGCCACGGTCATCGCGGGGTCGGCGCGGGGGTGAGGGGTAATGAGGGGCGGCGGAGGAATCTTGATGACGGCGCTGTCAATCGGGGTCGGTGTGTCGTATCATTATGGGGCTGGCTTCTGCTCCATGAGAAGCGCCCCAATCCATGAAGACACACGAGTTTGACAACCAGACCGACCTGGTCGAGGTCCTCAAGCAAGCGACGAACAGGCCACGCGGCGGCTCGGGCTTCTTGCTGGAGGCCGAGCTGGTGCACCGGCTCACGCAGGCGGACATGGATCCCGAGATGGCGCTGGCGGCGCTGATGAAGTTCGACCCGGAGTTGTACTCCCGGGCGCTCTTCTCGCTGCAGCAGTCCATGGGCAATGCGGCCGTCAGCGCGCTGCACGAGCGCGTCTCTCGGCAGTCGCTCCCCTCGGAGATCGGGCGTCGGGTGGAGCGCGGCAAGGAGGGCACGAAGCGCGGCGAGGCCGTCCAGCACAAGCTGGCGGGGGGCTTCGGGGGTCGCGGGCGGAGCCCTGATCGGGCCAGGGCGGCGGCGTCGCAGGGCGTGCGGGGCGGCGGCGGGGCGCTGCCGGGGATCGAGCGGATCCAGCCCTCGTTCGGGCGACACGACCTGCGGCACGTGCGGGCGCACCGGGGCGGCGATGCGGCGCGGGCCAACCGGGCGATGGGGTCGCTGGCCTACACCTTCGGTGAGCAGGTGGCCTTCGTGGGCAGCCCGAGCCTGCATACGGCGGCGCACGAGGCCGCGCACGTCATCCAGCAGCGCTACGGCGCGCTGCCCTCGGGGGGCGTGGGGCAGGCCGGGGACGCCTTCGAGCGGCACGCGGACGCGGTGGCCGACAGGGTCATCCAGGGCCGATCGGCCGAGGGGCTGCTCGACCAGGTGCGCCGGATGGGGCGCGCGGGGGTGGCGGTCCAGTTCCAGGACGACGCCGCGACGCAGGGGGCCAAGGGGCGAGCGCAGAAGATCAAGGAGGCGCTGCTGGACGGCTGGACGGAGGACGAGGAGGGCGCGCTGAACCAGATCCGGGGCCAGTCCAGCGGGGCCATTCAGCAAATCCGCAGTCAATACAGGAGCTTGACGGGGCGCTGGCTGGAGGCGGACTTCAAGGCCTACTGCAATGAGAAGCAGACGACCGAAGCGCTGGGGCTGATCTGGCCCTGCCTGACGCTCAAGGAGAAGATCAAGGCGAACATCACCGAGGGCGTGCTCTGGAACACGGAGAACGAGGAGGGCATCCTCGACGTGCTCAAGAACGCCAGCGAGTCCGATCTCAAGGCGGCGGCCAAGGACGCCTCCTTGATGAAGATGATCGAGGGCGCGCTGAGCAAGGAGGAGATGTTCAAGGCGCGCAAGTACCTGGCGGTCGGCGACGCGCGCGAGCAGGAGATGTTCGACGCGGTCATCAAGCGCATCAAGGGCGCCGAGGGGGTGCTCGACGACGACGAGGACGCCGTCTGGGACGCGCTGCTGGACTTGACCCCGGAGCAGCGCAAGACCTTGTGGGAGAAGCACGAGGCCATCTTCTCGTTCTTGAGCGCGGGGGAGAAGAAGGCCGTCAAGACGATGTGCACGGGGTCGGAGGCCGAGGCGCTCAAGGAGCGGATGCGGCTGGCGACGTCGGGCGCGGGCACCAACGACGCCGCCGTCGGGCTGGTGGCGCAGAAGACGGGGCAGGCGGCCCGCCGCGAGTCCGAGGTCAAGCAGCTGCTCGACCGGGGGCTGGACGAGAAGGGCCAGCCCCTGTCGCCGGAGCGCCAGAAGGTGCTCCAGGGCGAGCTGAGCGGCCTGGGCGGGATCCAGGATAACCTGCTGACCAGCCAGAACGACGGCTTCAACCTCAAGGGAGGGTCCTTCCTGGAGATGCTCCAGGGCGACGTGGGCGACGCGGAGTTCCAGGCCTTCACCCAGCAGATGGGCGTGATGCCCTACGAGCGGGCCAGGCGCCAGATCCTGGACGCCTTCGGGGTCTTCAGCGACGACGAGGACAAGGTCTACAAGGCCTTCGAGGGCCTGCCGCCGGATCTGCGCCAGAAGCTGTGGGCCGACCCCTACGTCGCGGCGCGACTCAAGGTGCGGCTGGGCAAGGGCGAGCACGACCGGGCCCAGGAGTCGGCCACGGGCGACAGCTTCGTGCTGGCCAGGAACAACATCCGCGACGCCTTCTACGGGCTCAACACGGACGAGACGGGCGTGATCAAGCTCGTCTCGAACCTCTCGGTCGCCGATCGGGAGACCTTCAAGACCGACAAGCTCTGGACCGAGATCAAGGCCAGCTGGTCCTTCAACAAGAAGGAGCTCGACATCCTGACCCAGCTCGTCGAGCAGGGCACCTTCCCGCGCGATCAGGTGCTGGACTACACGCTGGGCAAGACGGTCGAGCTGCGAGGCCGCGGCGGCCAGAAGAACACCATGGTCACCGGCGGGACCGGCGACTCGGAGATGTTCGAGCTGTGGATCGGCCGCCTGTCGGATCAGGAGAAGGCCGACCTGCGCTTCGGCTACTGGGTGGCCCGCAATGGCGGCAAGGTCGAGGGGGACAAGGCCGCCAAGGCGCTGGCCGCCTTCCGCGACCTTGAGCGGCGCATGAAGGTGCAGTTCGGCACCGACGAGGTCCAGAAGCACCTCGACGCCATCCTCGGGCCGCCTCAGCCCGCCGATCTTCAGAGCGCCGAGGGCCGCCGCATGGCCGCCGACATCATGGCCTCGCGGATCAAGGACAAGCAGGCCCTCCAGGGCAGCCTCGGGGACGGCTTCACCGAGAGCGACGAGACGGCCGACATGGCCTCCGTGCAGTTCATGGCGATGTACCGCCAGCTCCAGGAGGACGGGGAGATCTCGGCCCAGGATCTGGCCGTCCTCGGCCACCTGAGCCAGCAGTACGGCGAGCGCTACGACAGCTACGTCCAGACCCTCGACGCGGTGGCCCACATCGCCGGCACGGTGGCCGCCATCGCGGTCGGCATCCTCGTCACGGTGCTCTCGGGCGGCACGGCGGGGCCGGCCGTCGGCGCGGCGCTGGCCAAGTTCGCCGTCGCCGGGGCCGTCGCCGGGGCGATCGCCAAGGTGGGCACCGCCGAGCTGATCGGCGGCGATCACTACGACGCCTCGCGGGCCGAGGGCGCCAAGGACGCCCTGTCCGGCGCCGTCGACGGCGCCATGGCGGTGCTCGGCGCGGGCCTCGCGCACAAGTTCACCGGCATGGTCGGCCTCGGCCAGGCCCAGCTCGCCACCGAGATGACCGCCGGGATCGTCCAGACCACCCGCGGGGCCGCCTCCTACGTCGGGCGGCGCATGGTCTCGGGCGGCGTCGAGGCCGCCATCGACGGCTTCCTCTCCGGCGCCGTCGGCGAGCTGGTCCTGACCGCCACCGACCGGGCGACCTGGGAGAAGGGCGTCTGGAACGCCGTCACCAGCATGGGGCTCGCCCTGCTCAAGGGCGGCGCCCTGGGCGCCGGCACCGGCATGGTGCTCGGCGGCGGCTTGAACGCCATCGGCGGCGCCGCCCAGGTCAGCCGCGTCCGACAGGCCCTCGGCGACATGGCCGGCCACCTCCCCGCCGAGCGCCTCGCCAAGGTCAGCGTCGAGCAGGCCGACCAGATCGCCGCCGCCCGCAAGGCCCTGCTCAAGGGCGACACCCAGGGCGCCGAGAAGACCCTGGCCGAGCTGGGCAAGTCCATGGACGCCGAGGACCTGACCCGCATCCGCCAGGGCCTCTTCTCGGCCAAGTCCGGCGACGCCATCGAGAAGGCCCGCCACGTCATCGACGCCCGCGACGCCAAGCTCGCCCAGCTCCTCGAAGGCAAGGCCCCCGACGAGCCCGTCGTCGTCGACTCCATCATCGTCGGCTCCGGCTGGGCCGGGGTCGCCGACGCCAAGACCCACCCGCTGGCCGGGCAGGTCGGCGACAACGGCCTGCCCAGGGTCATCGGCATCGCCGCCGACGCAGACCCCTGGGCCGCTCGCCTTGAACGCATGGGGCAGTCCCCCGACGCGCTCAACGTCCCCGGCTTCTCCAGCCAGGCCGCCGACTTCTCACCCCACGCCGACGGCTTCACCCCCTCCCAGGCCTTCGGCGCCGCCGTCGCCGAGAACCGCGCCGACTCCGGCCTCTCCGTCTGGCGCCGCCGCATCACAGGCGCTCGACCCGCCCCCGAAGGCTCCCCCGGCAAGATCGAGGTCACCGTCGACCTCGGCGGCGGCCAGACCCGGAAGATCTACACCAACCAGCTCGACCTCGCCCTCGGACCCGGCCCCCCCAAGAAGCTCGGCGGCGCCCTCACCCCCGAACACGAGGCCCTGCTGACCCAACAGGGCATCCTCGTCCAGGGCGAGCACCAGCTCTCTCAGGCCTTCCCCGACGGCGACGTCCTCGTCTACGGCGGCGGCGCCACCGGCGCCTGGAACGCCGAGCTGGCCACCAGGCAGGGCGTCAACCTCGACTGGGTCGCCAGCTCCTCGCAAGGCGGAAACCGCTCCAAGGTCGCCAAGATCGACGCCGAACTTCGCAAGCCCGGACTCGCCGACGACGTCAAGCTGCGCCTCCTGAGCGAGCGCAGCGCCCTGATCAAGTCCACCGACCCCAAGGACGCCTTCCGCGGCTCCAACGTCCCCCGAAACGCCGACATCCTCCAGAAGACCGAGTCCACCCGCCGCGTCGCCGACATCCTGACCGTCGAACCCCAGATCGTCGACGGCAAGACCAGGGCGCTCGTCACCTACGTCGACGGCTCCACCCGCTCCTACGACCGCGTCGTCCTCAACCTCGGACAGGACGCCAACGCCCCCGGCGGCGTCGGCTTCATCGCCGAGAAGATGGGCCTGCAGCTCGAACCCATCATCAAGAACGGCGAGCTGCTCGGCGTCCAGTCCACCGACGGCAGCGTCCGCATCCTCGGCGCCGCCGCCGCCGCTCAGGACGGCCTGATCGACCACATGAGCCCCACGCACCGGGCCATGTATATGGATTTGCTCGAAAAACGGATGTACAACACCGAAGTGTCGCCCAACTCCCGCGGCATCGCCCCCGCCATCGAGGTCTGGTCCGACTCCTTCTCCAAGCTCAACCAGGCCGACAACGCCGCCGGCCACATCCCCGGCGGCTCGGGCTCGCCCGACCTCTCTCCCTCCACCACCCGCGGCTCGACCGACCTCTCGCCCTCCACCGGCAAAGCCTCACCCGACCTCGACCAGGGCGCCGCCGCGCTGTCCAACGTCGGCAACCGCCTCAAGGCCGGCGCCGACCTCGACCCCGCCCAGATCGACGCCTGGATCGGCGAGCACGGCCTGGCCAAGGCCACCGAGATGATGGGCGACCACCTCCTTGATCACTCCGGCCTCGACCTCGGCGCCGCACTCCAGGCCATGCGCAACGACCCCCAGAGCTTCTACAAGACCCACGGCGCCCTGGTCAGCTCCGCCGTCCTGCGCCGCGTCACCGAGCTCCAGCAGGTCAACGCCGCCGCCGCCGCCGCCCTCGGCGTCCTGCCCAACACCAACCTCGTCACCATGGCCGACAACCTCGGCTTCTCCATGGTCACCCACTTCACCCCCGAGGCCCGCGCCGGGCAGATCGCCCAGTCCGGACACATCATGCCCGGCAAGAACAGCGGCGGACTCATCTGGGGCACCAGCAAGCACACCCTCGACGCGCCCACCAAGGCCCAGAGCCTCTCCTTCGCCGACTACGGCGGCAACGCCTCCGAAGCCCTCCCGATAGCGCTCCCCAAGGACATGCTCATCCCGCCCACCCACGCCTTCGAAACCCACACCCTGCCCCAGTGGCTCAACCAGAAGGCCTACTTCGTCAAGGGCAAGCTCCAGCAAGCCATCGGCGACGCCGCAGGCGCCCCCCCCATCGCCATCAACGGCCCCATCCAGCTCCTCCCTGAGGGCCTCGGCATGACCGCCGATGAGCTGGCCTCCCTCCAGAGCCGGATCGCCGGCACCATCAACACCAAAGGCGGCGAGGCCCTCAAGATCACCTTCGTCGTCGTCTCGCTGACCGGCTCCGGCGCCTACCTCGCCTCCGTCTACATCCCCAAGGCCAAGGACAAGCCCGCGCCACAGGGCGACAAGAAGCCCTGAGCGCCGCCCCGGAGGCACGCGCCGACATCCTGAAAAATCGAATGGATATGCGCCCTTAGCGCCCGACGAAGTGATCCTGTTCCGGGACGCCGAAGCGCGTGTCCTCGAAGGTCTCGTTGAGCCAGGGCAGCGCGCCAAAGCGCGCCTCGATCTCATCGGCCAGATCCGGCCGGTCGTAGCCCATCACCACCCCGCCGTCCATGACCGGCCTCGGCGTCGGGTTCGGCGCCGGGTTTCCCCCCAGGTTCACCCACCTCAGCCTCGGCAGCCCGGCGCTCGCGCACAAGACCTCCAGCCCTTCCTCGCCGATCCCGTTGTGGCCCAGATCCAGCCACGAGAGCCGGCCCAGGTGCGTCGAGCCCGCCAGCGCCCGCACCCCCTCATCCCCGATCCGCTGCCCGAAGAGCCCCAGGCTCACGATCCGCCCCAGGTGCGCGCTGGCGCACAGCGCGCCCATGTTCCCGGCGGCCTCGATCACCTCCAGGTGCAGCACCGGCGCCCGCGCGTAGATCGCAGGGGCCAGCGCGTCAAAGGCCGAGGCCTTGACCTTCACCTCGTCGATGAAGCCGCGCCGGAAGGTTAAGCCCTCCACCATCGGGGCGACCTCGGCGGCCCACCGCGCGCCGTGCAGCCTCAGCAGCTCCGAGGCCCGCGCGCTGGCCTCGTGGTAGGCGCCGCCCCGATCAGGATCGCGGCGCATCTCCACGAGGTCGAGCTGGAGGCGGATGAACTCCCCCCTCGGATCGCCCAGCGACCCCAGGCGAGCCGCGCACTGCCTGCGGAGGTCGTCGGACTCGGGATCGGCGAGGATCGCGTCGACGATGGACTTGACGGCTCTCATGGGCGTGCTCCGGGGGCTGCGGGCCTCGGGGATCGGGC
>SYOX01000223.1 GCA_005804885.1 Pseudomonadota bacterium
GCGGAAGGGTCCGGCGCCGGCGCGGAAGCTCAGGCGCGTGGCGTCGCGCAGGAGGGCGCAGGAGAGGTGGTTGCCGAGATCGGCGCGGGGATCGGGGGGTCGGAAGTCGGCGCTCTCGACGTGCTCGATGGAGGTGAAGAGTCCAGCGATCTCGCGGTCGGTGCCGCCGAGGGGTCGGAGGATGAGGAGGTCGCGTTCGGGGTCGGAGCCGGGCTGGACGACCCACTCTCTGCCGCGCGCCCGGACGAGCGCGCCTACTTCGAAGGCCATATTTTCCCTCCTGTGTGGCTGCGGAATGGGTGGGATGGTAGTTGATTTGAGTTGAGAGCGGAAGGGCAAAGTGAGGGAAGGCGTCAGGGGTCGCGGGGGGGGATGTCGTCGAGGTTGAGGGCGCGGCGCAGGATCGAGAGGGCGTCGGGGTGGTGTGGTGAGAGGGTGAGGTGGGGGGTGTTCAGGAGGGAGAGGGCGTGTGAGGCGGCGTCGGCGTCGTGTTGGCGTGCGTCGATGAGGTGGAGGGTGAGGTTGGGGGTGGAGAGCCGAGCCTGGGAGGAGGCGACGACGCGGTCGCCGGCCAGGATGTCCTGTCCGGGGTGGACGGCGAGGTCGGGGGGGGCGTGGAGCGCGGCGAGGGTGGTGTGCCAGGGCTCGTCGAAGAGGTCGAGGTCGAGGTGGGTGGGGGTCGGTGTGGTGGTGGCGTGGGTGGGGTGGTCGGGTCGTGGTTGTCCGAAGACGTAGGCGTGCTGGAGGAGGGTGTCGTGCCAGGAGGAGGGTTCGGGGGAGAAGCGAACGGGGGTCCAGCCGAGGTCGATGAGGTGGTCGTCGAGGAGGGCGTCGGGGGCTCGGCCGATGAGGATGGCGGCGAAGTGTCGTGCGTAGGTGAAGTCGACGGCGTCGCGCAGGAGGGGGTCGGAGGTCTGGCCGTGTTCGTGGGTGGTGTCGGGGTCGGGCTGCGCGAGGTCGAGTCGGGCGAGCAGGTCGAGCCATTGTTGCAGGTGGGGTGACCGGGGCTGGGGGTCGGGGTCGAGGGAGGGAGGGGGAGGTTCGGGGTGGACGGAGGCGCGCGCGAGCCGGAGGAGGAGGGTTGGGAGGAGGTGTCGGTCGATGAGGATGTGGTCGCGCTGGTTGGAGTAGGACAGGAGGCAGTTGTAGCAGGCGGCGACGCAGGGCTCGGGGTGTTCGAGGTGGAGGTCGAGGCCAGAGTCGGGGTCGAAGTGGCACAGTTCGAGGGCGATGCGCGCGACGGCGGGGAGGGCGAGCGGGTCATCGACGAGGTGACGGAGGACGCCGGCGCCGCCCTCGGAGGCTTCGTAGAAGAGGATCTGCTGCCGGTCGAGGTCGTCGGGGAGTGGTTCGGCGGCGATCTCGCGGTCTTCGAGCTGGAAGTGGATCTGTATGGCGGACTTGAGGGCGGAGGTGAGCGAGGCGACGAGGCGCGCGGTGGCGCGCTTGAGTTCGGCGGGTGAGTCGCCCTGGGCGAGCTGGCGGGTCCAGGGTCCAGGGTCGAAGGTGAGGCAGTTGCGGTGGTCTTCGACGAAGGGGATGACGCGCTGCGTGCGCCTGGAGAGGGGGTCATCGGGGTCGTCGTTGTCGTTGTCCTTGGCCCAGAAGCCGCGTTCGACGTCGAGGGTGAAGCCGTCGGGTTCGTTGGGTTTGCGTGCGGACCAGCCGACGTTGATGCGCCAGAGGGTGGCGGCGTGGGCGTAGGTGATGGCGCCGAGGGCTTCGAGGTCGGGTCCGAGGAGGTCGGCGCGTCGGGCGGAGGTGCGGCCGTGGCGGTTGGCGAAGCGCAGCCCGGTCTTGAGATCGTAGCCGAGGCGCAGGCGCTCCTCCTCGTCGGAGTTGATGCGGTCGCGGCGTCGTGTGGAGACGCTCTGCATGCGGAAGAGGTTGTGGAGGGTCTTGAGGGAGGGCTGGTGGCAGTGGTGGCAGAGGTCGGGCGCGGGGTCAGTGCCGAGGGTGTAGACGTAGCCGCAGGAGCGGCAGCGCGCGCCGCGGAGGGTGACGCCGCCGTCGCGTTCGGCTTCGACGGGGAGGAGGACCTTGTTGATGATGTAGCGGGAGCCCTCGTGGTAGATGATGGCGCGGGGTCCGAATTCGGAGATGGCCAGGAAGCGGGGTCTGGTGATGAACTCGTGTTGTCCGTAGCGTGCGCGCGAGCCGGGGAGGTATGCGGAGAGGGGGAGTCGGGGGAAGTTGTAGCCGGGGAGGAAGCCCTCGGAGGCGAAGTAGCGGTAGGTGTAGAAGTCGGACTGGTGGTGCTGGTCGTCGATGTCGAGCAGGAGTCGGAGTTGAGCTTCGGCTTCTTGTCTCAGGAGGGTGGCGGCCTTGCGGGTCTGTGGGTCGCGCGAGGGGTCGAGGATGAGTTCGTTCTGTCGCTGGACCTGTCGTCGTGCGGCGAGGAAGAGGTCGCGCCAGCGCTGGCAGGCGCGATCGAGGGAAGGGGCGAGGTCGTCGAGGGTGGTGTCGAGCCAGCGTCGCGCGGCGTCGAGATCGCCGAGCATCTCGGAGATGGCGTCGCCGAGGGCGTGTTCGGCGGCGATCCGCGCGAGCTGGGCGTGATCGGCGTCGTGGAGCGCGTCGCGGATGGGCGGGAGGAGTTGGAGCGAGGGTTCGGGACCGGAGACGTCGACGACGTCCTGGAGTGAGCGGCCGAGGTCGAGGCGAGAGGTGGCCAGCCAGATGGCGTGGACGTGAGCGCGCAGGAGGTCTTCGTTGCCGATGTCGAGGCGCGGTGGGGTGACGGAGCCGGCGACCATGAGGTGAGGGCGCTTGAAGAAGTACTGGTCGTGGGGGCTGCCGGCGGCGCAGTAGGTGAAGACGAAGGCGGGCTGGCCGCTGCGTCCGGCGCGTCCGCTGCGCTGGGCGTAGTTGGCGGGCGTGGGGGGGACATTGCGCATGTTGACGACGTTGAGCTGGGCGATGTCGACGCCGAGCTCCATGGTGGGAGAGCAGTAGAGGATGGGGAGTGAGGCGTCGCGGAAGGCGGCCTCGCGCTCGATGCGGTGTGCGTTGGTGACCTGAGCGGTGTGTTCGCGGGCGAAGAGTTGTTTGAGGTCGTCGGTGTTGGAGCGGTAGAAGTTCTTGAAGAAGGGGTTGGTGCGGAGGCCGGCCTCGGGCTGCCTGGGGACGCGGATGGGGTCATGGAGGGCGCGAGTGCCGTCGCCGGCCTTCCAGATGAGGGCGGAGGCGTTGAGCTGGTAGCCGGGTGCGTCGTCGCCGTCGCGTGGGGGGAGGGTGGGGTGGAGGATGCCTGGGACGGTCAGGGCGTCGAGGAGGTCGGGGATGAGGAGCGCGACGTCGTCGAGGGTGAGCGGTCGGTCGAGGTCGGGGAAGACGCCGTGTCTCCGCAGGAAGAGGCCGAGGCCGCCTCTGGGGGAGAGGAAGAGGTAGCGTCCCTTGAGGTCCCTGGAGGCGCCGCGGGGTCGGGGGAAGACGACGCGCGAGCGCTCCAGCTGGTCGAGGCGCTCCAGGGTCCAGGGTGAGGTGAGGTGCTGCTCGGAGAGCTTCTGGACGGTCTCCTGGTGTCGCGCGTCGAGGGGTTCGGCGCGCAGGACGAGGTCGCGGCGCAGGAAGTCGAGGAGGATCTGGCAGATGTGGGCGCGGGTGTGGGGGGAGGCGTTGGCGAGCGCGTGGTGTCGGTGTCGCCACTCGGCATCGTCGGCGCAGAAGAGGTTGAGGGAGCTGTATTGGATGTCGAGGAGTCCGCATTGCTCCAGGTTCGGGGAGGTGACGCGCCAGCCGCGTCGGAGGTCGCGGTAGAGGAAGTAGCCGAGGACCTCGCGGAGGGCGCGGTCGGTCTCTTCGCGGGCGTGGTATTTGACGTCGGGCTGGAGCGCGTAGGCGGAGGTGGGGAGGTCGAGGAGGTCAAAGACGGCCTGCGTGAGGGTGTCGTGTCGGAGGCCGGCGGCGCCGGCGCGGTCGGCGGCGCGCCAGAGGGCGGAGCGCAGGAGCATGATCTCGACGAAGTCGTTGAAGTGTCCGGCCTGGAGGGAGGCGTCCTGGCGGTTGTCGGTGAAGCTGAGGAGCTTGCGGGCGGCGTGAGGGAGCGAGGGGTTCTGGCGAAGGCGGCGGATGGTGGAGAGAGTCAGGACGGTGGTGGCGGTGCTGCGGCCTTCGGAGCCGAGGGTGGCGAGCTTGCCGAAGTCGGAGCTCTGTCGGGCGTTGTAGGCGACGGAGCAGCGCAGGCAGAAGCGGAAGGGGGCGTTGATCCACCAGGCGGTCAAGGGGCCGCGGCCATCCTGCCCGTCGGTGGAGATGGATCGCTTGCTGGGGAGCAGGAGCCGCCGATTGGGTTTGAGCTGTCGGTCGTTGTCGGGGACGAGCCAGGAGTCGGGGAGTCGGTCGAGGTAGCGCTCGGGGTCATCGGGCCAGGGTTCGGAGGAGCTGGCGTAGAGGAAGCCGGGTTCTCCGGAGAGGTCGCTCTTGTGGTCGGAGAGGGATCGAGGGGTGAGGCGTCCGTCGCGGGATCGCCAGACGACATAGTACTCCTGTCCGCACTCTCTGCAGAAGGCCAGGGGGAGTAGAATCTTCTGTCGGTCGGAGTCGGGAGCGAAGCGCTGGGCCTGGAGGGTGAGGTGTCGGGAGTCTTCGGGTTCGAGGGAGGCGAAGACGGACTCGCCCTTGGAGACGAGCTGGTGGAGTCGGAAGGCGAATGCTGGGCGGTCGTCGTCGTCGCGGTGTCGGTAGCCGTCCATGAGGGCGTCGATGAGGGCGCGCTTGCAGAGATCCTGGTCGAGGTCCGTGAGCGAGGCGAGGGTGGCGGCGGCGCCCTGGGGTCCTTCGATGGGGCGTGGGGTGCAGCGGACGAGCCGGCCGGAGGGCTCCTGTCGGAGTCCGATGTTGGACTCGATCCAGCAGGAGAGGGGGTCCTGGCGGAAGTCATCGAGGGACTGTCGGGGAGGAGGGCCGCTCTGGAGGCGTCGTCGGAGGGCCTGGAGGTGTGCGGGCTGGTTGAAGTCGAGGTCGGGGGTCAGGCGTCGGAGGGATTCGCCGATGACGCGGTGCGGGTGTACGGGGTCGCCGAAGAGCCGGGAGGCGACCTGGGCGACCTGGGCTTGTTGTTGGGGCCAGGAGCCCTGGGTGGACATGGTGGCGGAGGTGCCGACGTGGATGATGGAGGGTGCTCGGCAGGCCTGTCGGACGCGGCGGACGAGGGCGGCGACGTCGGCGCCTTGTCGCCCGCGGTAGGTGTGGAGCTCGTCGAGGACGAGGAAGCGCAGGTGGCGAGCGGCGTGGATGAGGGCGCGCTCTCTGGGTCGGGTCAGGAGCAGCTCGAGCATGACGTAGTTGGTCAGGAGGATGTCTGGTGGCTGGGTCAGGATGGCGTGTCGGTCGGCCTCGTTCTCCTGGCCGGTGTATCGAGCGAAGGTGACGGGGGGTGTGCGGTAGCCGCGCTGGAGGAACTTCTTGAGCTCTTCGAGCTGTGAGTTGGCCAGGGCGTTCATGGGGTAGACGATGATGGCGCGCAAGCCCTGTCCGGAGCCGGTCTTCAGGACGTGATCGACGATGGGGACGATGTAGGCGAGGCTCTTGCCGGAGCCCGTGCCGGTGGTCAGGACGTAGCTCTGGGCGGCGTTGGCGGCGCGGACGCCCTCGATCTGGTGGCGGTGGAGCTGGAAGGGCTTGAGGATGGCGCCGTCGTCGTTCTTGGAGGCGAAGATCCTGACGCACTCGGGGTGGAGGTCGCCGCTGCGGACGAGGTCATCGAGGGTCTGACCGGGTTCGAAGGCGGGGTTCATCTGGATGAGGGGGTCGGGCCAGAGGAAGCCGTCGTCGAGGTGGTGGTCGACGAGGGTCCGGATGCGTGGGTCCTGGATGGTCAGGAAGCTCTGGACGTAGTCCCCGTACTCGTCAATGACCTGTGTGCGGAGATCGAAGACGTCCAAGATGTGCCTCGTCGGGTCAAAGATCAGGTCAGGAGCCTGAGCGTTTCGGTGAGCATCTGATGGTCGATGGGTTCGAAGTGGGCGAGGCAGTTTCGGGCGTCTCGGATTTGACGAATCGCGTTGCGCTCGTGCGGTGGCAGGTTGGCGCAAGAGGAGAGGTGGACGAGGTCGGTGAGTTCAAGGGTGTCGTAGTCCCGGTTGGGCATCAATTTTCGATGGGCGGTGCGTATGCGGGGCTCCAAGAGAATTTTGTGCCTGAAGGACTCAAATTTTTCAAAGAGCGCGCTGACCTGCGCGGCCCAGAGGCGCCGTCGTATCTCCTGGAACTGATTGTTGGCGGCGCACCATGCCGAGTGTGAGAGTTCGGCGCCGTCGACGACGCAGAGCGCGCCTTCTTCACGGGCGCGAGTTTTTTCGTGGTGTGCCAAGCCATCCCAACCCAGGTCGCGGGCCCTTTGCAAGAGAACAGGGAGCGGCGCGACGAGATCACTCAAGGGTGCGCGTGCGAGGTCGCGGGCAAGATCGAGATCCCAGAGGGCGATGCGGGCGACGAGGTGGGCGCGAAGGATGCGGCCAGTGGGGGATTCGCGTCCGTGTGGGCAGGAGAGGAGGGCGGCAGTGAGGAGATCGGAGCTTGTCAGGGTGTCATCCCATGTCCGGATGCAGAGCCATGCGTCGTGGCGCGGTGGTACGATTTGTGCCGGGAAGGTCAAGAGGAAGCGGCAGCGCCGAGGGGGTTCGGCGCCGTGGATAGAGGGTCCGACGGCGTTGAGGAAGTCGCGCCACAAGTTCGCGGTGTTCAGTGATGTGCATGCGAAGGCGACTCGCCCTGCGAGGTTGTCGTGGGTGGCGACGTCCAGGGGGGTGGCAGGTCTTGGCGTCAGGTTGAAGTGGCGCGAAAGCGTCTCGATAGGGGCTTGAGCGTCCCTTTCGAAGAGTCGGATGGTATCGAGGGATTGCTGCTGACCAAGAGAAGCCCACAAGGCTCTGGAGATGATCTTCTCGGAGAGGCTTGGGACGGACAGTATGACGCTGCGTCCGCAGAAGAGGTCATCGAAGATCGAGTGGAGCAGGGCGTTCCAGCCGAGCAACCTCGCCAGGAGTTCAGGCATCTTGGCTGCCGGGGCTCACGAGTTTTGCGATGATGGGATCGACGCTGTAGCAGTTGGCCTCCCCGATGTGAATGATGCCGAGCATGTCGCCCCACCTCAGGACACGATCCGGGTCGATGGAGGCGAGTTCAGGCAGGGCTCGGACCTCATGAAAAGGGAACCCCTCGTAGTGTGCCATCTGGGCGAGGGTGCTGCGACAGTCGGGGTTGTGGAGCCCGAAGCTATTCCACCATTTTTCTCTAAATATGTCACCAAGGAGTTCGGCTTCGATGGTTTCGAGGCGAGTTTCGAATGTTGCGTTGGAATGCCGTGTGATGTCAAGGAAGCGGGTGAGGAGGACCGCCCAGTTGCCTGTAGCGCTTTTCAGGAGCTTGCGTTGTGTGTCTTCGAGGTTGGAGATGTCGAGTTCTTCGATCCATCGGCGGATGGCCGCGTCGCTCCAAGTTGTGATAGAGGTGGTGTGAATGCCGTCTTGTGAGAGCGAGGAGAGCGAAGTGTGTTTCGCCAGCGACCACGCGAGTTCTGAGTCGGCGACAAAGACGACGCGGAGGATGCGCTTGTCGGTCTTCAGCGTATCAAGGAATGCGGTGGCGAGGTTGAGCCAAGTGTAATCCCATCGGCACTCAGCGGGGATGATGGCCAGAACACGGCGGTCGTCGTGTTTGTGCCTGAGCGTTCGCAGGTGCTCGATCAGGGTCTCGGGGGTGTGGGCGTCGATAAAGGCGTGGTGGAGGTCCTGGCGGGTCAGGGCGAGGTGGTCGCGCAGGTCATTGAGGCCGCCGGCGGTAGTCCCGAAGATGATGGAGACGCCATGTCTGGTGTTCTGAATGTCTGCATCCTGACGGGCAGACAGTGGGCTTCGGCGACCATCGGGGGAGTCACCGAGAGCTGAGCGGAATGTGGAGGGGTCATAGAGGACAGGATCTTCTCGGGTGATCAGGAGACGTTTCTCGATTTCTTCATCGGTGCCGAAGAGAAGCGCAACGTTGGAACTCCTGAGGGCGAAGTGGCCGGGCTTGTCTTCGACGTGCCTGAGCACACCGAGGCCGACGAGTTCGTCGAGCAGATCGCGGATCTCGTCGTAGGAGTCGCTCTTAGCAAAGCCGTCTGGCCACCAGCAAAAGACCTCTTCGCGGACCTCGCTGATGGACAAGCCGTGGACGAGCAGGTCGGCGTCCCCAGGTCCTTCGGCGCGGGCTTGGCGGACGCGGTGGGCGATGGCATAGGCGATCACTTCATAGCGCTGATCGAGTTGGAGGGTGAGGTCGAACTTATCTCTGATCTGGTTGCGTAGCTCCTTGCCGCGCGAGACGTCATCGATGTGTCTTTGAGTGATGGTATAGGGGGGGCTGTGATTGGGATCAAAGGACACTTGGGAGGTGAGGTGGTTGATGATTGTACGGCCAAAGACTTGAAGCAGGCTGGGGTAGTAGTTGGCTTGTGAGAGGATCTGAATGGGGAGGGCCTCATTTTCAAAGCGGTAGCCGAGGGACTCCATCGGAACACACACCATATCGCGCGCGTCCTTGAAGTCAGCAGCGCCAAGCAGCGGGCCAATGCAGCGAGGCTGGCCAAAGTGTGCCAGGGGATGGTTGGCTTGCCTTGTGCTCCTTTGGACGTTGTGGAGGCCAGCGAAAACGACCTTGAAGCGCCGCTTGGTGCTCTCCATCAAGTCTTTGAGAGCGGAGGTGCGTTTGAAGGCTTCCTCGCCGTCTATCTCCTGAAACCCATCTGCTTCGTCAAGGAGCAAGAGGATTCGTCGGTTGACGTCTTGTTCAAGCCACTCGCGGGTGGCTTTGACGAGATCCTCGCGGGTTGTTCGACGGGTGACGCCGTGTTCCTTGAGCGGTGCGCCGATCACGTCCCAGATATCGTCAGCGCGCCGATCAAGGCCAATGCCTTTGGCCTTGAGATCGGTGTAGATGACCAGATGCCCGCTGTTGGGTTTGTGGAAGAGGCGTTCGATCTCGCGCAGCAGGGCAGTCTTGCCCAACTGACGGCCGCCAAAGATGAAGCAGGTGCCCGTCGGGCTCCAGATGTCGTCGATTTCGGCAGCCCGGCCGTAGAACATCTCAAGTGGGACAGGGCCTGCCGTGGTGATGTAAGGTTGGGCGACGGTGTAGGGCAGAGCGCATTGGAAGAAGGCCGTGAGGCGAGAGCCGCGGATGCTGGCCAAGTAGGCCACCATCGTTGAATCGAGCAACAAGTACCTGGCGCGTTGTTCCCGAGCAAGCGCGGCCAGATCGCGTCGGCGCTTGGCCGGCAGGACGCCCATGCAGAAGACGAAGGGGAGCCTGCTCTGGGATGACTTGATCCGGTCGACTACGTCGTCCTCGGAGGGGGATCCAGGAAGGACGATGATCGCATAGTTTCCGTTGGCCAGAGAGCCAAATTCGGGCACTGGGCACCGGCTGCGAGAGGCTAATGGCGTGGTCGTGCAGTGAAACGATCCTGGTTGCCGAAGGAGGCTGTGCACCTTGGGGTTCTCGAACCCCAGCGCGCTCAAGAGCCCTTCAAGGTCTTTTTCTTGATGGCTTCGGGGTTCCATAAGGGATGACCATCGAGTCAGAAGATCCTCTGCAGACTTGAGTTCATAGTTAGGGACACGTGCGAAGTGCAAGCCAGCGAAGGTCTTGCGATCGCGCAGGGCATCGCGGAGCCGGCGTATACCGCCATGTTGCTGGAGTGCGCGCTCGATCTCGTCGCAGGAGGTCAAGAAGGTATCAAGCGCGTTGTCGACCTTGGGTTGGTGTGCAGGAAGGGGTTGGCCGCGCTCAAGCATGTCAAGAAACTCGTTGAGGGTGGTGAGATCCTTGGCAGTCATGCGCTCCTTGACTCGCTCTTCTTCTTCAGCGGAAAGGGTGGTTTTGATGGAGGCCTTTAGTTGCTTAAGGCGTTTTTTATTGCGCTTGAGTGCCTCATCGTGGAGGTTTTTGACTTCATCCTTGACAGACTTGAGGACACGTTCAAGATCCCGCGCGGAGTCCAGTGCCTCAAGATCATCTTCGACACTCTGAACACAGGCCATCATGCGCGATCGGGAATCCTCGGGCAGGAGGTTTGACACCAATGCCCACTCGATGTGTTCTCTGGTTTCACGGACTTCGTGGGCCAGTCGTTGTCTCCATGTTTGGGTTTCTCGGCTTATGCTGCCTTCAAGTTTTTGCCGAGTTTCCGGTGAAAGTACATCAAGGGCAAGCCGCGCCCCCACGAGGTCGCCTTGTGTGAGGCGAACCAAGGAGACGTCAAAGATGGAGGGGAGGTCGCCTTCATTGGAGAGCGACTCGAGGATCGTGAATGCAGCTTGCCGTGGGTTTTGGAGCGTCCATTGGTCATCGAAGTCGATCTGTGCCAGTGCGAGCAGCGATCCATGCACGGCCAAGCCCGTTGACTTCTCCTTGTCCAACTCCTTTTCCGTGTTGAACACATCGCGCAGAAGGGCGAGGCTCTCCTTGACATAGATGACGGCGGCTCTCGTAGAGAGGTTGAGCTTGTAGGCGTCGATCTCGCGCTCCACTTCGTCGCTCTGCTCTCGAACCAACTCCTTGAGCTTCGTCAGTGTGTTCTGGGCGTGGGTGTTTCCAGTTGAGGGCCGAGCGCGGCACAACGAGACCCATCCAATGATCCTCTGCATTGCCCGTTCGGCAGCGGTTACTAGGTTCTGAAGCGCTTCTCCGTCGATTGGGTTGGTTGATCGTCTGAGTTCCCGGTCGGTTTCGTGAACCTTTTTTATCAAACTCGCGCGGCTGCTTTTAGCCAACGCCTCCATGCGCTGGATGAGAGAGTATTCAGGAGGTACTGGAGCCCGAAGGATCTCAGAAAGTGGCCCTCCGAGGAAGCCATCATCGGCGTACCACTTATGGAGGACTCGGGTCGCTGCTTGGAAGCGATTTTTCTTGCGACTTTCTTCGGTTAGGAAATCCTCCAGATTTTTCTGGAATATACTGTATTTGTCGTCCCAGGTTGCAGCTTCGCGCATTGCCGACAGCAGGGTTGGATCGACCAGCGAGAGTTTGCTGCCAAGGTCGACGATGTCTCCGACGAACTCAAAGGTTTTCTCGAGGCCGTTTCCGAGCCTCAGATCGGGCAGGACGCCGCTGGTTCCGGTGTGACCTGAGAGCACCGACGGGACGAGACATCCGGCCAAGAGAAGGAGGCGGATCCCAGGGTGATCGTGATCGGGAACGCTTCCAAACCAGGAATCCGGGTCGTACTTGCAGAGTTCCAACTCCAACTCGCGGGAGATGGGGCCGGCCTGTTCTCGGAGCGCCATGCCCCACAAGAGCACCTTCAATACCGACTCCTGGATGTGTTCAGTGGCTGTGGCAGTCGGGGTGAGCGCGCAGAGGGCGAGGGCGAGTTGCGGCTGGCGGTTCAGAAGGAGGCTCCACTGGAGCGTGGCCAAACTCGTGGGCTGGTCATTTTTGAGGGCCTTGAGGATCTTGCTTGAGAGGGCTTGGATGTTGCCGGACACTCCTTCCTGAGTGTTGTTGGAGGTTTTGGTGTCGGAGGAGGCTTGACGCACGCGCTGGAGGTTTGGAGTTTGCGTCATCTCATCCGAAACAGATGGGACAGAAACAGCCAAGGGAGACGAAGCGACGTTGATCAGTGATGGGTTGGGCCGCCTTGCGTCTTCAACTTCATCTTGGTTGACAGGTATCTTTGAATCAGGGCTTGGTTCTTGCCTTCTCAACTCAGGCGTTGAGGTGAGGGGCAACTCTTCGGAGGCGGATGTTGATGTGCTCGGTTTGGGTGGCTCAGAGGGAGGCTTTAGATCGTGAAATCTATTGGGCGCTGATTCAGAGTCTTGACTGGCTGTTTGAAACTGATTGGAACCTGTGGCGGCGAGCGGAATGATCGATACAAAGCCGTCAGGGTCTTGGGGTTGGGCCTTGTCGGACAACAAGTTCGCTTCACCATGAAACAGAGGAGGGTTCGGCGGGTCATCGCCGGAGACCACACTCTGGAGAGAACTTGGCACGACGCCCTCAGGCGCTTTTTGAAGGGGACGAGGATGAGGCAGAGCGAGTGGTTCGAGGTCATGAGGGCCTCTCAATCGAGTGCGTACGATGGCGAGACGGGTTTGAGCCGAGAAAGCCTCGGCGACGAGATATTCGGCTTGTTGCCACCCTTCATCATCAAGGGAGTCGGGGGCGAAGATGAGAGCGTACGCGGCAGCCAGTGGGTGCGCCTGAGCATCAAACACGGTCTCGACCGAGAGGTCTCCGGATTGCATTTCGATGGCGGCCTTGGTGGCCGCCTCCAAAATGACATCGGCTTGATCACCTTGGACGCGCTGGAGAGCGGCGAGCCGTTCAAGCGCAGCGTCTCGTCGGACGTTGTCTTTGAGAAACTTGTCTTGGAGCACTTTGACAGTAGCGTTCAGGTCTTCGAGGGTTTCGACACGGGGGAGCGGTTCAGAAGAGTGACTCCACTCGGACTCAAGAACTTCGACAACTCGATGGAATATCTGAAGGAGACCTGTCAGGTCCAGATCCTGTGCAAGCGCGGCGGCGATCTTGCCCTCGGTAAGCAAGGCTGAGATGTTGCTTGCCTGTGTCGAGGCGATGCTTGATCTGCGCTTCAGTTCTTCGATGAGTTGGAGAGTGTTGTCTATGTTCTGCATCGTTGTCGCCTGATGAGTCGAACGCCTGTGGTGGTGGTCGCTCTGCGCTCTACAACTTGAGACCCTTACTTGTCTTCATGCACACAAGCGGGTTGACGTCTTGGGCCGAAGATGGGCACTTGTCCTGTGGTGTAAAACTACAGCGGGCGCTCATTCGTCGTGGATACAGAGTCAACCTCTCAGTTGATACCATCTGTCCTTGGATGAAGTCCACCGCCGAGTTCTGGTTGCAGGCAATGTTATTTCAGTATCAGCATAAGAGTTTGATGTGGTGGTGAGTGGATGACTGATTTGAGATTCGTGTTTAGTGTGAATTGATTACACGTTGAAAGATTTATGCATTATTTTAATGATATGGGTCACTATTTGGTGATAGTTGATGGTCCCTGGGGTAACCATTCACCCCCTGCTCGATCTCGATGACAAGGGGCTCAATGATGGATCTCAGCGGTCAAGCTCAACTGGGACCAAAATCGTCTGCGCCTCGTGTTCGTCGGGATCGACCAGGATCAGTGCATTCGAAGGGCTTGGTTGTCGATGACGTCGAGGCCGATCACGACGAGGTCCAAAGGGGCTGATACGGAACCACGCTCAAGCCGCTTACAATCTGGGCCACCAGGAAGCCCAAGATGAAAGTGCTTCAAACGTGGTTCCGTATGAATGGTTACTCCCTGGGAAGGACCAGGTGGGATTCGAACCCACAATCGACGGATTAAAAGTCCGTTGCCTTATCCCTTGGGCCACTGGTCCGCCGCGATCCCTTCGCAAGCCCCGCGCCAGATCGCTCGACCCCGGCGGAGTCCGGGTGGGTCGATTCTTGAGGCGGTGCTTGATGATACAGGGGGATAGGGGGCGCGCGGTTGATCGCGCGCCGGGCCAGATCCAGGGAGTGTTCGGCCCAGCGCGGCGATGGCTCCGGATAGGGCGCGCGGTTGATCGCGCGCCGGGCCAGGGCGAGCCACGAGGGGGAGGGCGGGCTCAGCGCGGCAGGGCGCCGAGGAGGGCGTCGATCTTCTGCTGGATGACGATGGTGTGGGCGGGGCCGGTGGAGTTGGTCTCCTCGTAGTGGTGGCCCTCGGCCTCGATGATGTAGGCGCCGTCGGGGGCCAACTGGAAGTCGTAGGAGGGGACGATGTAGCCCAGCTCGTCGTGGCCAAGGCCGACGGTGAAGATCACGTCGCCGGGCATCTTCTCCTTGATGTAGGGGCCTGCCGGCGCGGCGCTCAGATCCGGGGGGTTCTCGTTGGAGGGCCGGATCATGCACGGGCCGGCGGCGCCGTCGGCCACCGCCAGATCGGGGTTGAAGGCGCAGGCGCCCTCGGCGCAGGCGAAGCCAGGGGCGCAGCCCTCGTCGCCCTCGCAGACCCGGGCGCAGACGCCGGCGTTGCAGTCGGCGCCCTGGCTGCAAGGGTTGTCGTCGCCGCAGGAGCGGGCCGCGGGCAGGCAGGCGCGCAGGCCAGGATCGCAGGCCCAGTCGGCCGGGCAGTCCGCGTGGGCCGCGCAGGCGATGGGGAGCAGGTCCGCCCCGCACTCGACCCGCGTGCCGTCGCCGACCACGGGGGTGAAGGTGTACTGGCGCTCAGGGTCGTAGCCGCCGACGAGCAGCTCCGGGAAGATCTCGCCGGGGATGGTGTAGAAGGTCACGTTGCCGAGGGTGACGATGCTGGCGCGGGTCAGGCCGGAGGGCTGGTTGGTGGCGGAGAAGGGCTGGTCGGTGGTGGCGTTGTAGATGTCGCGATCGAAGAGGTTGAGGCCAAAGAAGGCCGTATGGAACTGGAGGTTCTCGATGGGCAGGGTGTACTCGACGGTGGCGAAGCGCAGCGGCGGCGCCTCGACGCTCGGCGCCTCGGCCAGCAGCCCGAGGGCCTTCATGGCGAGCTGCTGGCCCATGGCCTCGCTCATCTCATAGGTGCCCGAGCTGTGGCCCTGGCCGGCGCGGTCCACCGCGACGGCCCCGCGCAGCGGCGTGATCAGCCCGCCGACCGAGCCCATCATGAAGACCGCCACGCCCCCGCGGCCCTCCACGGCGGGGCTGATGATCTGGTCGTCGTCGCCGCGCACCTCGACCATGCCTCCCTCGACGTAGCGGCAGGCGGCGCCGGGGAAGTCCCCCGTGATCCAGTGGTTGTCGTCCGAGAGAGCCTCGGCGTGGTTGCCCCAGTTGAGGATCGTGGCGATGGGCTCGCCCGTCTCGGCGTCGTCGGCCTGAAGGACGGCCAGGTCGTCGTCGAAGATCCACGGGTCGCGGCTGTCCTGCACGCCGAAGCCCCGCACCCCCGTGTCGCCCATGGCCGCCTTGATCGTGGCGGGCCGCAGCCCCTCGACCGCCTCGGTGACCGCCGCCGCGATCTGCCGATCCAGGAACTCCATCCACCAGGGCTCCGCCCCGGAGTTGATCGGCAGGTCCGAGCCCTGCGCCCCCGGCCCCCACTGCCCCATCGTGTCCGGCCCCTCGTGGCTGTGCGTGGCCGAGATCACCAGCAGATCCACGTCGATCGCAGGATCGAGCAGCGCCTCGACCTTGAGCGCCTCGTCGTAGAAGAAGCCCACCGTGTCGACCACGACGAAGACCACCGTCGTGTCCCCCTGCCGGAAGGCCACCGCCCGGGCGAAGATGTCGTCGTGCGCCATCTCCCCGACCCAGGGCTGATCCAGCGGGCACAGGCCGCCCTCAAGCTCCGGGCAGTAGCGCAGCGCCGGCCTGCTGTGGTCAAAGCCCGCGATCCAGGCCCCCTGCATGTGCCCGTCGCCCTCCCCAAGATCCGGCCCCGCGTAACCCGGATCGCCCTCGCAGAGCTGATCCAGGCCGCAGTCGTAGAAGGTCACCTCGCCGTCGATGATGTCCGGGTCGCCCACGAAGATCGACCCGTCAAGGAACTCCGGCAGGGGCTGCTCGAAGCCCGGCGGCGTGATCGCCTTCTTGCTGGCCCCGACGCTCAGCGCGCCCTCGGCCTGCGCACACCCCTCGGCCCCCGGGCAGATGACGATCGGCAGCTCGGCCCGCACGCAGGCCCGCGCTCCCCCGCCGACATCCTGACACGACTCGTGCGTGCGGCAGTCCTCGTCCGCCGCGCAGCCCCGATCAAAGCGCGCCCGACACGTCCCGTCCGACGTGCACCGCCGCCCGCCCGAGCACTCCGCGTCGCTCTGGCAGCCAGGATTGTTGTTGGGCGTGTTGTTGGGATCGTTGTTGGGCGTATTGTTGGGATCGTTATTGGGCTCGTTGTTCGGCTCGTTGTTGGGCGTGTTGTTCGGGTCGTTGTTGGGGGTCTCGGCCGGCGCTGGCCTGGGGTCGTCGCCGCAGGCGATGAGCGCGCAGAGCGAGGCGCACAGGGCCGCCGTGCTCAACGCCTTGAGCGCGCGCATCGCCGCGCCAGCGCGTCGGCTTGTGGCGGTGAGGGGGCGGTGGGCGTCGTGGGTCGGGATCGTCATATCAATAGACCTCTTCGGACGGATCTGTTCGTGGCCGACAACATGACCCGACAGGCGATCAGGGTCAATAGAGGCTCGGATCGGGGCTCGTCAGGTTCGCTCGGTGAAAGTCCCGACGCACCAGGCCCCCTACGATACCCAGGGACCACGATCTGGCCGACGGCGTCTCGCCCCAGGCTCGCGCCCGGGGCTACAGATCGGGGACGCCCCTTCGGGGCTCTCGACAGGGTCAATGCCTTCGTGCGCCCTGTCACAAACCACGACGGACACGATGGAATGAGGGTCTGGGTGTCCAGGGCCACACCGCCGGGCAGGTTGACGCCCCCTCGTGAGCCCCGCAGGGGCGTCTCCGATCTGTAGCCCCAGGCGCGAGCCTGGGGCGGTCGCTCGGATCGGGGCTCGTTCGGCGCAGGAAGCCGTGATATAAGCGCGCCGGAGTTGGATTGCAGGAGCGCAAGAGACATGACCCGGATCATCGCCCACCGAGGCGCCTCGGGGCTGGTGCCCTTTGAGAACACCATGGACGCCTTCGAGAAGGCCATCGAGATCGGCGCGCCGATGATGGAGTTCGACGTCCGGCGCACGCGCGACGGCGTCCTGGTCTGCTTCCACGACGCGCACGTCCAGCAGGCGCCCTTGGCGTCGATGACCTACGAGGAGCTGCTTGAGCGCACGCGGGCGCTGGGCTTCGAGGCGCCCCGGCTGCGGGACGTGCTGGAGGCCTGCCGGGGTCGGATCGCCTTCGACATCGAGATCAAGGAGGGGGGCTACGAGGATCAGATCGTGGGGGTGATCTGCGACACGATCAGCCCGAGCGACTGCATCATCAAGTCCTTCGACGACGCGACGGTCCTGCGGGTCAAGGAGCTCAACGAGCACCTGTGCGTCGGGCTGCTGCTGGGCGTGGACAAGCCCGAGCGGGCCTTGCGGACGCGCCTGGGCGAGATCTACCCGGAGTTGCGGTTGTCGGCCTGCCGGGCGGACTTCGTCTCGCCGAACCACAAGCTGCTCAAGATGGGCTTCGTCCGTCGGATGCACCGGCTCGGCTATGAGGTGCTGGTGTGGACGGTGGACGACCCGGCCTTGATGGCCGCGCTGATCCGGGCGGGCGTCGACGGGCTGATCACCAACCGGCCCGACCTGGGCCTGGGGCAGCTGCGCGCGGCGGGGTGAGGTTGCCATCTGGCGGCCGCTCGCCTATACCAGCGGGACAGTCGATGACCAGCCCTTTCCCCCGAGGGGTTTTGAAAAGGGCTTCTGGATCAACAACCTGGAGAGAGATCATGATGGGTGGAAGGTTGCGGTCGGGTGTCGTGGTGCTGGCGGCGCTGGCTTTGTGGGCGTCGGGCTGTGACGGGGCCAAGGCGCCTGAGGGCGAGGATCAGAAGCCCGTGGATTCGGCGGGCAGCGCTCCGGCGGTCGTGGACAAGGCCTCCGCTGACGCCGGGGCGCCGACGAGCGCGCCTGCGGTCGACACGGCGGCGGCCGACGCCGGGGCGGCTCCGGCGGCAGAGGACGAGGGGGTCTTCTTTGTCTGGCCGCAGGAGGGGTCGAAGGTCTTTGAGAGCTTCATGGTGCAGTTCGGGGTCAAGGGCAAGGCGATCGCGCTGGCTGGAGAGGCGATCGACGACGCGACCAAGGGCCACCACCACCTGATCATCGACGGCGGGCCGATCGAGAAGGGGCAGGTGGTGCCGGCGGACGACAAGCACATCCACTTCGGCAAGGGTCAGACGGAGACGGAGGTGACCTTGCCGCCGGGCAAGCACACGCTGACGATGCAGTTCGCCGACGGGGCGCACCGCAGCTTCGGCGAGTCGATGGCGGCGACGATCACGGTGGAGGTGGTGTCGACCTCGGAGGCGCGCAATGTGCTCTTCCTGGAGCCTGTGGACGGCGCGGGGGTCAAGAGCCCCTTCAAGGTCAAGTTCGAGGCCAAGGGCATGGCGATCAAGCCGGCCGGAGAGTCGCCGGAGGACAAGACGATCGGCCACCACCACATCATCGTCGACGGCGGGCCGATCCCGCTGGGGCAGGTGGTGCCGGCGGATGAGAAGCACATCCACTTCGGCAAGGGGCAGACGGAGACGGAGCTGACCTTGCCCAAGGGCAAGCACACGCTGACGCTGCAGCTGGCCGACGGTGCGCACCGCAGCTACGGCCCGAACCTCTCTTCGACGATCGACATCGAGGTGGAGTGATGGAGAGCCCGATGATCCCGACCCCCGTTGAGGCGATCCCGGGTCTGGTGGCCGATCTGCGCGAGAGCTTCAGCGCGGGGCGCTCCAGGCCGATGGCGTGGCGGATGCGCCAGCTGGAGCGCTTCAAGGCGATGATCGTCGAGCGGGAGGGGGACTTCCACGCGGCGCTGGCGGCCGATCTGGGCAAGTCCAGCGCGGAGGCGACCTTGACGGAGACGGCCTTCGTGGCCGGGGAGATCGACTTTACGCTCAAGCACCTGTCGGGGTGGGCGAAGTCCGAGCGGGTCAACGCGCCGCTGGTCCAGCAGCCCTGCAAGGCCAGGATCGAGAGCGAGCCGCTGGGGGTGGTGCTGATCATCGGGGCGTGGAACTACCCCTTTCAGTTGACCCTGGCGCCGCTGATCGGGGCGCTGGCGGCGGGCAACTGCGCGCTGGTCAAGCCCTCGGAGGTGTCGCCGGCGACCTCGGCGGCCATCGCGCGGTGGCTGCCGGAGTACCTCGACCCGGCCTGCGTCAAGGTCGTCCAGGGCGGCGTGCCGGAGACGACGGCGGCGCTCTCGGAGCGCTTCGACCACATCTTCTACACGGGCGGCGGGGCGGTCGGCCGGATCGTGATGCGGGCCGCGGCCGAGCACCTGACGCCGGTGACGCTGGAGCTCGGCGGCACGAGCCCGTGCGTGGTGGACAAGGCGCTGGATCTGGAGGTGGCGGGCGGCCCGCTTGCCATGACCATCGGCAAGCCGGGGGAAGCGGGCGGGCTGACGCAATTGTCTGATGACTTCATCCCGACCGGAATCACCAAGAACGGATCGCCGGTCGGCA
>SYOX01000224.1 GCA_005804885.1 Pseudomonadota bacterium
GAGCTACAGGCTGCGCGAGAAGCGGCGCGCTGGGCTCATCAAAACCACAGCTTCAAACCAGGTGGGGAACCCCTCCACCTGACTCAACAGGGGGTACACTTTGGTCTGTCGCAGGGGTACACTTTAGGATGTCGCTTGACACAGGGGACTCAAGGATGATTCAGGCAAGCCTGCGTGTACCGTGGAACTCCTCCATTCTCCCGATGAGCTCAACAAGAAAAACCATGCTGGCGCTCACCTGCTGATCTCGAACTTCGGGTTCCGCTCGGCCACCCCGCTCGACGCTGCCGTCTTCGATGTCCTCGACAGGATCAACGAATGGAAGCAGGAGCGGCCCCCTGTTCTGGTCTTTGCCTCCCCAGACTCAGGAAACACCAACCGCAAGGCTGTCTTGAGGCGTGGCGCATGGGAGTATGCCTCGGGATGGAGTGAACTGTTCAAGCTTATCGAACTGCTCTTCGGTAGAGATGTCAGAGATCCTTGAGTCTTGATGATCTTCCACCGATTCAAGCGCCGCTCAACGACCTTGAGGGTTCTCCTTGGGGCGCAGGCGCGGCTACGAATTCTTCTGCTCCCACAATTTCCGGGCAGCTTCAAGCACCGCTAGATCGCGTTGGCGGCCGATCGAGTTGGTAGTCTGGTCGATCAAGGCTCTCGCCTCGTCCCAGGTGCTCCAGCAGGTCTTCTGTGTCTCCTTGGGGTCGAAGTGGCCCTGCTCGCCGTTGGGCTTCATGAGGAAGTAGACGTTCTGCCCCTGGCCCCCTTTGAAGGAGCCTGGGATGAGATCAATGACAGAGACCTTGTAGCCCGTTTCCTCTTGCACCTCGCGCTGCGCGCAGCTCGCTGGGCTATCTCCTTGAGCAGGCCTCCCCTTGGCGAAGGTCCAGACGTAGCCATCGAAGTGACCTTGAGGCTCCCTCAAAAGGACTCGTCCTTGAGCGTCGATCACGACGCCGCCATAGGAGGTCTCCCGTGCCAGGCGCAACGCAGAAGAGGGGGAGGAGGGCTCCGGAAGTACAGGCGAGGGGTCAATCGTCATTTTCTCCTGTCCAGTGATCTTGTAGAGGGTGTCCCAGACGTCGTGATAGAGGCCACTGCGCTCGTGGCCCTGTACCTTGGACACGGAGCTTTTGAAGTTGGAGTAGTCAATCTCCTGGGTGAGCCTGAGCATGGCGATGGCCAGGGTGTCGCGAGGGATCTGCACCCGATAGGGATAGTCGGTCCCCGCGTTCTCGACGATGGCCCCCATCGAAGGGAGGTAGCGCTCCTTGAGGTGCTCAAGATCGGCCTTCGCCCGCGCTCGGACGGTCAGGAGGCCAGCCTTCTTGTCGCCGGGCTTCTCGACGACACTGAAGAAGCCGAAATTGGTGATGAGCCACATGGTGTCCTCTCCTTATCATAGATTGTTCAGGCACAATAACATGAAAACACTCAAGGCATGGGTCCCCTGAAAAGGTCTCTTATCGAAGAGTGCCCGAGTATACCACCCTTCCTCGGTGTTGGAGAACAAAAGGGACAAGCTCCTTCAGCAGCTGGCCCATCTTCCGATTTCCTTCACCACGGCTTTCGTACGTCAACCTCAACGGGCGCCTCCAGCCTCAAACGGAGGTCTTGCGATATTGCTTCGGGCAGCGGACACCACGCTTCGCCTTTCGTGCCCTCGTCGTCCTCAAAGCCTTCTTGCTCCATGGCATCATCCTTCTCGCCTCTCAAGCCTCTATGACCGTCGACAGAGTATTTTCCGCCCATGGTGACTTCAAAGAGGTGGGCTCGACCATGGACGACCCTGAACCTGTGCTCGTCGTAGGTGCCCGCGATGTAGGGAACGGCAACGTTGAGCCAGCCGGCTTCGTTGCTCTCTCTGCCATGACCCAGCTTGAGCCGCTCCGATTTGCTCCCGATGCGATCGACGCGCCCCGTGCGCTGCTCAAGCGTCGCAGGGTTCCAGGGCAGATCGTGGTGTATGACGTGACGGCACTCCCGATGCAGATCAATGCCTTCCTGACCCACGGACGTTACGATCAAGACCTCAGGGGTCAAGGGCGTGTTGAAGCCCGTGAACAGCCGGTCCCGCTCTGTGCTGCCGAATGACCCCGTGACCCGTGCCACGACGTTCTGGTTCCGGCTGGCGTCTTCAAAGGCCTCCATCTGCTCCGTCAAATCCACTGCCTTGAGCAGCCCCGTCAGGTAGACCTCGAACCTCTCCTGGGCAGACTCCCCGCTCGCCGAGGCCGCGCTGTACCTGCGATGGATCAACGCGCTCCAACTCTCGTCGGAGCTGTCATCATCGGCCTCAATGTCAGGGCGGGCGGCGCTGTCATTGAGGATGAAGCGAGCCAGGAAGCCTGGAGAGCGGAGCATCCGGCGCAACATCCGGGCCGCAAGCGCTCGGAGGCGCGCAGGGAGCATCGCCAACGTCGGCGCGTGGTAAGCCGCCAGGAGGCTCGGGCTGATCCTCTCTACGTCCCTCGTGTAGGGCGCCAGTGTGTCTCTCCCTGCCTTCCCTCGCAGCACCTCCATCCAGGCTCTTATGTCTGCCTTCGACAGAGCGCTCCCAAAGCGAACGTCTTCTTCGGCGGACAGAGGTTCGGGCTCGTGCTCTCGGCTGAGGCCCTCGACGAGACGCCTCCTCGTGTCGACCCAACCCGGCGCAAGCACCGTCTCCCGAAGACCACCGTCGAGCCGCCACGCCTTGTCGATCCGGTCAATCCACCTCTGGCCTGCCTGCGTCCTCGACCAGCGCTCGACCAGGACCTGCTCGGCCACGGCCACGACCCTCCGACGATCGAAGCGGCTGCCCTCCCTGGGCGCGCCCGATAACGCCAGACGCCGCGCGATCTTGTCCATGTCTGACGCCTGTAAGGCATGTTCAGCAGGGAGGCAGCCCTTGGAGCCCGCCAGCGGATGATCCTGAAACAGCAAGAACAGAGACTGCCGATAGTTATAGAGCCGACTCTGAAAGTTGATCAGGCGCCGCTTCAACTCGCCCTCCTCACCCCCGAACGCTTTCAAGAGCGTCCTGGCCTCCCACGCCTCGATCCGAGCCCTCGTCGCGTCCTGAATGGCTTCCGTCGTGACCACATTGAAGCAAAACACCAGCGTCTTCTCTCCCCGAAGCCAGTCCCGAAAAGCGCGGTCTGCCGTCACCGCGATCTTGGGGTGCTCATGCCCCTCCTCCCCTACGGCGCGCTTCACCAGGCCGAGGTAGTGCTGCTCCTCTGCGGTTTGACCAGGCAGGAGAGGGGCGAGCCTGTTGTCCATGAAAAATCGGTACGACCCACCCAGGTCCGCGCCGAGGCTGGTCGCCCCTTTGCCCGCCTTGTGCTCCTGGACCGCCCGCATCATGAGGTAGTGGACCAGCTCCGCATCTCCCGTGACATCCAGTCCGGGACGCCACCGCAACCCGCTGCCGGTGGCGCTCGGCGTTGTTGCATCCGGCACCGATTCGCGGCCCACCCACCAGGCCCGGTGCGATGTGTCTCGCGTGTGCCTCAAAAGAAAAGGCCCAAGACTCCCCTCGAGCCGGGTGTGCGCCACGAGGACACCCCGCGCACACTCCAGAGCCCGTCCCAGACGAGGCGGCAACCGGGAATCCGCGTCGCCATCCTGGGATCGGCACGCGCTCCACGCCAACTCCAGCGCTGGCAAATCCGAGGCCCCCACTGCCGACCACGCCATCCTGAGCCCCTCGCCTGCCGCTGCCGCGCTCTGGAGATCTCTCGCCAGATCGGTGGCCCGGGCGTCCAGAAAGGCCTTGCGGAAAGGCTGCAACGAGAGGGCCTGCCGGAGAGCGAGCACCTGATTCAGTTCGTGCGGGCCAAGCTGAAATGGAGTCGCGGACAAGCCAAGCAGCCGCTCCATCTTCGAGCCCAGCATGTGCGCGAACCGCCACCAGCTCTGAGGGTGGTTCTTCCAATTGTGGATCTCATCCACGATCACCAATGGGAGGCTGTGCGGCACCGTCTCACCCAATGCCGCGCGCGCCAGCTCACGAATATCCGCCCAGAACGTTGAGCGAACCTTCTTGCCGGACCTGATCCTTTGAAACGACTCATGAACCCGCTTGCACAGGCCCGGATCATTCATCCCCATGCGCCGCCAGGCGCCCAGCACCTCCGCCTGCCCAAAGCCGACCTCGGGGAGCTTGCGGGTCCTTCTCCAGATCTTTGCGGAGTGACGCAGGTTGAGGTCTTCGTGGGTGACTTTATTCAACTTTTCCTTGACCATCGCCATACGCTGACGCGGTGTCAGAGAGAACTCCTCCGTTTGAAAGAGCGCATGAAAGACTGCCATCAGAGCGTCGGCGAGGAGATGAAGGCGGCCTGAGAGCGCTGGCATCCGCGCGATGACCAGCGTCTGGCGGCGTGAGCGCAGCGCCTGGGCCAGCTCGTGCGGATTCGACACAGGGACGACCTCAAATCGCTGCCCTTGAGGCACGACCAGTTGCAAGAAGCGCTCGGCCTCCCGCCGCCACTTCTTGAACAAGGCGTGGCTCTGGGGCGTGATCACAAGGACCGGCCCAGACGCGAGCCCCGCCTCCTTGCGGCGCTGGAGCACCGACCACGCCACGCCGAGCGCCACGAAGGTCTTGCCCAGACCGACCTCGTCGGCCAACAACACCATCTCTCTTCGGTTGTCCTCGTCGGCGTTGTAGAGGCGGGACAAGATGGCGTCTATCGTCCGCTCCTGTCGCGCAGCCGTACTCTCCAGAAGCGCTCGATCGGTGCCTCCAAGAACCTCGCGCAAGGAGCGCTGAAGATCCAGACCCTCCGGACGATCCATCATGGCAGCCCTCCGCTTCTCAGGAAGTCGACCAGCACGGCAGAGCGCTCGCCCTGAGGGATCCCGGCGCTCACCTCCAGGAGCAGCGCGGCGACCTCGCCAAGCGCCTCTCCCCTGAGCATCTCCGTGACGCCCTCTGGAAGCTCTGGCAGGGTTACCGCCGCCAGGAGCCGGTGCAGCTCGACAAGCTGAAAGGCCGCAGCAACGACTGTCTTTCGAGGTTTCCCCGGCTCGGGATGCCCGAGCGACCTGTGCGCCTCGCGGGCCAGAGCAACGGGGGAGCGTGGCCCCAGCAGCGCCGCGCGAAGTCCAGTTTCGGTCACGCTGGCCTCCTGAAGCCGGTTCTTGATGCCCGGCAGCGCATGGACGAAGTCCCGGACAAGGTAGCTCAAGATGTCGTGAGTCGGGCGCATCTCCTCGGTCCCAGCCTTCGGCACCGGATCGATGCTGTGGCCGAACCCGCCGTCCTGGGCGGCCTCGGACTCACGCAGCCCCAGAAACCACGCGATCAGCGCCTGCTCGTCCTCCTGGGCTGGCGCCTCGACGACCGGAAAGAAGTGCTTGTCTTCGAAGATCACGGGGACTGTGGCCTCGCAGTCGCCCCAGCGGACCCTCACCTCGAAGTCGGCCAGCGGTGACCAGAGCGCGACCTTGGATGCGGGATGCTGAGCAAGCCAGGAGGCCACGAACGGGCGCTCCATCTCAAAAATTGGCTTGTCCCTCGGCGGATCCGAGATCACCCAATCATCGAACCACCGCTCCTCACCCAGGAGGCGCGCCCTGATGTCCCTCATCTGGAGGGTCACCGAGCCCGGCCAGTCGAGGCTGTCACCCTCAACAATGATCGCGTCGCGCCTGGCCCGCACCGCGCGCAGGAAGCTGGGCCAGGCCCCATCCCCTGTGGGCTCATCGTTGGGCTTCGGCTCCTTGACGAAGTCCCGTGGGGCACGAGTGACCTCCCGGAAAGGGGTGGCGAAGGAGACCGTCTGTGCAAGCACGGAAGCGGAGGAAGCGGGGAGCGTCCACACCAACCCCGCCTCCGCATTGGCGTTTTTGATCAACCCCAGACCGCGCCGTGTGAGGTTGAACGAGCCCACGGCCAGCTTGACCGTCTTTTGGCCTTCGAAGAGCAGAACCTTGGCGTGAAGGGATCGGGTCCCCAGCGGCGGGCGGCGGCGGGTCGCGTTGACGCCGTCGAACTCCGCGTCATCGCCGTCGCTGTCCTGCCCAATCCCGCAGTGCGGATCAGCCGCCGCGACGAAGACCCTGGCCTTCGCGTCCATCAGCGCCGCCACAAGCGCCGTGGGCATCACTGGCCACACCCGCCCCGCCTTGTCCACGCTCGCCTGCCCGATGAGGCGAACTTCGCCCAAGCGACCCCCGCAGGCCCGCTGCAAGGCACCGACGACGTCGCTCATGTCGTCGCCGGAGGGCCAGAAGGGGCTCGCGATGGTCAATCGGGTCGCGGTGTCTCCAGGCGCTTCCATGGCGCGCAGGACCCCTCCCGAGATCGGCAAGCCCACCCAAGACAGCCGATCCCGACGCGCGTCGACCGGACGAGCGGCGAACACGGCTTTGATGTCGCGCATCTGCCTGCGGTATTGCTCGGTTGGCGTGCCCACGAGCGCTTCGAGCCATCTGGCGGCGTCGCGCACGGCGCCCACGACCTCCGCAGACTCCCCAGGCGCATCGTCGAGGGCTGCGGCGACCTCGATGTTGCTGCGGTAGCCCGGGGCGGTCAGGTTGGCCGAACCGATCACCAGCCGGACAAGCTGGCGCTCCGGCGCGGGCGCCTCGGGGCGGACGAAGCGCAGCAACGCGACCTTGGCGTGCAACTTCGGGCAGCGGCTCTCCGGCATCGGGATGAGGTCGATGCGGGGTGTACGGCGCAGGCCTGGGCGGTAACGATCAGGATGAAAGAAGATGGAGACCTCGGCGTCCTGGAGGGCGTACTCCAGCTCCAGGCGAAATGCGCGGCCCGCCGCTGGCGACTGCCGCAAGCCAAGCGCCGTCGGCAGGAGGTCTTCTTCGAGGAAGTCGGCCTGGAGTTCGTAGGTCGTCGCCAGAACGCTCGCCAGCTGGAACCCTTGGGGCGGCTCCCACATCCCGAGGAGACGGCGCGTGCTCATCCCGTCACCTCCCAGACGCCCGCCTCTTCCAGCATCCCCTGGAACTGCTCGATCCGGTACGGGTGCGTGAACGCGTCGGCGCCACTGCGCTCGGGAGGCTCGGCCAGCGCGTATCGGGGCGAGATGATGACCTTGTCCCCGAGCAACTCGATCCAGGGCATCTTGGGCTGGCGAGAGGCGTCGTGCTTGCCGCTCTGGACCCGTTGGTGGTGACCGACGAGCGCGCGCACGAGGCCAGCTCGAGTGCTGGCCCGGAACGCGGGCTCGACCGCGAGGAGGAAGGCACGGACCGCCTGGGCGACGTGGCCCGGCAAGCCCGCGGCGTGCTTGTCCAGGGACGCCGCCAGCGACTCGCCGAGGATCAGGAGGCGCTCGTCCGGGGCAGCGGCGTCCAGAGCGCTCAGGTTGACGGGCCAGTCCTGGACGTCAGCCGCCCGGATCTGATCGAAGCGGAAGAGGAGCTCCAGGTGCAGCGCCTCGAATTCGACGACGACTGCTGCGCAGGCGGCCAATGCGCCAGAGAGCGGATCACCGAGGTCTGCAAGCGACGAGGAGAGGCGCCTGAAGGAGCCCGCCTCAGAGGCGGTAGACGAGGCTGCGCGCATGGCGCTGGCCATCCTGGCGTGGGCCTGGGGTTCGAGGAGCGCGTCGGCCAGATGCCCACGCTCAAAGGGCTCCGCGCCGCCCAGATGGGCGCTCGCTCCCCATCTCAACAGCTCGTCCCGATCAAATTCCATCGCGTCCGACATCAGCGCGCGGGTCAGCCTCCCCCTCGGCGGCGTATCCCGGCGCTGCAAGAACGCCTCGGCCAACTGCTCGCCGCGCGGCGTCAGCGCGCCCGAGACGCCCTCGACCAGCTCGCCCGCGACCAGCGTCACCCAGTAGGTGCCGACGCCCCCCGCCCCCCCCTGGTTGCGCAGCATGTTGTAGCGCGCCGACAGCGCGCCTTCCCGAGCCGCTCTGCGGACATACGTGACGCCACGGAGTTGGCGCCATGCGGCGTCGTGCTCCTGAGCGCCCTGCTCCAGCGCGTGGAGCCCGGTAGCCAGCGCCACGAGGCGCTCCCAGGCCAGCAAGTGCGCGCGTCGCCGACGCCCCGCACGACCCCCTCTGGGCGCGTCGGGGATCTCATCGAGGAGCTTGAGTCCCGCGCAGATCCAGGACAGATACCGGATGCGCGTGGTGATGGTCGTGACCCCAGGCAGAAGCGTAGTGGCCAGGGCCGTGAAGGGGCGCAATGCGCCGAGCGGATCGATGCTGCCGGACGCGGTGGCGCTCGGATCCCAGGCCGAGACGACCGGCAGCGGCAGCCCCAGAGGAGCTGACTTGGACTTCGATGATGAGACAGCCACGATCAGTGCGCCTCCCCTTCTGACTCGCCGCCATCCAAGGAGCTGGGCAGGTCTCTGGCTACGACGCGGGCCGGCAGCTCGATGGCGGAGCGCCGATTGAGCAAGGAAGAGGGCGCGACGAGCCTCAGGAGGCGCCCCTCGACCTCGGGCCAGCGGTACCTGACCCCGGCGAAGAACTCATCGACCGAGCTCAGGGCGATGTCGGCGGTGTTGATGTGCACAATGACCGGGTGCAGATCGTGGGCCTCTCGGGCAGCATCGGGCAGCTCATGGACGGAGATGCGCGGCGGGCTCAGGACATCCTTGCCTGCGGGTGATGGGTTTGAAAAATCAACAGCCTTCGCGCACCGTCGACTCCTGAATGATCCATTCAACGACAGCCTCCTAAGCAACCATCCAATGCTCCTTCGGAGATCCAGCCTATCCCATTGTCCTCGGGCCTCTCTGGTCGACCATGATCCTGGCGGCAGCGCGCCTCACAGGGCAGATCCGCAGATGATGCGATGTAGAGACGAGCGCCGTGCCCTTCTTTTCCGGCCAGCGCTCCGTAGGCGCCATGACGCTTCCAGGTTGAGGACCTGTAATACCACAATCCCTGGAGACGAAGCCCCTCTGGGCTGAAGATGAAACTCATCTCGGCATCATCACCAGGTCGAGACAGAACGAGATCAACCCGGGCCTCGTGACATCCCAGCGCGATCCTCCCTTTGCCTCGATATTGACGGTGCCTGGGAAGCCTGACGTCTGGCGTGTAACCCGTCATGATGAGGGTAGCATCAAGCCCCTTCTCCGAGCGCTTGATCACCATCTCATAGAAGTTGTTGTTGCCGATCCAGTCGGTCTTCGAGGCTGTCTTGACGAAGTTGGTAAAGCGCCACTTCCCTACCAAAGCGTCCGCCTCAAGACAGTGTCCAGAACGCTGAAGTGTGCTGAGCCAACCTGAAAACCTCTCACCATCACGAATTTCATTGAAACCACTACAACCATTCACCCAAACGGCGAGATCCTCGTCCGGAGCAAGGCTTTGTACGTTGTTCAGCGCTCCTATGGCCTCCTCCACATCACCCTCTGAGGCCTCCATGCAGGCCAGGTTGAACCAGGCCTGCGTGTAGGTTGAATCCTCTTTGATGGCCTGCAGATAAAGATCAAGGGCGTGTTTGTTGTCGCCCTGCTCCTGGGCCTGATGACCCTTGGCGTTGAGCTCCTCAGCACCTCTTCGATCTCCAACCACCAGAGGCCACCGGTAGGATGTGGAGGCCACAACACCGCTGGCCTCTCCATCATTATCACCCACGGGCATCTCCTTGTCCTTGCCCAACTTCATAACATCACGAACCTATCCCACTAAATGGGATTAAGGATGCGATTGAGCCAGATGTGGATGAAAGCGAGGGAGAGAAAGGCGTCGAAGCAGGCTTCGATGCGCTCCCAGCGGACGACAAGACGGCGAAATTTTCGCTGGAACCAGGAGA
>SYOX01000225.1 GCA_005804885.1 Pseudomonadota bacterium
CAAACAGCCCCTGACCTGCGGAAACGCGGGATCAGGGGCTGTTTCGTTTTGGTCCGCGTGTCCACTACGTGTCCACCAACCGTCCATCAGTGGCCGCTGGAGGGGAGCTTTCGGAACGCTGCCTCGAGGTCGTCCAAGCGGATCCGGATGTTGCGGCGCCCGCATCGGTAGGCCGGGATCGAGCCGTCGCTGATGCGACGACGAATCGTCTTCGTGCTCAACGACATCACTCCAGCTGCCTCCTCGATACTGAGGTACACGGGCAGCACCCGCGGTCGCGGGATGCGGGGGCTGGGGTGCGGCTGCTTGGTCGGCATGGGGCCTCCTGGGCGGTTATGGGTACCTAGTAGGTGGGCCGGTCACCCCGAGACCACGCAGGGCATCTGCTACTGCCAGGAGGGCAGCGAGGGAAACTGCTGGTTGACAGTCGAAGGCGGCGAAATGAGGCACTTCGGCATACGCCTCCGTGCAGCCTCGGCTGCCGCGTGGCTGCCATCACGTCCTGTGCTTCGCACCCTGCCCGACAGGCGGCGAAGAGGCGCTCATCGTGGAAGCTCGGAGCTGCTACCCCAGTTGACGGCACTCGAACGCTATCGGCGTGTGGTCGAGGCGGCGCGGCCCCGGCAGCAGTGTTGGCGCCGGCGTCCCTCTTGGTCGTTGATCTGCCGCATGCCGCATGCCGCATGCCGGTTGGCTGCAAAGGCGGGGTATCTCTGGCTCCAAAGCAGTTGTCGACGACGCTTGAAAACGAGGCCATAGCGACGGTCGAAAACGAGGCCACCCAGACAGATTGGATGGGTGATCTCTGTGGAGGATTGGGCTCTGATTCGGCGGCTGGTGGCGGACGGTGTTCCGCAGCGTCAGGTCGCACGGGACCTGGGTGTGGGTCGGTCGACGGTGGCGCGGGCGTTGGCCTCGGACGGGCCGCCGAAGTACGAGCGGCCGGCGGTGCCGACGGCGTTCACGCCGTTCGAGCCGGCGGTGCGCCAGCTGCTGGCCAAGACTCCCGACATGCCAGCCACGGTGATCGCAGAACGGGTCGGCTGGACCGGGTCCATCACGTGGTTCCGCGACCACGTCCGGCGGCTGCGGCCTGACCACAGCCCGGTCGATCCCGCGGATCGGCTGAGGTGGCTGCCGGGTGACGCGGCGCAGTGCGACCTGTGGTTCCCGCCGAAGAAGATCCCGCTCGAGGACGGCACGAGGACGCTGCTGCCGGTCATGGTGATCACGTGCGCGCACTCGCGGTTCATGGTCGGGCGGATGATCCCGACCAGGCACACCGAGGATCTGCTGCTGGGCATGTGGACGCTGTTGCAGCTCCTCGGCCGGGTCCCGCGCCGGTTGATCTGGGACAACGAGTCCGGCATCGGTCGCGGCAAGCGGCATGCCGAGGGCGTCGGGGCGTTCACCGGCACCCTGGCGACCACGCTGCAGCGGCTGAAGCCGTACGACCCCGAGTCCAAGGGCATCGTGGAGCGACGCAACGGGTTCTTCGAGACCTCCTTCATGCCCGGGCGTGACTTCACCTCACCGGCCGACTTCGACGCCCAGTTCAGCGACTGGCTGACCAAGGCGAACAACCGAATCGTGCGCACGATCAAGACCAGGCCGGTCGATCTGCTGAACGCAGATAGGGCGGCGATGCTGCCGCTGCCGCCGGTTCCACCGGCGGTCGGGTGGGCCAACCGGGTCCGGTTGGGACGCGACTACTACGTCCGCGTCGACTCGTCCGACTACTCGGTCGACCCCGCGGTGATCGGCCGGTTCGTCGACGTCACCGCCGACCTGACACGGGTCGAAGTCCGCCACGAGGGGCGCCTGGTCGCCGTCCATGACCGGGTCTGGGCGCGCGGCATGACCATCACCGATCCTGCCCACGTCGCGGCAGCGAAGGTCCTGCGTGAGCAGTTCCAACGCCCCCGACCAGCACCGGACCCGGACGACGGACTGCTGCGGGACCTGGCCGACTACGACCGCGCCTTCGGTCTCATCGACGGTGACCTCACCGACGGTGAGGAGGTGGCCTGATGGCGACCAAGGCGAAGAGCGACACCAACGAAGCGCTCAAGCAGCTGACGTATCTGGCGTCGGCATTGAAGGCACCCCGGATCACCGAAGCCGCTGGACGGCTGGCCGACCACGCCCGCGACGCCGGCTGGACCCACGAGGAGTACCTCGCCGCCGTCCTCGACCGTGAGGTCGCCGCCCGCAACGCCTCGGGGGCCCAACTGCGGATCCGGGCCGCCGGGTTCGGTTCCCGCAAGACGATCGAGGAGTTCGACTGGGACGCCCAACCGGCTGTGCGGCAACAGATCGCCTCGCTGGCATCGGGCGGGTTCCTGACCGAGGCTCGCAACGTCGTCCTGCTGGGTCCGCCCGGCACGGGCAAGACCCACCTGGCCACCGGGCTGGGGATCGCGGCCGCGCACCACGGCCACCGCGTGCTGTTCGCGACCGCCACCGAGTGGGTCACCCGACTCACCGGCGCCCACCGCGCCGGACGACTGCCCCAGGAGCTGGCCCGGCTGCGGCGCTACGGGCTGATCATCGTCGACGAGGTCGGCTACCTGCCCTTCGAGCAAGACGCCGCGAACCTCTTCTTCCAGCTCGTCTCATCCCGCTACGAACACGCCTCACTGATCCTCACGTCCAACCTGCCCTTCAGCGGCTGGGGCGGCGTGTTCGGCGACCAGGCCGTCGCCGCCGCGATGATCGACCGCGTCGTCCACCACGCCGACGTCCTCACCCTGAAGGGCGCCAGCTACCGGCTACGCAACCGCGGAATCGACACCCTGCCCAGCATCAGAACCCAAGACACGGCAGACTAGAAGACACGAACCGGTGGCCTCGTTTTCGAGCGTCGGATCGGCATCATTTTCGAGCGTTGCCGACAGCAGTGCGTGCGCTGACTCTGCGCAGGCTGCGCGTGTGCTCCTGGTCCTCTGGCACGGGGTGCGGTTGTCGGTTGGTTCTCATAGCCTTGGCTTCAGCGACGGGGCTTGCCGTCGCACGGGGTGTCGGGGGACCTGCCGCCACGAGCCGCGGCTGAGGAGTTCAATCGATGGGTTTTCGAGACTGGATGCGTCGGGCGACGAGTCGGGAAACCGAGCCTGTTGCGCCGAGTGGAGGCCAGGACTTCGGTGACGTCGACGACGCGGTGACGTTCTCGATGACGATTCAGGTCGGACCGGACTGGAGCTCGGGCGAGCCGGTGAAGATGGCCGGCACGACCACCGAGGCTGCGGACGAGTGCCGACACATGTTCGCGTTCAAGGGCCTCCCGGACGGCGCCCACTTCGAGGCGCCGGCGACGCTGGTCGCGGTCGGGGCAGAGGGGCGCGCGGACCCTGTCGTGGCAGTGCACGTCGACGGAGCCCGCGTCGGGTTCTTGCCCGGCTACATGGCCAAGGTGGTCAACCCGGACAACAGGCCGTTGAGCGGTGCGGCGGCTGTTGCGCAGGTGCAGATGTGGGGCGCCCGCGTCGGTGACGGGATGCGAGTCATCGGCTGGGTTGCCGCCGGGTCGGCGCCGGTGTCGTGGCCGAGATCTTCGCCTGATCTTCGGGTGTGAGGGGCGGCGGCGCGAGCGCGCCCGCCGCCTCCTCTCCCTGGCCGTCCCTGGCTGTCTCGCCGGTCTCCGCCTTCGCAGGAATGCGAGGGAGGAGAGGCGGGTTGCAGGTCAGGTTCGGCGGAGGCCCTGGACAACCTTCTGGATTTGTTGGAGAATCCAGCGGGTTGGCGGCTTAGGCCAGTAGCACAATTGGCAGTGCACCGGACTCCAAATCCGGAGGTTGTAGGTTCGAGTCCTACCTGGCCTGCTTTCTTCAGGACCTCCTGGGCGCACGCTCGGGGGGTTCTTGTTTGTGGAACCACGGCACGGGGTGCCCTGGTGTGTGGAAGTGATGCAATATTCCAGGTACATCAACCTGAGCTTCGCCGTGGCGGGGATCATCGCCTTCGTGCTCTTTCACAAGACCACGGCGCTGCTCCTTGACACCTTCGAGGTGTCCGACACGTTGATCATCGGCGACGCGCTCCGCCTGTCGCAGGTGATCGGGTTCGCGCTGGCCCTGGGGTTGACCCTGTACGGGTGGAAGCGCGCGGACGTCCAGCAGTGGGCCAGCGAGATCGCCGTGGAGCTTTCGAAGGTGACGTGGCCTCAGTGGCCCGAGACCAAGCAGCACACGCTGGTGGTGATCGTCTTCTCGCTGGTGCTGTCGGGTATCCTGGCCATCTTTGACTTCTTCTGGAAGTGGCTCACGGACCTGATCCTGCTTTAACATCGCCAGGATTCTGGCCGGGATCGGTCGAACTGAGCGAGGAGATCGCCATGAGCGCAGACATGAAGTGGTACGTGGTCAACACGCACTCGGGTTACGAGAACCGGGCCAAGGCCAGCCTTGAGGATCGCGCCAGAGCGCTGGGGATGGTCGACAAGGTCGGCGAGATCCTCATCCCGACCGAGCAGGTCGTCGAGATCAAGAAGGGCGAGAAGCGCACCTCGACCCGGAAGTTCTTCCCGGGCTACATCCTGGTCAACATGACGCTGACCAGCGAGACCTGGCACCTGGTCAAGAACACCCCGAAGATCAGCGGCTTCGTCGGCGGCTCCACGAACCCCCCCGCGATCCCGACCCACGAGGTCGAGCGGATCATGGGCCGGATCGAGGAGGGCAAGAAGGAGCCGGTCATGATCCACTCCTTCGCCGAGGGAGATGCGATCAAGGTCGTCGACGGGCCCTTCTCCAACTTCAGCGGCCGGGTCGAGCAGGTCGAAGAGGAGAAGAAGCGCCTCAAGGTCCTCGTCCAGATCTTCGGCCGCGATACGCCTGTCGAGCTGGACTTTGCCCAGGTCGAGAAGATCTAACTTGCTTCGTCGCCGGGCTTGGGTTAACACACCACCCGCTCTGAGTGGATGCGTCGCCGACGGACTTCGGGCGGCCGACGCGAATGATGTCTTGTCTGGAGAAGAGTTGTCATGGCCAAGAAGGTTGTTGGACTGATCAAGTTGCAGGTTCCCGCGGGCAAGGCCAACCCTTCGCCTCCCATCGGCCCCGCGCTCGGACAGCACGGCGTCAACATCATGGGCTTCTGCAAGGAGTTCAACGAGCGTACCAAGTCTGAGATGGGCATGATCATCCCCGTGGTGATCACCGTCTACGCCGATCGCTCCTTCTCCTTCATCACCAAGACCCCCCCCGCGGCGGTCCTGATCATGAAGGCCGTCGGGATCGAAGGCGGCAGCGGCGAGCCCAACCGCAAGAAGGTCGGCAAGATCACCCAGCAGCAGGTGCGCGACATCGCCAGGCTCAAGCTGCCCGACTTGAATACGACCAGCGTCGAGGCCGCCGTCCGCTCCATCGAAGGCACCTGCCGCTCGATGGGCGTCACGGTGGTCTAAGCGGCGGCCCTGCGGCTGTCGTCCTCAATGATTGATTCGAGATGTGAAGGGCCCCGGCCCGGATGAGGTGTATGATGCCCAACAAAGGCAAGAAGTTTCAGAGCGTGGCCAAGTTGGTCAACCGAGAGACGCGCTACGGCGCCCTCGAGGCCATGGACCTGGCCAAGAAGGTCGCCTACGCCAAGTTCGACGCCTCCGTCGACGTGGCCGTCAACCTCGGCGTCGACCCTCGCCATGCCGATCAGATGGTCCGTGGCGCCGTCGTTCTCCCCCACGGCATCGGCAAGACCGTCCGGGTCCTCGTCTTCGCTGAGGGCGAGAAGGCCAAGGAGGCCGAGGATGCCGGCGCCGACTACGTCGGCTCCAAGGACCTCGTCGCCAAGATCCAGGGCGGCTGGCTCGAGTTCGACTCGGCCGTCGCCACCCCCGACATGATGCGCTACGTCGGCCCCATCGGGCGGATCCTCGGACCCCGCGGTCTGATGCCCAACCCCAAGGTCGGCACCGTCACCATGGACGTCTATCGCGCCGTCGCCGACCTCAAGGCCGGTCGCGTCGAGTTCCGCGTGGATAAGGCTGGCATCGTCCACGCCCCGCTCGGCCGCCAGAGCTTCGAGGCCAAGAAGCTCTTCGAGAACTACGTCACCCTGATCGAGACGATCACTCGCCTCAAGCCCGCCACCGCAAGGGGCGTCTACATCCGGGCCGTCACCGTCTCGCCGACCATGGGCCCTGGCATCAAGGTCGACGTCAACGCCTCGCTGGAGATCGAGCCCGCCGCTTGATCCCCCAGCCGCTCAATCCCAGACCCGGGAGGGCCAAGGATCCGACGACCAGAAACCACCCACGATAGCGCAACCCAGGCTTCTTCAAAGAAGCGGGTCGGGGCCGACAGGCCCCTTAATCGACGCGAAAGCGTCACCCCGCGGAGAGAGCAAGCACCAGGGCGAACGCAAACCGGCCCCCCCGAGCACCGCGCCACCGCGCGCGGACTCACGGCCCTGCGATCCACCCTGCCTTGTGACCCTCCGCGACGCCATCGCTGAGGGTTTTTTGTTGTCCTCCGAAGCCACCCCGCGTCACAACGAGTTTCCGTCAACCCCATCGGGGCCCCCGCGCCCCGACGATGACAAGAGTGAGGTCCAGAGTGAATCGAGAAGAAAAAGCAGAGCTCATCGCTGAACTCCAGGCGGAGCTCGGACAGGCCGCTTCGATTCTCCTGACCGATATGACCGGGATGGACGTCGAGTCCGTCAACAGCCTCCGCGTTGAATTCCGCAAGGCCGGCGTCAAGTACAGGGTCGCCAAGAACACCCTGATCCGACGCGCCGTCGAAGGAACCGACGCTGAAGCCCTGGGCGCCCTGCTGACCGGCCCTACCGCGCTGGCCTGGCACAACGAGGAGCCCGCGATCCCGGCCAAGATCGTCAAGGAGTTCGTCAAGAACAACAACAAGTTCGTCGTCAAGGGCGCCTACATCGACGGACAGTCCTTCGCTGGCGTCACCTCCCTGACCACGCTGGCCGACATGCCCAGCAAGGACGAGCTGCGCAGCCGGCTCCTGGGCCTGATGAAGAGGGTCCCCGGCAAGTTCCTCGCGCTCGTGGAGACGCCTCCCCGCAAGTTCCTCGCCGTCCTTCTGGCCTACGAGGACAAGCTCAAGGAAGGCCAGGCCTGAGTCACCCGCGTCTTTCGACAGGATGCCCACGCCAGATCCGGCGTGGGCCCGCAGTTTTGACAGGTTAGACCCAACGCCCCGCCATTACACAACATCGGGGCCACACTTGAAGGAGACATCACCATGTCTGATATCACCCGCGCTCAAGTCAAAGAGTTCCTCGGCAACATGCGCATCAAGGATCTGGCGGACTTCGTCAAGGAGCTTGAGAACGAGTGGGGCGTCGAGGCGGCTGTCGGCGGCGGCGGCGGCGTCATGATGGTCGCCGCGGCCGACACGGCTGCCGTGGCCGAGGAGAAGACCGAGTTCGACGTCGTCATGACGAACTTCGGCGCCAACAAGATCCAGGTCATCAAGACCGTCCGCGAGCTCACCGGCCTCGGCCTCAAGGAGGCCAAGGCCCTCGTCGAGAGCGCCCCTGTCGCCGTCAAGGAGGCCGTCTCCAAGGACACCGCCGACGACGTCAAGGCCAAGCTCGAAGAGTCCGGCGCCTCCGTCGAGATCAAGTAGTCGATCCCGACCCACACACGGTCAGGACCTCCGACCCGAAGGGCCGCAGGTCCCGACCCAGAGCGCAAAGGGGCGCGACACACACCCGTGTCGCGCCCCCTCGTGCTCTGAGCCTCGACCGCAAAGCAGGGCGCCGGCCCTCGACGGCGCAGCCCGCGCCCCCCTGCGGTCGCCCGCTGCTTCGACCTCGACGGCGCAGCCCACGCCCTCCCCTGCCGGCTGCCTCGACCTCGACGCCCTCAGGGCCGCCCCGCTCGACGCCATCAAGGCGGCGAAGTCGTCAGGCCCTCGGCGACACCCTCGCCGCCACCCTCAAGGGCGCATCACCTCAATCACCAGCGGACCCAGGAGCGGCGCCTCGTCGCCGATCTCTATCGCGTCGATCAGCCTCGACTCGATCTCCCCCAGATCACAATCCCCCCGGTGGTGGATCGTCGCCAGCGCCTCGCCCGCCTCGACCGCGTCGCCCCGCTTCTTGTGCAGCATCAGCCCGACCCCGTGGTCGATCACGTCCTCCGTCGTCTGACGGCCTGCCCCCAGCGCCATGGCGATCAACCCGACCTCCTTGCACTTGAAGGCCCGCACGAAGCCACCCCGCCGCGCCACGAAGGCCTGCGTCTTCTCCGCCCTCGGCAGCCGATCCAGATCCCGGATCGTCGCCTCATCGCCGCCCTGCGCCGCGACCGCCTTGCAAAAGACCTCAAAGGCCTCTCCCGAGGACATCAGCGCCGCAGCCCGCGCCAGGCCCGCCTCCCGATCGCGCTCCACCCCGGCCACGTGCATCATCTCGGCGGCCAGCTCGCACACCAGCGCCGTCAGATCCGCCGGCCCGCGCCCCTGCAGCGTGTCAACCGCCTCGCGCACCTCCAGCGCATTGCCAATGGCCCACCCCAGCGGCTGGTCCATGTCCGTCAGCAACACCCGCGTATCCACCCCCATCGAGCGCCCAAGCCCCACCATCTCGCGCGCCAGCGCCCGAGCCCGCTCCAAGGACCCCATGAAGGCCCCCGAGCCCACCTTCACGTCCAGCACCAGCCCGTCGAGCCCCTCGGCCAGCTTCTTGGACATCACCGACGAGGCGATCAGCGGGATGCTGTCGACCGTCGCCGTCACGTCCCGCAGCGCATAGAGCCGCCGATCCGCCGGCACGATCTCCGCCGTCTGACCCACGATCGCCATCCCGTGCCGCGCCACCACCGTGCGCAGCCGCGTCGGCGAGAGCGCCACGTCAAAGCCCGGGATCGACTCCAGCTTGTCCAGCGTCCCGCCCGTATGCCCCAGCCCTCGACCCGAGATCATCGGCACAAAGATCCCCGCCGCCGCGCACAAGGGCGCCAGCACCAGGCTCGTCTTGTCCCCCACCCCGCCCGTCGAGTGCTTGTCGATCACCGGCCCCGGCACCTCGAACCTCAGCACCTCGCCCGAGTAGAGCATCGCCCGCGTCCAGGCCGTCACCTCCTCCTGGTCGAGCCCCTGGAAGTAGATCGCCATCGCCAGCGCCGCCATCTGGTAATCCGGCATCTCCTCCTGGATGTAGGCCTGGATCAACCACGCGATCTCCTCTCCCGAGAGCCTCTCCCCGTCGCGCTTGCGGCGAATCAGATCAACAGCCCGCATCACTCCCCCTTCGACAGCAGCCCGAGGAAGGACTCCCCGGCGTCCATCGGTTCGACGCCGAAGAAGTCCGCCAGCGTCTGGCCGACGTCCGCGAAGGTACCTCGCGTCCCAAGGTTGACCCCGGCGGCGACCTCCGATCCCGTCACCAGCAGCGGCACGTACTCACGCGTGTGATCCGTGCCCGGGAAGGTCGGGTCATTGCCGTGATCCGCGCTGATGAGCAGCAGATCCCCGGCTTCGAGCGCGCCGAGCAGCTCCGGCAGCCCGGCGTCGAACTCCTCCAGGCAGGCCGCGTAGCCCTCGGGGTCGCGGCGGTGTCCGTAGAGCGCGTCGAAGTCCACCAGGTTGGTGAAGATCAACCCCCGCTGGCCCCCGCGCACCAGCGCGATCGTCTCCTCCATCCCGTGCGCGTTGCCGTGGGTGTGGATGTCGCGCGCAATCCCCCGGTTCGAGAAGATGCTCGGGATCTTGCCCACGCCGGACACCTCGATCCCCGCCTCGGCGAGGCGCTCCAGGAGGGTGGCCCTGGGCGGCGGCACCGCGAAGTCGCGCCGATTGTAAGTGCGCGTATAGTTTGGATAATCTCCAACAAATGGGCGAGCGATCACGCGCCCGAGGCCCATCGGCGCGACCAGCGCGTAGGCCACCTCGCACCACGTGTAGAGCACCTCGATGGGCACGACGTCCTCGTGCGCCGCGATCTGGAAGACCGGATCGGCCGAGGTGTAGACGATCGGCAGCCCTGTGCGGACGTGCTCCTGCCCGAGCTCCTCGATGATGACGGTGCCGCTGGCGGCCTTGTTGCCCAGCACGCCGGCGACCCCGATCTGCGCGGCGAAGCGCTCCAACAGCGCGTCGGGGAAGCCGTCGGGGAAGGTCGCGAAGCCCTCCTCGGTGACCACGCCGCAAAACTCCCAGTGGCCGGTGGAGGTGTCCTTGCCCTGGCTCAGCTCGGCCATCCGCCCGAAGGCCCCCGAGGGCGCCTCCACCGGCGGCAGCCCCGGCAGCGGTCGGATGTTGGCCAGCCCGAGCCCGCGCAGCGTCGGCACCTTCAGGCCCACCCGAGCGCAGATGTGGCCCAGGGTGTCCGATCCGGCGTCTCCGAAGCTGGCGGCATCGGGCATCTCGCCGATCCCGACGCTGTCCATGATGAGGAGGATGGCCCTGCGGTCAGGGCGAGGTGTTTGAGCGCTCATGCTTCTCTGCCTGGGGGCGCGGGGTCTGGCTCCAGGGGTCCCGACCACAAGGGCCTCAACCCCGAGGCCCCCGTTACTATACCTCAGAATCGCTCGCGGGCCGATCTATCTGGCGATCTCAGCCAGCTCGGCCTCGATGAGCTGCGCCAGCTCCGCGTCGCCAGCCGCCCGCGCGAAGGACAGCGCCACCTTGAGGTCGACCTCGGCCTCTTCGAAGTTGAAGCGCGCCGCCTCGAGCCGCCCCTTCAGGCTCAAGAGCATCGCGATCTCCTCCAGCGCCCCGGAGGCCAGCGCCGCCTCCAGCGCCTTGCGCATCGCCTCGGCCTTGACCCCGATGTCTGCCGTCGCGGGCAGCAGGAGCAGCCCGTAGCGCCGCGCCTCGGCGACCTGATCGTAGCGCTCGACACGCTCTGCCGCCGCCACCGCCGCCTCGATCACCCCCTGGCCGCCCTCCAGCGGCGCCTCGGAGGTGGCGCTGCGCGTCGCGAAGGCCAGCGCGCGGGCCAGCTCCACCTCCGAGAGGGCGCCCGCGTCAAAGCTCCTGAGCGCGTCCCGCTTCGCCAGCTCCAGCGCCGCGCCATCCGCTGCAGGATCGGAATCTCTTTTGATCTCAGCGATATAGCGATGCATGGCGGCCCCCTGTCGCCACATCCGGGACTCTTCGAAGAGCCGCGCCGACTCCCCATAGAGCGCCTCGGACCGCGCGCCGTCGCCCTTGATCCGGGCGATCATGGCCTGGGTGCGCCGCAGCGTCGCCAGGTGAGAGGGCAGGGCGGGCTTGTCGGCCTCGATGGCCTTGAAGGTGTCCTCGATCCCCTTCATGTCGCCGCGGGCGAGGTGGACCTCGACGAGCCCGAGGGAGAGCGCGATCTTGATCTCGGCGATCTGGGCCTTCTGGATGGCCGCCTGGAGGTGCTGCTGCGCCGCGTCGGCGCGCCCCAGCGCCACGAGCGCGGCGGCGCGGGCCAGATCCGAGCGCATCCACAACGGCTCGGGCTCTCCGTCCAGCGGGATGGGCATGGATCGGGCGTCGTAGGCCCAGGCCGTGTGCGCCTCGGCCGCGTCGAGCGCGCCGAGCAGGTGCGCCGCGCCGGCCAGCAGCAGGCGCCCCTCGACGCTGCGCAGGCCCGTGTCGCCGAGCACCGCGGGCGGATCGGCCAGCCAGCCGGCCTCGATCGCCAGCGCGGCGCGGATCAGCGGCGCGGTCCGGTCGGCCCCCTCGCGGCGCCCCGAGGCCAGCGCCAGCGCCGCGCCCAGGTCGCCGCGGAAGCCGGCGATCAGCGCCGCGGCCATGTCAAAGTCGCCGGGTTCGACCGAGATCTCGTCCGGGGACCAGAAGGGCGTCCGCACGAGGCGCAGGCCCTTGGGGGCCTTGACGACGAGACGCGGCTCGCCGCTCTGGCAGCCGCGCGGGGACACGGAAAGCCAGGCGTCGCCGAGGCGGCCCGCGTCGGCGGTGACCACGACGCCCTGGACGCCGTGGGCCTCCAGCGCGCGGCCGATCAGCAGGGACCAGCGCTCGGGCAGGTCCTCGTGGCACTGGCCGACGCTGACGATGACGCGCAGCTCCTGGCGATCCTGCTCGGGCGAGAGCGTCGAGACCCGCGCCGCGGTCACCGGGCCGTCCTGGGCCGCCTGGGCGACCCACTTGTCCGCGCGGCGCCGCGCGTGGCCGACGACGCGCTGGGAGGGCGGCCCGTCGCCGTGGCCGATCAAGGCCACCCTGTCGCCCTCCATCGCGCCGAGGTCGCCCGAGAGCGTCAGGGCGCCGCCCTTGATCCGGCCGGCGGCGGCGACGGGGCGCGGGTAGGGGCTGTGCGGCGGTGAGGCGTCGAAGACCCGGCCGCCGTCGAGCCTGGCGCCGGGCCGCGCGCCGATCAGCCAGAGGGCGCCGGCGCCGTCGACCTCGGCGGCCGCGAGGATCGGAGCGTCGAGCCTGCCCTGGGCGGCCTCGGGCCAGGGGCCAGCGCGCTCGATGAGCAGCGGCGCGTGGGGGGGCGGGGCCTCGGCCGCGTCGACCAGCGCCAGCGCGGTGTTGCGGGCGTCCAGCCGCCCGATCGGGGCCGCAGGCTTGAGCGCGGGGGGCGAGGAGCGCCGCGCGATCTCGGGGCCCGGGCAGGCCAGCAGGCTCAGGGCGATCAGGGCGTGGGGCAGGAGGAGGCGGGCTGTCGTCGGTGACATAGGGCGCGTCCGGGGTTGGGGGTCCAGCGCGAACCCTACCACGCCCGGGAGGGCCGCAACCAGATCAGGAGGCCGCGGGCGGCGCGTCGGCGGTCGGCCGTCGCGAGAGCACGTCGGACCAGCGGATCCTGCCGGTCAGCTGCATGATCAAGAAGAGGGTCAGGATCGACAGCACGGTGACGGTCAGGCCCGTGAAGCCGTCCCAGAAGTAGGCCAGCGAGAAGCCGATGAGGTAGACGATCTGGGCCGCGGCGGCCTCGACGAAGGCGAAGCGCGCCGAGACGACCAGGTGCAGGTAGCTGACGACGAGCACCACGCTGACCACGCTGGAGAGCGCGAAGGCCAGCACGACCTCCAGGTGATCGACCGAGTAGCTGAAGAGCAGGTGGAAGGCGAAGAAGGAGCCGCCGAGCATCAGGTAGTTGATCGGGTGGATGTCGATGTTCTTGAGCGTCCCGAGGACGAAGAGGACCAGGAAGAAGAAGAAGAGCGAGATCGGCGCCGAGAAGGCCAGCTGCGAGGCCAGCTCCCCCGGCTGGATGCGCTGCGGCATCGTCATGCCGATCTTGTGGCCGGTGACGACCTGCTTGAAGTCCCACCCCAGCGCCCAGCCCCCCTCCGTCCGCGACCTGCTCGACGGCGACATGGTGTAGGGCGGGAAGTCGATCTTGTCGAAGTCCGTGGTCATCGCCAGCGAGAAGTCCTCCAGGTTGGCCACGCCCTGGGCCGGCTCGTAGCGCCAGTTGTCCATCCCCCGGCTCTTGTAGCTGACCTCCAGGACCACCTCCTGGCCGGGCTCGACGGGCACCATCGTCGAAAGCTGGCCGTTGTTGGGGCGGAGCGTCCTGGCCATGTCCTTGCCGTCGACCACGAAGCGGAAGTCGTCGTAGAGGCCCATGGCGTTGGGGAAGTCGAAGCCCAGGTGCAGGTCGGTGCGCTCGGGGCGCTCGTGGGTGTAGACCCACCGGCCCTTGAAGCCCACGTCGTAGAGCGCGTACCACATCAACCCCTTGAGGCGCTGATCCAGCTTCAGATCCACGTCGATGTCCGAGGACGAGGGCGACATCTCCTCCTGCTGCGGCACGTTGACCTGCTTGCGCACCGTCTTCTGCTGCCCGTCGACCATCTCCGTGCTGACCTGCTCCTCCGGCGTCGTCCAGCGCCGCGTGAAGGTCGGCGCGCGCTGGATCTGCTCGTTGCCCCAGAGGTCGGCGACCCTCCCTTCGAGCTTGCGGGTCTGTGAGCTCGTGCGCTCCATCATGATCCCGCCGAGCACGAACCAGGCGAGGGTGGTGATGATGAAGACGACGGCGATTCCTGCGATCCTGACGATGGGGTGCATGACAGCTCCTCGGCGGCCTCGGGTTCCACTCCCGGCGCGCGGGCCATTGACCCAGCCCCTAGCGCCGTGAAACCAGTATGCCCACCGGCTTTGACGACCGTCGCGCGCCGCCGTGGAGAGTCCGAGGAGAGCTTGTGCAGGAGTTGTGCAAGCGCGCCCCATGACACAAGATCGCGCCGCCCCACCAACCGAGGATGGGCCTGATCAAGACCCCAGGGGCCGCCGCCCCGCCACCGCCCAGGAGGCCCGCGTTGACCGATCCCGCGCAGCGATCCCTCGGCGCGCTGCTCGACGCCGCGCTCCACGACCCCGACCTCGACGCCCGCGCCGCCCACCGCGACGCGCTCGCCCGCGCCGCCGGCCTGCCCGCCGAGGCCCTGGCCCGGCTGCCCGAGGGC
>SYOX01000226.1 GCA_005804885.1 Pseudomonadota bacterium
CTGGGGTCAGTGCATTGGCCTTGCTCAAAAACTCGATCCCGTGTTGGCCGCCATCCTTCATCGACCCGTGGGCCTGTCAAAAGGGCTCAGAGGGCTCTGCGCCGGGTCCCGGAGGAGATGTGACTAAGAGACAGCCTTGTGGAACGAGGGGGAGGACAGCAGGGGGAGTGAAGCGAGGGGGAGGACAGCAGGGGGAGTTGCCCGATCTCTCCGTGCCCGTCAACGAAGTCGACTTCGCGATCGCCCTGCCGGACGGGCGGCGCGGGAGAGACCCCGTCGGGAGCATTGACAGCGCGGCGGCTATTGCGCACCGTGGTGCGGTCGCCAGGAGCGCCCCACACCCCCAACTCTGGAGCCGCGCCCGCGGCCACGGAGGAGCCATGCAGGTCACCCGCATCGTGCTGATCTACAACGCCGACTGGAGCCTGCGCGGCGCCCTTCAGTACGCCGTGGAGACCTTGAAGGGCCAGAAGGAGTGCGCCCTGTGCGACATCACCCACCGGGGCCTGACGGAGAAGAGCGAGTGGAAATCCTGCGCGCTCTCCATCCCCGTGCCCATCGAGGCGATCTACCGCAACCAGCTCGACGCCGCCTCCAAGGAGGCCGCCGCAGGCCAGTTCCCCTGCGTCCTGGCCGACACGCCCGCTGGCATGATCAAGGTGCTCGACCGCGCCGCGCTGGTCGCCTGCGAGAGCAGCCCCGAGGCCATGCGCGACGCCCTCGACGCCGCGCTGCGCGAAAAATCGCTGACCCTGTAGCGCCCCTTCTACCCCGATCTGGATTGTAAGTGGCTGTAGATGCTCGTGATTGGCTGTAGATGCTCGTGATTGGCCGTAGGTGCTTGTGGTCTGACGGTCATCGGCGGGCGCCGAGGTGATCGCGCTCGCCGGCGCGGGGCTCAGGCGCCGCGCCTCCCCTCGCCGCAACCGCCGCGATCCCGACGCCTGGCGCGCGCCCCGATCAGGGCGCAGAGCAGCAGCCAGCCTGCCGCCGTCGAATGTGGCGCGGCCAGGGGGGTGGCGCAGCCGCCGTCGGCGGGCTGGCTCTGGGGCAGAGAGGGCGGGGGGTCGGGCTCACCGTCGTCGGCGTCGGGCAGGCCGGCGTCGGGCTCCTCGGAGGGGGTCGGGTCGATGGCGGCGACGGGGATGTCTCCCAGGTCTTCGCAGTCGTCGGGGTTCTCGGGGCCGCAGGCCACCTGGAAGCGCAGCGCGAAGGGGGTGTCCATCTCGAAGCCGTCGATGACGGCGGCGCCGGCGTCGAGCCCCACGGTGTACCAGCCGCCAGGGACCAGCGGCCCCTCCGGCTGAAGGCGAATGAGCCTCGGCCACGCCTCGCCCCAGCGCGTGTTGTTGCGGGCGAAGGCCACCGGGTCGCCCTGATCGTCGACCCAGGTCGGCGCCGTCTGATCGTAGCGCAGGCCAGCGCCGAAGATGAGCGTGGCCCAGTTGTCCGGGGCGGCGTCGGGGCCGAGCAGGCGCCGAGGGGCCTCGGGGTAGGCGAAGACGACGAGGTCGGCGGGGCCGAGGTCGCCGTGGAGGCGCTTCCAGAGGGCCTGGAGGTAGCGCATGGTGGGGAAGACCTCGGCGCGCAGGCTGCCGGGGATCTCCGGGTCGAGGTAGTGCTCGCGGGTCCAGGGCAGCTCGGGCGCGTGCCGGTCGCCCAGCGCGCGGGCGACGTCGATGCCGACCTCATGGTTGAGGTAGAAGCGCTTCATGATCGAGACGCTGCTCAAGATCGTCTCGGCGTCGACGTCCTGGTCGAGGCGCGCGTAGAGCTCGACCAGCGTGTCCATCGGGATGTACTCGGTCGGGGCGAAGCGGATGTGGCCGTCCAGCGCCAGGAAGCCGTCGGTGGCGGGGTCGGCCTCGTCCTGACCCTTCGTGTCGTGGGCCTCGACCTGGTAGAGGAAGAGGGAGTCGAAGATCTCGTCCTGGAGGCCATGGGAGGCGCAGCCCATCAGGAAGGCGACGCGCTTGCGGGACTCCTGGTCGTCCCAGGGCGGCGGGTCGTTGGCGACGATCCAGGCGATGAAGTCGGCGATGAAGGGCTCCCAGTGGGTGTGCTCCCCGTAGGCCCGCGAGCGCCTGGACAGGTCGCCGCCCTGGGGCCAGTAGCCCGAGTCGGTGAAGGCGGCGCCAAAGAGGGCGGCGTTGACGACCTCCGGGTCGCTGAAGAAGTCCCGCAGCTCGCCCTCGGGCAGGTTCTCGATCGCCCACCCCGTGACGTGGACGTGGCCCCAGATGCCGTGCGCGCTGACCTCGGCGCCGACCAGCAGGCCCGCGCACAGGAGCGCGGCCCCAAGCACCCTGGCGGCGCGCTCGGCGCCCTCTGATCCCCTCATGCTCCCTCCCGCGCGCCCCGGCGCCGCGTCGTCTGTGCTCCGCGCGACACTATAGCGCGTCGCGGGCGAGCGCGGCAGGGGCAGCCGACATTGATCGCGGAGGTCGTCGCGGCGGGCGTCGACAGGGATCGGGTCGACGCGGCGTGCTCCTGGCCTTGCGCAAGTGGGTCAGGCCAGGAGGTCAGCGGGCTACTCGACGGGCCAGGAGGGCGGCGGGCTACTCGACGGTCATGGCGTCGATGCGCTCGTCGACCTCCTCGGCGCTCATGGACTTGTTGAGGTTGCGCTTGATGTAATCGCGGGCGCGCTGGTTCTCGGCCGCGCTCAACGGCGCGGCGGCCTGCTCGGCCGTCAGCTCTCTGCCCTCCTTGCGGGCCGCCTCGCGGCGCTCCTCAAGGATGATCGAGGCGACCTCGAAGAGCTGCTCGTCGATCTGGAAGAGGCCCCCCGCCGGCGAGTACTCGGCGCCGCAACTCCCCCAGCCCCCCATGACGCTCATCCCCTTGGTGCTCTTGACCCGGAACATCCCCGCGGGCGCCTGTATCCCCTGCGCGTGGCCGGCCTGGAGCGGCCCCGACCAGACCGTCGCCCCCACCGCGTCCTGCACCGTGACGCTGTTGTCCTTGTAGTAGGAGAAGAGCCACAGCTCGCCCGAAGCGTTGAGCATGAAGTCCGTCTCGATCCCCATCCCCTCGACCCCGCCCGCGAAGTGGTGCTCGTTGTAGCCCTGAAAGTCATTCGGGGTGACCGACACCGCGATCTCCGTGTCCGCCGTGACCTCCACATAGCGCCGAGTCAGCGGCATCGAGTACCGCTTGCCCGCGCCCACCTTCCCCGACCAGATCACCTCGCCGCTCTTGATGTCCCGGATCGTCGCGCTGGCCTCCCGGTTGTAGCTGAAGAGGTTCAGGTCGTTGCTCCCCTGGGTGATGTCGCCCACATAGGTCCAGAAGCTCTTGCCCGCCAGCCGCCCGTCCGGCCCCGGCACGAAGTAGCCCTCGTCGTAATAGACCTGCACGAGGATGTCCTTGCCCGAGGCCTCGAAGGAGAGCGTGTGGCTGTTCATCTGCCCGAGCTTGTCGCTGGTGAGCTCGAAGTACTTGCCCGCCTTGAGCTTTCCGTCGTGGATGACCGCCTTGGTGGTCAGGTCGCGGACCGTCAGGCTGGTGTCCTGCCGGGCCCAGACCAGCAACCGCGCGTCCGGGGCCGAGATCGACGAGGGCAGCTGCGTATAGAAGAGGTTGGAGCGGAAGCTGCCCGTCTGATCCCGCAGCCAGTAGCCCACCGCCGTACACGCCGAGGGCGTCCCCACCAGGATCGCGGCCTTCTTGTCCGACAAGAAGCCGAAGACGCCCGCCCCCGTCGGGATCAACTTCGTCTCGCCCGGCCCCACGACCCCCTGCCACACCGTCCCGCGCTGATCCAGCGACACGATCCGCACGCTCGTCTCCGCCTCGTAGCCATGCACGATCGCCTCGGCCGCCGTGTAGAAGTAGGTCGTATACAGGAGCTTGTTGCCGCCAAAGGCCCCCTTGCCCCCCAGACCCTGCCCCGCCCCGGCCGCCTCGCCCTCCTTCGCAGGCCCCTCGGGCAACTCGGCCCGATCCTCGGCGCTGACCACGCCGGCGGTCGCCATCATCAAGGTCAAGAGCAGGAACGAGATCATTCTGGGCTTCATGGTCGGCCTCCCTTGGGCGCGTCGGTGTTCGGCCTCGGAACGCGCCGCCTCCAAAAAGGTTTCACCCGACCCCACACTCCACCCCCTGTCCCCGAGAGGCACTGCCTCCCTCGTGGAACGAGGAGGGGGGGGCCCTTGAATTACGGACACGGGTGGATCGTACTCCACCCCCTGTCCCCCTCCTCCCTCCGGAAAGCTGTCTCTTAGTCACATCTCCTCCGGGACCCGGCGCAGAGCCCTCTGAGCCCTTTTGACAGGCCCACGGGTCGATGAAGGATGGCGGCCAACACGGGATCGAGTTTTTGAGCAAGGCCAATGCACTGACCCCAGACCC
>SYOX01000227.1 GCA_005804885.1 Pseudomonadota bacterium
CGGCGTCGCGCTGCGGCCCTGGTGGGAGTCCGTGGCCGTCATCGTCGATCCTGCTTTCTGCACCGGCGCTCGATGATCACCTCGCGCTGCGCGCTGTGTGCGCGGGCCTCAGGCTCTCGCTCAAGCAGCGCCGCGGCGTCGTCGAGGTCCAGGGGGGCGTCCGAGAAGATCGCCGCGAAGCGCTCCACCCCGGGCCGGTCGTCCAGCAGCCAGCTCTGCGGCAGCCACGCCTCGGCGGCGCTGGCCTTGATGGAGCGCGCGCCGCCCATGGGGTGGAGCGCGCTGACGCCGCCGCCGCCGTCGATCCCCACCACGAAGACCCAGGGCCGGGCGCTGCGGATCTTGGCCTGGAGCCTGTCCCCGGCCCCGCAGGTCGCGCCCAGCGGCGCCGCCTCCCCGTCGCCGCCTTCGACGTAGATCATGAACAAATCCGAACCTTTGGGGCTCAAGTCGTCCAGCGGTGAGGCGCCCCGCGGGTCGCTGGTCGGGTCGACGCCCAGGAGCCGCCACGCGACGAAGAGGGCCAGGAGGGCGGCCGCGGGGATCGCGGCCCATTGCCAGTGGGGCCGCGCGGGTTGGGGCGGCGCGGCGTGGGGAACGTGGCCTTGGCCGCGGGGGAGGCGGGCGGCCAGCGCCATGATCTCGGCGCCGCGATCCGGGTGGGCGTCGAAGGCGGCGCGCTCGGCCTCGATCCGGTTCAACTCGCCGAGGCAGCGCGGGCATCGGGCGAGGTGGCGTCGGAGGCGCCAGCGCGCGAAGGGGCCGAGGTCGCCGCCGAGGTGGCGCGCGATGGTCAAGGGGTTGAGGTGCGCGCTCACGAGGCAGCCTCCAGCGCCAGGGCCTCGCGCCGGATCGCGCCGAGGCGCTTGTTGATCGTGATCCGGGAGAGGCCGACGAGGTCTGCGATCTCGCCTTGAGAGAGGCCGTCGACGAAGTGGTAGACGGCGATCTGGGCTGTGACCGGATCGACCTCGGCCATCAGGAGGTCGACGATCTGGCGCGCGGCCAGGCGCTGGCCGGGCTCAGGCGCCCCTTCGGGCTGCTCGAGGTGGCGGGCGACCTCGGCCCGCCACTGAGCGCCGCGCGCGGCCCGGTCGCGCAGGCGGTTGAGGCACAGGTTCGTGGCGATGGCGTAGAGCCACGTCGAGACCTTCGAGCGGCCTTCGAATCGATCGGGGTTCTCCAGGAGTTGCAAGAAGACCTCCTGCACCATTTCTTGAGCCTCGCGCTCGTCACCGAGGAGCCTGCGGCAGCGTCGAAAGACCGCATGGCCGTGCTGTCTGTACAGCGCACCGATGGCCTCCGTCGTCCACAACGCCTCGCCCCTCCCCTTCCCGATCCGACGATCCACCCGCCTGCGTCAGAGAGGCATTGTACACCAGGTCGGGCGCAGGGCTCTTGCAACCAGCCCCTTGAGTCTGTCACGCCAGCGGTCGGAGTTGTAAACCGAGCGAGATGGTTTGTGCCGAGGCGCAGGCCAGGTCCTTGGTTCTGGACCCGGTTCAGATCCTTTTCTCCTTTGGGGCGTACTCTCCCCCTCGCGGGCTGGATCGAATGGCTCGAATGGATGGAGTGGACGAATGAAGATCTGGATGTTGTGTGCCTGTCTGTTGAGCGCCTGTCAGCCTCCCAGAGCGACCGTCGCGACCTCCGACGCCGGGGTGTCCATGCGCGCACCTCAGGACGGCGCGTCGGGCGGCGCGCAGGATGACGCGGGGGACGCGCCCTCGCCCGCAAAGGGTGGCGGTGGGGACAAGGCCGCGTCGGACGCCGACAAGATCGGGTCCGCGCACGTCCTGGCCGATCGCGCGGCGAGGGCGAAGGTGGTGATCAGGGCGCGGCTGGTCTCGTTTGAAGGGGGCAGCAAGTACGTCTGGCAGGTGGTCGAGCCGCTGGAGGTGATCAAGAACGAGACGCCCTTCGCCTTCGACGCCCCCTTCCGGGTGGCCAACTACAGCTGGGATGGCTCCGTGCCGGAGGGCATCAGCACGCTCTACCTGGAGCCTTATGGCGGCGGTGACAACGTCTGGAGGTTGCTGGACGGCTCGTCGTCGAAGGGCATCAGCCACGCCGACGCCTTCAAGGACGCGCAGGGGAGGGTCGGGTGCATGGCCTGGAGAGGGGGGTGCCTGGACAAGCCGCAGGCCCTGCCGCGCTGCGACTCCAGCCTCAAGCCCGCGCCGATGCAGGAGATTCTTGACAACCGCGACACTCTGGTCGGCAAGCCGGTCGCGGTCGTCGGGCCTCTCAACAGCGGCGCCGGGTGTACGGAGATGGGCTGCTCCGACGACAACCCCTGCTGCAACAGGTGCACCGGCACCGCCTTCCTGGGTCAGGCCGGCGAGCGCGGCTACACCAGCCTGCAACTCCATGATGCCGCCGGCGAGCCGCTGATCGAGTGCAAGGGCGACGAATCCTTGCTGTGCTGTGAGGTCGAGGCGAAGGGGCAGGAGGTGGTCGTGCAGGGCACGCTGGTGCACACGAAGAGCTACCCGAGCGGTTACGCGCTCCAGGATGCGGTGCTCTGCGCGCCTTGAGCCGGGCCGCTCGTATTACGGACAAGGTGGATCGGCACTCCACCCCCTGTCCCCCTCCTCGCTGCGCAAGGAGGGGGAACGCTCGTATTACGGACACGGGTGGTTCGGCACTCCACCCCTGTCCCCCTCCTCGTTTCACAAGGAGGGGGGACGCTCGTAGTACGGGCAGGTTGGTTCGGGGACGCTCGTATGACGGGCTGGGTGGATCGGCTCCCGCCCCGACGACCTCACGATTGTCCCCGACGGGGTCTCGCCCCAGGCGGCCAGTGATCCCGGCGATGGCTCCTGCGGCCCGCCCACCCCCGAATTATCGAGCCCACCCAACGAGCCCACCCCCGATCCCCCTTGCCCGTAATACGAGCGTCCCCCCTCCTTGTGAAACGAGGAGGGGGACAGGGGGTGGAGTGCGATCCACCCTTGCCCGTAATACGAGCGTCCCCCCTCCTTCCGGAGGGAGGAGGGGGACAGGGGGTGGAGTGCGGGGGTGGAGTGCCAACCCACCGTGTCCCACGACCGGATTCCATGCGCTAGAACGTGTTTCAGTGCGTGTGGGATCGTGGTAGAGTGCGGGCCGGATGGGCGCAGGTGGAAGGGGGCGAAGGGTGATGGCGGAGTACGATTACATCGTGGTGGGGGCGGGCTCGTCGGGGTGCGTGATCGCGGCGAGGCTGTCGGAGGACGCCGATTGCCGCGTGTTGCTGCTGGAGGCGGGGGGGACGGATCGGTCGACCTTCTGTCGCAAGCCGGGGATGGTCTCGATCATCCACACGGTGCCGCAGATCAAGAAGCGCTACGACTGGGGGTATCGGACGGCGCCGGGCAAGCACACGCTGGGGCGGACGATCCCCTATGTGCGGGGCAGGGTGCTTGGGGGTTCGAGCGCGATCAACGGGCTGATCTTCGTGCGGGGCCATCGGGCGAACTTCGACGGCTGGGCGGCCGAGGGGTGCCAGGGGTGGTCCTACGACGAGGTGCGGCCCTACTTCACGCGCATGGAGAATTACGAGGGCGGGGCGGACAATTGGCGAGGGGCCAGCGGGCCGGTGGCGGTGACGCGGCAGGAGAACATCAGCCCGGTGTCGGAGGCCTTCAGGCACGCGATCGCGGAGACCTGCGGCGTGGCTCTGAACGACGATTACAACGGGGCAGAGCAGGAGGGGGCCGGGCTCTTTCAGACGACGTCGAGGGGCGGGGTGCGCTACAGCACCTCGGAGGCCTACATCCACCCCGCGATGGGGCGGCCGAACCTGAAGGTCGAGACGGGGGCGCTGGTCCACCGGGTGTTGATCGAGAAGGGCAGGGCGGTGGGGGTCGAGGTGTCCTTAGGCGGCAAGGTGCGCCAGATCCGGGCTTCGGGCGAGGTGGTGCTGTCGGGGGGGGTGATCGGGTCGGCGCAGATCTTGATGCTCTCGGGGGTGGGGCCGGCGGCGCACCTGGGCGAGCACGGGATCGCGGTCGTGGCCGATCTGCCGGTGGGTCAGAACCTGCACGATCACCTCTTCTTCCCGCTGGTCTTCCTGGCGCCGCGCGGCGGGCATCGGGGGACCCCGACGCACTTCTTCGGCGGCATGATCAAGGAGTACGTCAAGGGCGGGACGTGGTTTGGAAAGACGGTCTTCGAGACGGTGGGCTTCGTCAAGACGGACCCTGGCGAGCCCATCCCGGACATGCAGATCCACAGCCTGCCCTGGGCCTACCCGGCGCCGAACCAGGACAGCGGGGGCCGGCCGATGGTGGACATGCGGCCCGCGCTGACCGTCCAGCCGACCTTGATCTACCCGAAGAGCCGCGGGGCGGTGACGCTGCGCTCTGCGGACCCGTCGGAGGCGCCGAACATCGACCCGCACTTCCTGGAGGACCCGGCGGACGTGGAGTTCATGGTCCGGGGCATCAAGATGACGCGCGAGATCATGGCGAGCGCGCCGATCCGGGGCGAGATCACGGGGGAGCTTGAGCCGGGGCCGTCCTTCTTCGAGGACGCGGCGCTCCGGCGCGAGATCCCCAACCGTGTCGCGACCGTCTACCACCCGGTGGGGACGTGCCGGATGGGCCGGGACGAGCGCGCGGTCGTCGATCCCGAGCTCCGCGTCAGGGGCATCGAGGGGCTGCGGGTGGCCGACGCCGCCGTGATGCCCTCGGTCATCGGCGGCAACACCAACGCGCCCTGCATCATGATCGGCGAGAAGGCCGCGGACCTGCTCCGCGGTCGCCGCGCGCCCTGATCGCCCCACGCTCCTCGCCCCACGCTCCTCGCCCCGCCCCCTCCGGGGACGGGCTCGTCGGGTGGGGCTTGGATGCGCGGGGGGGCTGCGCCCGTTGGGCGCAGGCCGGCGGGCGGCACAGGTCGACACCAGGGGAAGCAGAAACTCCAATCCATAGGCCCACTTCGACGCGGTGATCCGCCCCTGCGATCTGCTGTCACCCTTGCGCCGGCCTGCGCCCATCGGGCGCAGCCC
>SYOX01000030.1 GCA_005804885.1 Pseudomonadota bacterium
AAGAGCTCGGATTCGAGCAGCGTCTCGGCCAGCGCCCCGCAGTTGACCTTGACGAAGGGCCGCTCGCTGCGGTGGCTGGCGCCGTGGATGGCCCGCGCGACGAGCTCCTTGCCGGTGCCCGACTCGCCGTAGACGTAGACCGTCGAGTCGGCGCGGGCGACCTTGCGCACGGTGGTGAAGATCCGCTGCATCGCCTCGGAGTCCCCGACGATGTCGTCGAAGCCGTACTTCGAATCGACGTCGTCGCGCAGCGCCTCGTTGTGAGCCTCCAGGCGCTCGACGTCGCGGCGCATCGCCCGGACGGCCAGCGCCTTCTCGATCTTGGCCCGCAGCAGCGTCGGCGGGAAGGGCTTGGTGATGAAGTCGAAGGCGCCGGTCTGCATCGCCTCGACGGCCACCTCCACCGTCCCGAAGGCCGTGATGATCATCACCAGCGCGCCGGGGTCGTCCTGGAGGATCCCCTTGAGGACGTCCAGCCCCGTGACCCGCTCCATCTTCAGATCGGTGATCGTGAAGTCTATGTTTTTATTAGACTTATACAGGGCCAGGCCCTGCGCGCCGCCGGGCGCGGTCAGCGCCTCATGGCCCATCTTCTGGATCACCTGCGCGACGCCCTCGCGCAGCGTGTCGTTGTCGTCGATGACGAGGATCCTGGCCATCTGCCCTCTCTTGAAGCCCACCTGAGGCGGGCTCGGTCTGCCCCTGCCCGGTTTGGGCGCCTTGCTCGCGAACCCTGGGAGGCGCGCCACCGCGGCGCGTCAGCCCAGCCACCCTTCGGGGATCTCCATCTTAGCCGCTTCGATCTCCTCCTTGAAAGGGAGGACCAGGATCATCAGAGTCCCGCCCCCCTGCGCGCGGCAGCTTGAGCCCACCATCAGCCCGCCGCCGTGCTCGGCGACGACCTTGCGGGTCAGCGCCAGCCCGAGCCCCGAGCCCTTCTCGCGCGTGGTGAAGAAGGCCTCGAAGATGCTCTCCAGGGCCTCGGATGAGATGCCGGAGCCCTCGTCGCGCACGAGCAGCGCCCGCCACGACCCCGCGTGGGGCGCCTGCGGCGGGATCACCGCGTGGGCCTCGTAGCCTGCCAGCTCGGGGATCTCGGCCGGGTCGGCGCGCGGGATCTCCCGGCACTGGAGGGTGACGAGGCCATCGCCGCCGGCCTGGCCGGCATTGCGGACGAGGTTGATCAGCGCCCTGTGCAGCGTGTCGCGGTCGGCGGTCAGCTCCAGACCAGAGGCCGGCTGCACCTCCAGGCCGACGCCCCAGGACTCCAGATCGTGGGCCATGACCTGGGCGACGCCCGAGAGCAGCCCGTCGGCCTCGAAGCGGGTCACCTCCGGGGCGCTGTGGCGGGCATAGTCGAGGAAGTCGTTGACGACCCGCTTGAGGGTGTGGAGCTCGCGCCGGATGCGGCCGGTGTAGTCGGCCAGCTGCGGCTGATCGGTCATCGGCTCGACGTCCTCGGCCAGCAGCCCGCAGAAGAGCTCGATGCCGCCGAGGGGGTTGCGGACCTCGTGGGCGATGCCGGCCAGCATCATCTGCATCTGGCGGTCGCGGTCGAGCAGATCCTGGCGCATCTCGTTGAAGGCGTCGGCCAGCGTCTGGAACTCGTCCCGGCGCTCGACGCGGGCGTCGGCGCTCAGATCCCCGCGGCCGAAGCGCCGCGCGGCCTCCTCCAGCGCCACGATGGGCTGGTTGAAGGAGCGGGCGACCAGGACGGAGACCAGCACGATCGCCAGCAGGCTCAAGAGCCCGACGGCGAACATCAGCGCCTGGAACTCGGCGATGGCCTCGAAGAAGGCCGCGCTGCCCTCGACCCCCACCGCCCCGATGCATTGCCCCTCGTGGATCAGGGGCGCATAGCCATTCTTGTAGCGCGTGCCGTCCTGGCCGACAAAGAGCACGCTGCTGGCGCTCTCAAAGGGGGGCTCGAAGACCCGCTCCATCTCGACCCTGTCGGCCTGAAGCTCAAAGAGCGGGTCCCCGAAGCGGACGCCCTGGCGCGTGTCGACGAGGCTCTTCAGATCGCGGTCCACGATGAAGACGCGCCGCGCCCCGGCGGCGGCCCGGATCGCCTCCAGCTTCTCCCGAAGGCGCTTGAGCGTCGCCTCGTCCTCGGCCGTCAGCTTGGCCAGCCGCCTCGGCTCGCCGCTGGGCAAGGAGCCCACCGCCGTCTGCGCGACGGCCTCAAGCCGCAACCCCAGCTCGCCCTCCAGGCTGGCCCGGGCCTGCGCGTAGATCAGCACCCCCATGATCCCCAGCAAGAGCGCCGATGGGATCAAGTAGGCCAGGATCAGCTTGTTTCTGATCAAGGCGCCCCTCCGCCGACAACCGCCCTGTCAACACACCACCGCGCCCATGATGGCCCCTTGAGCCGCCGCGCGCCACTGCAATCGTGTCCCGGGCGCCTCGCCGTCGGACCCGAGGGGCCTGTGGCGAAGCCCCTCGGGCGCGGGCGCGATTTTGGCGCCTGGGGCGGACCTGTGCTAGCTTGGCGGGGGGGTTCAGTCACACTGTACGGCTACAGAGAGGGTGTCCCTCTCGAAGGATCGCCTGGGGAGTCACGTGCCGCTCGGCCAGTACCACGTCAAGATCGTCGATTTGATGGACATCGAGCGGAACTTGATCCGCGCGGCGCTTCAAAATCGGCGCCTGCTGCAGCCGCGGCACGAGGCGATCTTGCGCTGGGCGATCGCGCTGGGGCGGATGTGCCTCTTTCGGACCCCCGAGGGTCGCGACGTGGACCTGGCCGACGCTCTGGGGCCCTACCGGACCTGGCTCATCGAGAACCTGCGGGCGGCGATCCCCAACCGTGAGGCGCCCGACGGGGCGCGGCTGCGGCTGCTGGTGCCCTCGGTGGAGCTGCGGCTGCGGGCGGCCCGCCAGCTCATCTTGACGCGGCACGTCAACGACTTCGGCGAGGAGCACCTGGATCGGGAGCTGAGGCACCGGAAGCTGGCCCTGGCGCTGGGCGGTGGCGGCGGGGCGGGCTTCGCGCACCTGGGGGTCTTCGGGCTGGTCGAGGAGCTGGGCTTGACCCCGGATCTGATCGTGGGCGCGTCGATGGGCAGCCTGATGGGGCTCTTCCGGGCCATCGAGCGGCCCTACAGCGCGGTGGCGGCGATCCAGACCATCCCGCGCAACTTCGACCTGACGCGGATCTTCCGGCCCTTCAACGGCGTGACGCGCTTCGGGATGCCGGGCGCCTTCCACATGCAGATGATCCGCACGGCGCGCGTGGCGCTGGAGAACTTCGTCGGCCGCTCGCGCATCCCGGCCTTCAGCGAGCTGCCCATCCGGCTGGAGGTCGTCGTCACGGGGGTCCGGGGGGGGTTCGCGGACAACCCCTTGATGCAACAGGGGATTTTGGATCAGGGCAACCGGACGATCACCAACCCCTTCTCGATGCGCCGCTGGCTCAAGCTCTCCTTCCAGATCGCGCGGGACCTGTCGTCCAACCCCAAGATGCTCAAGCAGCTCGTCTTCGGCCGCGAGGAGGGCACGGCGGACTTCAACACGGTCGAGGCCGTCGGCTTCTCCTGCGCGGTGCCGGGGCTCTTCTGCTACGACGTCTTCCACGACGACCCGCACACGATCCAGACCCTCGACGCGATCGTGCAGCGCCACCGCATCTGGCGGATGACCGACGGGGGCGTGGTCAACAACGTGCCCTCCAGGGTGGCCTGGGAGTCGGCGATGCAGGGCAACCTGGGCTCGCGCAACGTCTTCGTCTTCTCCTCGGACGTCTTCGCGCCGATCAACTCGGCGCGGAACCTGCCCTACACCCCGGTGCAGCAGATCGCCCGCCAGAACGTGCTGCCCAACCGCCCCTTTAGCGATTACACCTGCACCTTCAAGAGCCCACCGAGCCCGCTGAACCTGAGCCCCTCCGTCGATCAGCTCCAGAAGATCGTCAACGCCGCGCGGGCAGAGGTGGACGTCTGCGCCGATCACCTGCGCATGGCGATGGCGCCGCTGCCGGTCTATGGGAGTTGGGCGAGGTAGGAGGGGAGGTCAGTCGTCGGAGCCGGCGTCGTCGAGCTTCTCTTTGAGGGTCTCGTTCTCGTCCTTGAGGTCGCGCACCTTGCGCTCAAGGCGGTCGAGGGTGCGCTTGAGGTCTTCGAGGTCGTCTCCGGTGGCGACGTTCATGCGCTTGACGACGACCTTGCGGGCCTCCTCGACGTCGCTCTTGACCTTCATGCCGGTCTGGAAGGCCCGGAACATGAACTGCTGGAACTCGGGCGAGTTCATGACCTTCTGGACCTGGTCATTGCCCATGGCCTTCATCGCGCCGTCGATGGCCTTGTCCTTGAGATTCTTGAACATCTTCGTCACCTCAGCAGAGAACCGACGGATATTCAACGCCAAGGGCCCGGCGCTGTCAAGGCGAGTCGACTTCGTTGATGGACGCTCGCGGTTCGGGCAAGACGGATCGGGGAGTCGACTTCGTTGACGCACACGTCGAGATCGTCGGATCGACTTCGTTGACGCGCACGTCGAGATCGGCGAGTCGACTTCGTTGACGGACAAGGGGGATCGGCGCGTCGACTTCGTTGACGGTCACGGAGAGATCAACGAGTCGACTTCGTTGGTGTGATCCGCACGTTGACGGTCCACCCGGGCTTGCGCCCGGGCCTACAATTTGTCCAGGGACGCCCCTGCGGGGCTGGCGATGGGCCTTCAACAATCGAGGGTCAGACCCTCTCAAGACCGCGCGATGTCTGCCTCCGAGCCCCTGAACATCTCCTGTGAGTTCGACCCTGGCGACACGCCCCACGAACGCTGACACCCCTTCGCCAGCCCCGCCGGATGGCGGGGCGACCCAGGACAAAACCCAAGGCCCGGGCGCAAGCCCGGGTGGACCGTCAACGTGCAGAGCTCATCAACGAAGTCGACTCGCCGATCCCCCTTGTCCGTCAACGAAGTCGATTCGCCGATCTCCCCTTGTCCATCAACGAAGTCGACTCGCCGATCTCGACGTGCGCGTCAACGAAGTCGACTCCACGATCTCGACGTGTCCACCAACGAAGCCGACTCGACGATCTCGACGTGCGCGCCAACGAAGTCGACTCGCCGAGCCGCCGTGCCCGAACCGCGAGCGTCCCTCCCCCTTGTGAAACGGGGGCAGTGCCCCTCGGGGGAGGACAGGAGGGGGAGTTGCCTTGCGCGTCAACGAAGTCATGGGTCCAGAGAGCGGGAGAGGAGATCGGCGCGGTGTCGGGTGGCGGCCCGGAGGGGGCCTGCGGGGAGGATGTGGGACTGGAGGACGAGGGACATGAGGCGGAAGCGGATGAGGCCGCCGTCGCCGGCGTGTGAGCAGGCTTTCTGTGCGGCGATCAGGGCGTCCTGGGTGTGTCCCTGGCGCCAGAGGGACCAGGCGCGGCCGTGTTCGCGGCGGAAGGCGGCGAAGGGGGGCGCGTCGGGGGAGTCGTCGATGGCGTCGTAGAGGTCGAGGGCGTGCTGGAGGCGCTCGGGGTGGCTGCGCCAGCCCTGGGAGGCGAGGAAGGCGCGCTGGTCCAGGAGGCGCGCGTCGTAGCAGGCCTGGGGTGAGGGGGGCAGGGGCGCGGCCTGGAGGATGTCGGCGGCGCGGTCGAGGTGGTGGGCGGCGGCGGCGGGGTCGGGCCGGGAGACGATGCGGGCGGCGAGGAGTTCGAATTCGAGGCGGGCGTCAGGTTCGGCGCGCTTGAGGAAGAGGCGGGCGAGGTCGAGGCGGTGGCGCGTCTGGGGCAGGTCGCGGCGCTGGAGGGCGATGGAGGCGAGGCCGATGTGGATCCAGATGGCGGCGGCGGAGGTGCTCATGGGGGGGCAGTCCCAGCGCTGCAGGAGGTCGTGGCGCATGGGCAGGGGGAGGTCGGAGGCGCGGCTGTGGTACTGGCCCAGCTGCCTGGCCCAGTTGAGCATGGTGTCGGGCAGGCCGAGGCAGCGCAGCAGGAGCTTGCCGTAGCGGCCGCCGTCGCCGTGGTGCTGGCGCAGCCGCCGCAGGCCGCGCTCGACGGTCTGGGGGTCGTCGGAGAGGCGGGCGGAGGCCGGGGCGACGTCCTGGAGGTGGCGGGCCAGCTCGGCGAGGCCGCCGCGCTCGGCGGCGCGCAGGTCGACGATCTGCTGCCAGTCCCAGGAGAGCGGGAGGACGCCGGCGGCGGCGGGGTGGAGGGTCGGATGTCCGGGATCGTGTCCTGGCGGGCTGGGGGAAGACATCACAAACTCCTTGCGCGGCCGGGTGGTCTGGCCGCACGATTCCCGAACCACGGAGATCCTATGTCATTTAAAGCCGTCAGCTTCAACATCCTCGCCGACGCCTACATCAAGGCCGGTCGCTACCCGACCTCGCCGCCCGAGGCCCTCGAGCCGGCAGGGCGCCGCGCGCGGCTCGTCGAGGTCATCGCGGGCATGGAGGCCGACCTCTACTTGCTCCAGGAGGTCGAGCGCGGGGCCTTCGAGGCCATCCACGCCCGCCTCGGGGCCGATCGCTTCGAGGCGCTGTGGTGCCCGAAGCGCGGGCGCGCCGAGGGCGTGGCCCTGCTGGCCCGGCGGGCGACCTTCCAGGTGATCGACGCCCACCCGCTGGACTTCGAAGGCGACCGCGACGGCGCCCAGGTGTCGGTCGTGGCGAGGCTGCGACAGGGCGACAGAGCCCTGGCGGTCGCCGGCACCCACCTGCGCTGGCAGGCCGACTCGACGCCCGCCGAGGAACACCTCGGCCGCCTTCAGCTCCTCGCCCTGATGAACCACCTCGACAAGATCGCGCCCGACGAGCCGCGGATCGTCGGCGGGGACCTCAACGCCATCTCCCAGAGCAGCGTGGTGACCGCCGCCACCGACCGCGGCCTGCGCCTGAGCTGCCGCGATCAGCGACCCTGGGACACCTGCAACGCCAACCGACGCCCAAGGAAGCTCGACTACCTCCTCTACACCCCCGCGCACCTCAACCCCACCCCCGGCCGCCTGCCCAGGCTCGAGCGCGACACCCCCATGCCCTCCCTGACCTGGCCCTCCGATCACCTCGCCGTCGAGGTCGACTTCGCCTGGAGGTGAAGGGGCGGCCCTGAGGCGACCTCAAGCGGCGGGCGACTTGGGGGGGGGCCAGGCGCCCTGATCGCCTCGATCGCGCCGCGCTGGAAGATCCGCCCACAGGTCCGCCGTTTTTTTGTAGGATGTCGAGCGAGTCAGAGTTCAAGGTGCGCGAGCACGAGGCGAGAGGCGCGATGCAGGACAGGCCAAAGTTCGCGGTGGTGCGCGAGGACGCGAGGCTGGAGGCGCTGCTGCTGGACTCGATGGGGGACGGCCCGAAGCAGGCGCTGGTGGTGGCCTCGGGCGGGTGCACGGCGCTGGAGCTGGCCGCCCGCCCCGACACGCGCGCGACCGCCTTTGACCTCAACCCTCGCCAGCTCGCCCTCATCGACGCCAAGATCGAGGCCGTCGCCGCAGGACAGCTCGCCCGCCTCTCGGTCGAGGACGCCAACCCCGACGCCATCAACCAGCGCGGCGAGTTCGAAGGGCTCTTCCGCGTCCTGCGCCGCTTCATCGAAGAGTTCATCGCCCCGGCCCACGCCGTCGAGGCCTGGTTCGCCGATCCCGCGCCCGCCTCGCGCCGCGCGACCCTGGCGGCCTGGGGCGCCTCCCCTTACTGGTCGGCGGCCTTCGCGGTCGCCTTCGCCGACCCCTTCCTGCACGCCATGTTCGGCCCCGAGGCCACCCAGCACGCCGCCCCCGGCACCTACGCCCTCTACTTCCAGCGGGCCTTCGAACGCGGCATGACCAACCCCGACGGCGCGCGCAACCCCTTCATCCAGCACGTCTTTCTTGGGCGCTACCTGGATGCGGACGCCCCGCCCTACACGCGCGCCGCGCGCCGCCTGGAGGTCGAGAAGGTCCTCGGCGGGCTCCTCTCCGTGCCCGATCTGGAGCGCTTCGATCTCTTCAGCCTGTCGAACGTCTTTGACTGGTCCGACGACGCCCTGGTCACCCTCTGGATCGACACGCTGCGCCAGAGGGCCAAGGACGGGGCCGCGGTGCTGCTCCGGCAGCTCAACAACGACCGCCCGCTGGAGCTTTTTTTCGGGCAGGACTTCGAGATCCACGAGGCGCTCGGGCAAGAACTCCAGGCCGCCGAGCGGAGCCTCTTCTACAACAAGGTCGTGGTGGCGACGCGCCGGGCGAGGACGCGTTGAAGGGGCGATACCGGCTGGTGCACGCGACGGCGGATGAGCTGGGGCCTTTCGCCGAGGGGCTCGGGAGGCTGGAGGCGCAGATGACCTACCCGCTGGACGAGGGCGCCGAGCGCTTCCGCATCGACCACGGGCCGGCCTACCACCCCTTCTTCTCGCAGATGGGGCCCTCGCACTTCCTCGTGGCGCTGTGCGGCGAGGAGGTCGTCGGCAACCTCGTCGCCGTGCGGCGGACGATCGAGGTCATGGGGGCGCAAGAGGCGGCCTTCTACATGTGCGATTACAAGATCGCGCCGGAGCACCGAGGCGGCGAGCTCTCGGGTCGCTTCTGGGCGGCGGCCTTGAGGCGGCTGGCCGTCGATCGCAGGCTGTGGGGCTGGCGGCTGGCCTACGGGGCGGCGATGCGCGGCGAGCGCGGGGACGTGTCGCGCAGCTTGCGAGGGGCGCACCCCGGCCGCCTCTTCGAGCCCGCCGCGCGGCTGTCGCTCTACTTCACGCCGCCGGAGGCGCTGGCGGCGCTGGACCTGAGCGGCGCGCCGCCGCCGCCGCGCCTGGACGTGGGGCTGGATCTGAGCGCTGGCGCGGGCGCGGGCTGCGATCCGCCGGGCGCGGCGTCGACCGCGGGTCGCAAAGACCTGCGGCTCGAGTCGACGGGGGCGCCGTGGCCGCTGTGGCACCTGCCGACGGGGCCTCGGGGCTGGGGGGCCTCGCTGGGGGCGCACCTCAAGGCCACCGCCGCGGGGCTGGCCGGGAGGGCGGGGCTGGCCTGCTTCGCCATCGACGCGCGGCTCGACGATCAGCGGCGCTGGCTGGCGTCGCGGGGGATCGAGCCCGGCGCGGTCTGTACGATCTACATCCTGGGCTGGCCCGGGCGGTGGCGCCGGGCGAGCTGGGTTCACATCGCGACCTCGGAGATCTGAATCATGCGAGCGACGATCAAGGCCCTCAAGGCGCGCTGCGCGCCGCTGTCCAACCCCTACTTCGAGGCACTGCGCGAGGGCAGCTTCGAGCGAGAGGACTTCGTCGAGACCCAGATCCAGTTCCTCTTCGCCGTCGTCTTCTTCTCGCGCCCGATGATGGCGCTGGCGGGCCGGATGCCGCGCCCCGAGATGCGCCTGGAGCTGCTCCACAACGCCCACGAGGAGCACGGGGAGGGCAACCTGTCGCTGTCGCACGAGCGGACCTTCCTGATGCTGCTCGAGCGGCTGGGGGTTGCTCCCGAGGCGATAGAGCGGCGGGCGCTGTGGCCGGAGGTGCGGGCCTTCAACACGGCGCTGGCCGGCGTGTGCGTGCTCGACGACGTGCTGACGGCCATGGCGACGCTCGGGATCATCGAGGATCTCTTCGCGGGGATCTCGGCCGAGCTGGGCCGGGCGATCGTGGCGCGCGGGTGGCTCCCGAGCGCGGAGCTGGTCCATTACGCCACCCACGAGCTGCTCGACGTCGAGCACGCCGAGGGCTTCTACCGCCAGCTCGACGGCCCCTGGGCCGCCCACCCCCGGCACGCCTACCAGATCGAGCAGGGCCTGGAGCTCGGCTCAATGATATTCTTGAGGATGTACGAGGACTTGCACCGACACCGAGGGCGCCGATGGGAGCGCCCCGTCGGCGGCCCGCACAGCCTCGCCGATGGCTGGTTCCTGGAGCCGGGCTTCGGCGCGGGGGGAGCCGTCGAGTAGCCCTCGCCATTGTCTGGGGCATCGGCTATAGTCGGGGGCATCGTCAATGATCGCGGGGGTCGGCCTTGGCTGCCCGACCCTGGATCGATCCAGCGACACGAAAGCCCATGCCTCCTCAGACTCGACTTGGCGACAACGCGCTCGTCCCCGAAGACGGCCACGGCTGCCCCGGCTGCGATCACGAGTGCGTCGGCCCGATGAAGACCGGCTCGCCCGACGTCAACGTCAACGCCATGCCCGCAGGCCGCGTGACGGACACGGGGATCCACTCGTCGTGCTGCGGCGCCAACGAGTGGATGGCGGTCAAGGGCTCGCCCAACGTCTACATCAACGGGCTGGCCGCGCACCGGCTCGGCGACGACACCCAGCATTGCGGCGGCATGGGGACGACGATCGAGGGCTCGCCCAACGTCATCGTCAACGTCGGCGCGGGCGCCTCGGCCCCGCCGGGCATGGCCGACATCATCCAGGAGAGCCCGATCAGCCAGGCCGTCGAGCAGGCCGCCGCCGCCGCCAACGAGGCCGTCGGGCAGGCCGCCGCCGCCGCCCAGGGCGCGCTGGATCAGGCCGGGCAGGCCATCGGGCAGGCCGCCTCGGCGGCCCAGGGGGCGCTGGATCAGGTCGGATCGAACATCGAGCAGGTCAAGGCCCAGATCGAGGAGGTCCGCCAGCAGGCCGAGGGCGCCATCGAGCAGGTCCGCTCGACCATCGAGGAGGTCAAGGCCAAGGCCGAGGGCGCCATCGAGCAGGTCAAGGCCAAGATCGACGAGGTCAAGGGCAAGCTCGAAGAGGGCCTTGCCAAGATCGACGAGGTCAAGGCGCTGGCCGAAGAGAAGATCGGCGAGGTCAAGGCCAAGATCGACGAGCTCAAGGCCCAGGTCGAGGCCAAGATCGGCGAGGTCAAGGCCAAGGTCGACGAGGTCAAGGCCCAGGTCGAGGCCAAGCTCGAAGAGGGCAAGGCGAAGTTCGAGGAGCTCAAGGCCCAGGCCGAGGCCAAGGTCGCCGAGGTCGAGGCGAAGTTCGAAGAGATCAAGGCCCAGGCCGAGGCCAAGGTCCAGGAGTTCAGCCAGGAGGTCCAGGCCCGCATCCAGGAGGGCGTCGCCAAGGTCAACGAGGTCAAGGCCGAGGCCGAGGCCAAGCTCGAAGCCTTCAAGGACGCCGGGCTGGAGAAGCTCAACGAGATCAAGGCCGTCGCCCAGGAGAAGGTCGCCGAGGTCAAGGGCAAGATCGAGGAGCAGGTCCAGGTCGCCCAGGAGAAGCTCGACGAGGTCAAGGCCGCCGCCCAGGAGAAGATCCAGGAGGCCCGCGCCAAGGCCGACGAGATCAAGCAGAAGGCCGAGGCCGAGATCGCCGAGGTCAAGGCCAAGGTCGACGAGGCCAAGGCCAAGGTCGAGGAGAAGATCGACGAGGTCAAGGACAAGGCCGAGGAGATCCGCCAGCAGGCCCAGGAGAAGCTCGACGAGGTCAAGGCCAAGGTCGACGAGGTCCGCCAGGAGGCTCAGGAGAAGCTCGACGAGGCCAGAGCCAAGGTCCAGGAGGCCAAGGACAAGGCCGAGGCCAAGATCACCGAGGTCAAGGACAAGGCCGCCGAGGTCTCCCAGGAGGCCGCCGACAAGATCGGCGAGGCCCGCGACAAGGTCAACGAGATCCAGTCCGACGCCGAGCAGAAGATCAACGGCATCAAGCAGAAGGCCACCGACGCCATCGACGAGGCCGAGCTCAAGGCCCAGGAGGCCCGCGAGAAGATCACCGAGGCCCGCGAGCGGGCCGAGGCCCGCTTCGACGAGGTCAAGGGCCGCGTCGATCAAGCCCGCCAGGACGCCCAGGACAAGATCGACGAGACCCGAGAGCGCGCCCAGAAGGTCGTCGACGAGGGCCGCGAGAAGATCAACGAGGTCCGACAGGAGGTCGAGGACGCCAAGGCCCGCGTCCAGGACGAGGTCAAGCAGGCCACCGAGGCCGCCCAGAAGCTCAAGGACGACGCCCAGAAGGCCATCGACGACGCCCGCGACAAGGCCAACGAGGTCAAGGACCAGGCCCAGGCCGAGATCCAGAAGGCCCAGGACGCCGTCAACGACGCCGGCCAGAAGGCCCAGGACGCCGTCAAGCAGGCCGAGCAGGCCGCCAAGGACACCCTCCAGTCCGCCCAGGACGCCTTCAACGACGTCAAGGGCAAGGGACAGGAGACCGTCCAGCAGGCCGAGCAGGCCCTGCGCGACATCGAGCAGAAGATCCGCGATCTGGGCGGCTCCTGAGGCCAGAGCGCCGCCTCATACCCAACCACGGACGAAGGGCTTGCTTTGTGGGCCAGGACAGGGGGATGGCCTGGGCCTGAGCGAGGCTGGTGCACCGCACCGCCGAGTGATGGCACTGGCTCAGGGCGCCGCCTGGACCGCCCACAAAGTGAGTCTCTCGGCTGTGGTCTGGTATCAGCTCCCCGAGCCCAGCCGCGCCCTCAACACCCGGTGGCGGTGCTCGAAGAAGCGCCGCGTGAACCACCCCACCAGCGGCCCGCCCAGCTTCGGCTCAAACGTCAGCCGATCGACCAGCAGCACCCCCGCAGGGTCGCCCGGATCGTCGAGAATCCGCCGCTCGTGTCGCCACAGCCGCATCGACAACATCGCCGACTGCTCCACGAACCCACGCCCTGGCTCGATCTCCACCAGCGTCAGATCCGAGCGATCGATCGGCAAGAACCCCAGCAAATACAAGGTGCTGCGAAAGAGCCGCTGGCCAGGCACGACCTCCAGATCGAGGATGCTCCCGATCCCGCCGGGCGCGCTCATCCGCATCCACGGGCGCATCTCGGCCGAGATGCCCTCCAGCGAGGTGATCCACCGCCAGACCGCCTCCGGCGGGCCAGACAGCCTTGAGGTGAACTCGAACTCAAAGCGCGCCATGGGGCCGCCCTCGCGCGCTCAGCGCTGGCTGTAGGCGTCCAGGCCGGCGCGCAGGATCTCGACGCAGCGCCGCAGCTTGCCCGTCTCCAGCACGTAGGCCACCCGCACCTGCCCGCGACCGCGACCCTCGCTGGCGTAGAAGCCCTCGCCGGGCGCCAGCATCACCGTCTCGCCGCCCAGATTGAAGCGCCTGAGCATGAAGATGCAAAAATCCTCGGTGTCCTCGACGGGCAGATCGGCCATGAAGTAGAAGGCGCCCGCGGGCATGGGGCAGCTCACGCCGGGGATGGAGCGCAGGCCCGCCACCAGGACGTCCCGGCGCTCGCGGTAGTCGGCCACCGCGGACTCGATCCAGGCGCGCGGGGTCTGCAGGGCGGCCATCGCGGCGCGCTGATCGACCGTCGGGGGCGACAGGCGCGCCTGGGCGAACCTCAGCGCCGCGCCGTAGAGCTCCTCATTGCGGGTCACGAGGCAGCCGACGCGCGCCCCGCAGGCCGAGTAGCGCTTGGAGACCGAGTCCACCATCACGGCGCACTGCTCCAGGCCCGCGATCTCCAGCACCGAGGGCGAGCGCTCGGTGCCGTCGTAGACGAAGTCGCGGTAGACCTCGTCGACGATCAGGAAGATGCCTCGCTCGACGCACAGGCGGCCGAGCGCTTCGAGCGTGGCGGCGTCGACGACCGCGCCCGTCGGGTTGCCAGGCGAGGGCAGGACGAGGGCGCGAGTGCGGGGGCCGATGCGCTCGGCCAGCGCCGCCGGGTCCAGGGCGAAGCCGTCCTCGGCGCGGGTCAGCGCGGGGCGGATCTGGACGCCGAGCAGGTGGGCGAAGCCGCCGTAGTTGGTGTAGTAGGGCTCGGGGACGAGGAGGTCGTCGCCGACGTCGCAGATGGCGGCGAAGGCGAAGAGGAGAGCCTCGGAGCCGCCGACGGTGACCATGATCTGGTCGGCGTTCAGCGGCGCCGGGGCGCCCAGGCCGATCTCGTTGTAATAGGCCGCCAGCGCCTGCCGGTAATCGGCCAGCCCCTGAGAGGGGGAGTAGGCCAGCGTGCGCTCGGAGAAGGCCCTGTAAGCCTCCAGCATGACCTGGGGCGTGGGCAGATCGGGCTGGCCGATGTTGAGGTGGTGGACGTGGACGCCGCGCGCCCGGGCCTCGTCGGCCCAGGGCATCAGGCGGCGGATGGGAGAGGCCGGGGCGGCGCGGCCTCGGCTGGACAGGGGCGGGCGCTGGGTCACGGGTTGATCCGGGGTCAGGGTGGTGATCGCCGCGATCATGGCGTCTGCGAAGACTCGATCGCGGGGCCATCTTGACCGATCGCGACGCGGGCATCAACCGCCTTGAGATCCCGCGAGGCCGCCGGGGTGACGGCCTCGCGGGCGCCGGCTACTCGCAGCGGACCTGGAGGTCCTGGGAGGGAGCGCCGCAGGTCTCGCCGTTGGCGCCGCCCCAGTTGTTGTTGCCGATGCAGGGGCGCACGGAGACGACATTGGCGCCGCTGGTGCAGGCGCAGACGCCGGAGGTGTTGACGCCGATCTCGAGGCCGTCGCCGCAGCCGCCCATGCGCCAGGTGTTGCCGTCGCAGGACACCGACAGGGTGCTGAGGTTGTTGGCGCGCAGCCGCTGACAGATGTCGTTGGCCGAGGCCCCGGTGCAGCTGAGGCCGTTGGGGTTGCGGCTGCCGCTCAGCGTGACGCGCCCGTAGGTGCGGTTGGTGTCGAGCTGCCCCTGGAAGGCCCTCCAGGCCAGGCAGACCTGGCTGGTGGAGGGGGTGTTCTGGCCGCCGAGGAAGGAGGCCAAGTAGACCGTGGAGCCGCCGTTGACGACCCAGCGGAAGGTGATGACGTCCTCGTTGAAGGCGTCCGAGACGGTGATCTGGACGCTGAAGGGCGAGCCCGTGCCGCTGGAGATGGTGCCGGAGATCAGCCCCGTGTCGGCGTTGATCGTCAGGCCGGGCGGCAGGCCGCGGGCGCTGTAGCGCAGGCGGTCGCCCTCGGGATCGGTGGCCCGGACCTGGAGCGAGACGACGGCGCCGACGGCGTGGCTCTGGTCGGGGAGGTTGACCAGGACGGGGGCGCCGTTGGAGCAGCGCGGCGGGATGAGGAAGCGGCGGTCGAGGCCGTTGAAGCGGATCATCTCCTCGCAGCAGACCGAGGGCGGGTCCTCGTCGGGGTCGTAGGCGAAGTTGTAGATCGCGATGACGAGGCAGCGGGAGTTGATCAGCTGCTGCATGAAGTTGTCGGCGCGGCGGTCGGCCCGGAAGCCGTCGGCCGTGGCCAGCTCCGTCAGACCCTCGATGACGATGGGGCTGTTGTTGCCCAGGAAGGAGATGGCGTTGGTGAGGCCGCGCCGGGCGTAGATGTAGACGATCTGGGTCAGGCCCCATTGCCAGTTGCGCACCCAGGTGCCGCCGGCCTGGGCCTCGGCGAGGAACTCGGCCGTGTTGGTCAGGCCGAGCAGGAGCTGGAGGTGCTCCAGATCGGAGAGGGAGAGGTCGCCGTTGGTGACGACGCGGCGCAGGAACTCCAGCACGATGGCCAGCTCGGTGCGGGCCTCGGCGATCTGGGCGCGGCCGAGCAGCTCGGGATCGTGGGTGATGTAGGAGTCCATCTCGTCGACGATCCGGGTCAGGAGCACGTGGGTCTCGGCGAAGTTCTCGGCCGTCATGGGGTTGGCGCCGTCCTCCATCCAGAAGTAGGCGTTGGACAGCAGGTTGAGCAGGGTGCCCATGTCGCTCTCGAGGCGCGCGTCGCTGATGAAGTCGTCGGCGACGTCGAGGGTCTCGACCACGCCGTTGTTCAGGCGATGAGAGGTCGAGCGGCTGGCCAGGACGCCGATGAAGATGCGCCCGGTCAGGGTGCGCTCGGTGGCGCTCAGCTCCAGATCGAGGCGAGGATCGAGGGTCCTGGCGGCCCTCAAGGCGGCCTGGACGATCTGGAGGGTCAGCGAGACGGAGCCCAGATCGTTCTGGCGGGCCATCAGCAGCGCCGCGTCGAAGAAGGTCCGGGCACGGGCGAGCTGGGTGGCCGCAGGCTGGATGTCGGACAGGAGGGTCAGGCCCACCTTGTCGCGCCAGGCCGTGATGGCCTCGACGAGCCCGAACTTGCGGAAGAAGAAGCTCGTCGTGCTCTGACCGCCTGCGGCGTTGGTCACCAGGATCTGGAGAATCTGGTTGTTGCCGGGCAGCGTGTTGGTCAACAGCTCGTTGTTGCTGCACTTTTCGTTGTTGGTGCAGCCCTGGACGTTGGCGTTGGCCGGGCCGCTGGGCGGATCGCCGGAGGTGGGGAAGGTCTGCTGGTGCAGGACGGTGGTGACGTTGTCGTCGGCGTTGACCGCCCGGACGGTGACCTGGACCACGCCGCTCTCGTTGTCGCGCAACTGCATGAGCATCGAGAGCCTGTCGAACTCGCCGATGATCGGCCAGGTGTTCCGATCGTTGGGATTGACCCCGTTCTGGTTGAGCTGGGTGTAGATGGTCTGCGGCGAGGTGGTGTCGACGCCGAAGGCCCGGGTGGCGACGGTGCGGGCGCCGTTGCAGGCGCTCGTGACCGTCAGGGTCAGCGGGGCGTAGCGGCCGTTGCCGATGTTGCTGGCCGAGAAGCTCAGGTTGCCGGGGGTGCCGCCCAGGGTGAAGGTGGTGCTGCTCTGCAGAGTCGGGTTCTGATCGCAGCCCGGCTCCAGGATCGTGCCCGAGGCCGTCACCGGGGCGTTGTGCCAGCGCTCGGCCGGGGCGTTGAAGGCCACGGCGGGCGCCTCGTCGCCGTAGACGCGCCATGTGAAGCTGGCGACGACGACGTCGACTCGGTCGGTGACGCTGACCACGACGCTGTAGGGGCTGCCGTTGCGGGCGTCACCGGCGAGGGTGCCGGAGATGAGGCCGGTGCTGGAGTTGATGGTCAGGCCGGGCGGCAGGCCCGTGGCCGAGAAGGTCAGGCTGTCGCCGTTGGCGTCGGTGGCCGTGATCTGGAGCGTGGCCGCGCGGCCCTCGACCGAGACCTGGTTGGGGGGCGTGGAGACCTGCGGGGCGGTGTTGAAGTTGTCCTGACCGGCCCCGGCGGTCCAGATCAGGGAGTTGACCAGCAGGCGCAGCCCGTCGCCGCTGTAGCCGGTCTGGGGATAGAAGCCGACCCAGGAGATCCGGCCGTTCTTGTTCTCGCGCACGGCGCTCAGGAGCTGGCCGTCGCCGTAGTCGGCGATCCGGGTGGAGTTGGGCTTCAGCGTGGTGGTGCCGGTGCGGAAGTTGGTCACCGTCACGGCGTTGACGCCCGAGAGGATGGGGTGGGAGGGCTGGTGCTTCGTGCCCAGGACGCCGGGCGAGTTGACCCCGACGTTGGTGCGGTCGACGATCGTGTAGTCGCCGCTGACCCACCGGCCCTCGACGTCGAAGGACGTGGAGTTCTGGGCGAGCGGCGCCTCGACGACGTTGCCGCCGCCGTCGACGTAATCCGCCAGCATGTCACCCAGCGGCCCGGCGTTGGTCGGGGCGCCGTTGGTGAAGACCAGGACGACGTGGTGCTGGCGCAGCTGGGCCGCCGTGACCGTGTTGGACGAGAGCGCCTGGGCCTGGATGGTGAAGAAGTTCTGACCGGTGAGCAGCGTGGCCGTGGGCGTGCCGTGGCCGTCGAGGTTCGGGGTCAGGACCAGCACCCTGAGGGTCTGGATTCTCTGGTCGGTGATCGTCCAGGTGAAGGAGATCGACGTGGTCACGACGCCGTCCGAGACGGTGACCCGCGTCGTGTAGGGGCTGTTGGCCGAGGCCGCGAAGTTGATCGTGCCTGAGATCAAGCCCGTTCGCGTGTCGATCACGAGGCCCTGAGGCAGGCCCGTGGCCGACCAGGTCAGCGTGTCGTTGTCCAGGTCATTGCCCTGGACCTGGAGGCTGATCGTGGCCCCCTCGCTGTCGGTCCTGTTGGCGATGGCCTGGATGGTCGGGGCGCTGTTGGTGCCCTCGACGCCGCAGATGACGTCCATGCGCTGGGAGCCGCCGCCGCAGGTGGCCCCGCCGACACCGCCCCAGTTGTTGTTCCCGATGCAAGGGCGCACGGTCCCGATGTTTCCGGAGTTGCAGTTGCAGATGCCGCCGGCCCCGACGTTGACCTCAAGGCCGTTGCCGCAGCCGCCCAGGAACCAGGTCTGGCCGCCGCACGTGAAGGAGGTCGTGTTGCGGTCGTCCGAC
>SYOX01000228.1 GCA_005804885.1 Pseudomonadota bacterium
GCTGGACGTGTCGATCCAGTCCCAGGTGCTCAACCTGCTCGTCGATCTCCAGCGCGACATGAACCTGACCTACCTCTTCATCTCCCACGACCTGACGGTCGTGAAGTACATCTCGGACCGCATCGCGGTGATGTACCTGGGCAAGGTGGTCGAGCTGGCCGACAAGAACGACATCTACGCCTCGCCGCAGCACCCCTACACTCAGGCGCTGCTGGAGTCCATCCCGCACCCTGACCCCTCACACGCCGAGATCAAGTCGCCGCTGGAGGGCGACGTGCCCAGCCCGCGCAACCCCCCCTCGGGGTGCTACTTCCACACCCGCTGCCCGCACGTGACGGACCTGTGCCGGCAAGTCGCCCCCAAGCTCCAACCGACCATCAAGAACCCCGAACACAGGGTCTCCTGCCACCTGGTGGAGACCCTCTCGGAGACGGAGGCCTGAGACATGACCCACAGAACCCCCACCCTCGCCATCGTAGCCTTCCTCGCCCTCGGCCTCGCCCTCGGCGCGGCCTGCAAGCCCGACAAGGACAAAGGCGGCAACGGCGGCGAAAAGAAGGCCGACGGCACCTCCAAGAAGGTGCTGAACTACTTCCGGCAATCCGACTTCAAGTCGCTCGATCCGCCCAAGCAGTTCGATCAGGCCTCCGCCGAGCTCATCACCCAGGTCTACGACACGCTGCTGGAGTACCACTACCTGCGGCGCCCCTATGAGCTGTCGCCCTCGCTGGTCGAGGAGATGCCGAAGCTCGGCGAGGACAAGAAGACCTACACCTTCAAGCTGCGCAAGGGCGTCAAGTTCGCCGACGACGCCTGCTTCCCCGGCGGCAAGGGCAAGGAGCTGACGGCCGACGACGTCCTGTACACCCTCAAGCGCTTCGCCGACGCGGGCGTCAACACGCGCTCCTACGACCCCATGCTCGGCGGCCGGATCGTCGGCCTGGACGAGTACCGCACCAAGAGCCGCGAGAACAGCAAGCTGGACCACTGGACCGAGCAGGTCGAGGGGCTCAAGAAGATCGACAGCCACACCTTCTCCATCACCCTGACGCGGGAGGACCCCCTGGCGCTGATGCCCTTCGCCTCCAGCGTGCTCTCGATCGTGCCCAAGGAGGCCGTCGACAAGTACGGCGCGGAGTTCGAGCGCACCCCCGTCGGCACCGGCGCCTTCATCCTGAAGGAGAACCCCCGCCGCGGGACCCTGGTCTTCGCGCGCAACCCCAACTACTTCCTCAAGTATCCCACCGACGGCGAGGCGACCGACAAGGACCTCGGGCTGCTGGCGGACGCGGGCAAGCAGCTGCCCTTGATCGATGAGGTCCACATGCCTCTGATCGAGGAGGCCCAGCCCCGGATGCTCAAGTTCCTCTCCGGCGAGATCGACTGGATCGGCATGGACAAGGACAACTTCTCCAAGATGGCCGAGAAGACCGACAAGGGCTTCGCCCTCAAGGGGGAGTACGCCAAGCAGTTCGACATCTACACCGTCGAGTCGCTCTCCTCGAGCTACTGGGAGATCAACATGAAGGACGAGCTGCTGGGCAAGAACAAGGCCCTGCGGCAAGCCATCGCCTACGCCATGGACGTGCCGGGCTACCTCGACAAGATGTACAACGGCCGCGGCTACAAGCTGCACACCATCGTCCCGCTGCCCATCGCCGGCAGCGAGCGCGACGTCCAGTCCCCCTACTACGAGACGAACCTGGAGCTGGCCAAGGCCAAGCTGGTCGAGGCCGGCTACCCCAACGGCGAGGGCCTGCCCCCCATCAAGGTGGAGTTCAGGGCCACGACCAAGGACATCCGGCAAAGCTTCGAGTTCCACAGAGCCCAGATGGCCAAGGTCGGCATCACGCTCGAGGGCAACTTCCAAACCTTCACGGCCTTCCTCAAGAAGATCGAGTCGGCCAACTTCCAGATCGCCGACGCGGGCTGGGCCGCCGACTACCCCGACGCCGAGAACTTCTACCAGCTGCTCTACGGCCCCAACAAGGCCCCCGGCCCCAACGAGGGCGCCTACGAGAACCCCGAGTACGACAAGCTCTTTGTTCAGATGAAGGTCATGACCCCCGGCCCCGAGCGCAACGCGGTCATCAAGCAGATGTCCGACATCCTGACCGAGGACGTCCCGACCATCTTCATCTGGACCCCCATCACCATGGGCCTGCACCAGAAGTGGGTCGGCAACATGAAGCGCAACATCATGCTCGACGCCCACTTCAAGTACCTCAACATCGACGCCGCGGCCAAGGCCAAGGGAATCCAGAAATGATCGGGTACATCATCCGACGACTGCTCTACCTCATCCCGACCCTGCTGGGCGTCGCGCTGCTCGTCTTCATCCTCTTCGGCGTCGCCGGGGAAGACCCGGTGCGCCTGGCGCTGGGCAAGCACGCCACCGAGGAGTCGATCGCGCTGCTCAAGGCCGAATGGGGCCTCGATCAGCCCCTGTGGAAGCAGTTCGTCGACTTCCTCTTTCAGATCATCACCTTCGACTACGGCAACTCCTTCACCACGGGCGAAAAACTCAGCGGCATGTTCGCCAGCGGCGCCGCCGTCTCGCTCTCCCTGACCGTCCCGCCCTTCCTGCTCGGCCTCGTGATCTACATCACGATCGCGATGCTCATCGCCTACTACCGAGACTCCTGGATCGACCGCCTGGCCACCGCCATCACCGTCGTCTCCATGAGCATCTCCTACCTCGTCTACATCATCGCCTTCCAATACCTGCTGGCCTTCAAGGCCGACCTCTTCCCCATCAACGGCTACGCACCGGGCCTGGACGGCATCCCCTACCTCGCCCTGCCCGTCATCATCATCCTCATCGTCAGCCTCGGCCCCGACGTGCGGATCTACCGCACCATCTTCCTCGACGAGATCGGCGCCGACTACGTCCGCACCGCGCGCGCCAAGGGCGTCAGCGAACCCGGCGTCCTCTTCAAGCACGTCCTGAAGAACGCCATGATCCCCATCCTGACCTACACCATCATCGTCATCCCCTTCCTCATCCTCGGCGCCTTCCTCATGGAGCGCTTCTTCAGCCTCCCCGGGATCGGCGACCTGATGATCACCGCGATCAACAACGGCGACTTCCCCGTCCTCAAGGGCCTGACGATGTTCATCGCCATCGCCTACTCGCTCTTCAACCTGCTGACCGACGTGCTCTACGCCTACGTCGATCCGCGCGTCAAGCTCAGCTAGGAGCGATCCACCCATGAGCCACTCAAGGCAGAAGTCCGAGAGCCTCTACAAGAGAGCCCTCCGACAAATCCTCAAGAAGAAGTTCGTCGTCCTGTGCTTCGCCATCATCGCGGCCTACCTCATCATCGCCCTCCTGGGCACCTTCAACCTCCTGCCCGACTACCAGGAGCGCGTCGCCGATGGCTACGAGCCGCCCTCGCTCACCCTGGCCAAGATCTTCGGCACCGACATCTTCGGGCGCTCCGTCCTCTTCAAGATCCTCGCCGGCACCAAGACGGCCATGACCATCGGCTTCCTCGTCACCGCCATCTCCGTCCCCGTCGGCGTCACCCTCGGCGCCGTCAGCGGCTTCTACGGCGGCAAGGTCGACGCCTTCGTCGTCTGGCTCTACACCATCATCACCTCCGTCCCCTACATCCTCATGGTCATCGCCATCTCCTTCGTCATGGGCAAAGGCATGCTCGCCATCTGCATCGCCATGGGCTCCCTCGGATGGGTCAGCCTCTGCCGACTGACCCGCGGCGAGTTCCTCAAACACCGCGAACGCGAATACGTCCTGGCCTCACGACTCCTCGGCGCCAGCGACGCCCGCATCATCTTCCGTCACATCCTCCCCAACGTCCTCCACCTCGCCATCATCTCCGGCTCCCTCATGGTCCTCGGCGCCATCAAGTCCGAAGTCATCCTCACCTACCTCGGCGTCGGCATCCAGGACGGCGCCTCCTGGGGCCAGATGATCTCCGACGCCACCGGCGAGCTCGTCCAAGGCATCTGGTGGCCCCTCTCCGGCGTCGTCCTCGTCATGTTCTTCATCATCTACGCCCTCAACGTCGCCGGCGACGCCCTCCGCGACGCCCTCGACCCCAAGCTCCTCGACTGATCCCCCCCCTCCCCTTCTCTCCTCTTCTCTTCATCCGTGAACCTCGCCGGTTGGCTGGGGGCTTCGCCCCCAGACCCCCACCCGGGGCAATTTGCCCCTGGCGGGGTGTGGGGTGGAACCCCACGCCAGCCCAGCAGGCCTCAAGGATGAAGATAAAGAAAAAATAGAGAAATGGAGACAGAGGAAGGCTTGAGTGGGTTAGAGTGGAAATAAAGAGATGGTGAGGATGGGGGAGAGGACAAAGAGGATCAGTCTTTGTTGATCTGGGTGCCGACCATCATGGCGTTCTGGATCTGTTGTTGGATGCTGTGCATGCCGCCGGGCGCGTGGGGGAGGAAGATGGTGTTGGTCTTGCTGTTCTCGCTCATGGCCTGGAGGGTGTCGAAGTACTGGGTCATGAGCAGGAGGGCCATGATGCTCTCGGCGCCGACGCCGTCCATCTGCTCCTTGACGAGCTCGGCGGACTCGGAGAGGCCGTCGGCGATGGCCTTGCGCTGCCGGGCGATGCCGAGTCCCTGGAGGTGCTTGCTCTCGGCCTCGGCCTCGGCGGACTTGACCTTGCGGATCTTCTCGGCCTCGCCCTCCATCTCGGCGGCGACCTTGAGGCGCTCGGCGGCGTTGATCCGGTTCATGGACTCCTTGACCTCGCGAGCGGGCTCGATGTCGATGACGAGGGCCTTGATGATGTGGTAGCCGAAGCCCGTCATGGTCTCGGTGAGCTGGTCCTTGACCGTGTCGGCGATCTCGTTCTTGGCCTCGAAGACGTGATCGAGCTTGAGCAGGGGGACCTTGGCGCGGACGGCGTCGAAGACGTAGCTGGTGATCTGGCCCTGGGGGTTGGTCAGCTTGTAGAAGGCCGCGTAGGGGTCCTGGATCTCGTACTGGACGGCCACGCTCAGGTGGACGAAGACGTTGTCCTCGGTCTTGGTCTCGACCTGGACCATGATCTCCTTGATCCGCATGTCCATGCGGTGGACGATCGAGTCGATGAGCGGGAGCTTGAAGTTCAGGCCCGATGTCGCCATCTTGGCGTGCTTGCCGAAACGCTGGACGACCGCTACCGTCTGCTGCTGGACGGTGAAGAAGGAGCCCATCGTGACGATGAAGAGGGCGAGGAAGACGGCGCCGCCGAGGACGACGAAGATGACTGGTCCCATCTGAAGATCTCCTTGGGTGCGCTCCGCCGCGTTTTCGGCGAGGAGCTTGTGTGGATGCTCGAAGCGAACGGATGTGATCCTGGATGCTGGCTCTCTGTCAGCGAAGAGATAGCGCGGGCGTGGCCGTGATACAAGACGCGAGCGCGTCGTCGTCCGGCGCGGGAGGAGCTGTTCGGAGACAATGTCCGTCTGGCGCTAACATTTCGGGGTTCTGGGCGGTCATCCATGGGCGCGAGGTAGCGCGGCGTGGGCAAGATCAAGGAGGCAGGGGATGGTAGAGGCGTGGGTGTCGAGGTGGGGGGTCCTGGTGATGACCGCGGCGGTGTCGTTGGGGGCCTGCGGGAAGGAGGACGGGGGCGAGCCGGTCGAGGAGGCCGGCGAGCCTGAGGGGCAGCCTGAGGGGCAACCTGAGGGCGAGCCTGAGGTCGTTGATGAGGCGGCCTTGACCTTCCACAGGGATATCAAGCCCTTGCTGGACGAGAAGTGCAACCAGTGCCACCTGGAGGGGGGGGTGGCGCCCTTCCCGCTGGAGACCTACGCGCAGGTCCAGCCGCTTCTTGGGGTGATACGGCAGAGCGTGGAGGATGGGTCGATGCCGCCCTGGCAGCCGGACGACGCCTGCGCGCCGCTGGAGGGCAACCTGTCGCTCAGCGGGGAGCAGCGATCCAAGCTGCTGGCGTGGCTGGACGATGGGATGGCCGAGGGCGATCCGTCCACCGCGGCGCCTTCGACGATCACGCCGGTGGCCCAGCTGGATCGGGTGGACATGACGCTTCAGCTGCCGGTGGCCTACAAGCCGGAGATCTTCCCGGATGATTACAGGTGCTTCGTCGTGGACTGGCCGGAGACGGAGGAGAAGTTCGTCACCGGCTTCAAGACCAACCCGGACAACAAGGCGATCGTGCATCACGTGATCGCCTTCTCGATCGCGCCGCAGGCGGTGGCCGAGTACGAGGCGCTCGACGCGGCCCAGGAGGGGCCTGGGTACACGTGCTATGGGGGGCCGGGGGGTCAGAACCAGATCGGCGGCGGCGTGGGGTGGCTGGCGTCGTGGGTGCCGGGGATACGGAACGTCAAGTTCCCGGAGGGGACAGGGATCCGGGTCGAGCCTGGATCGAAGCTGGTCATCCAGATGCACCTCAACAGCCTGGGCGGCGATCCGGCGCCGGATCGGTCCACCTTTGAGCTGACGCTGGCCGACGAGGTCGAGCGCGAGGCCTTCATCCTGCCCTTCGCCAACCCGGCCTGGCTGCGGGGCGATGGGATGCAGATCCCGGCGGGCGATGAGGACGTGTCGCACAGCTTCGCCTTTGATATTACAGGGTTTTTGAGTCGGCTGACGGGGGGCAGGCTGCCCAACGGCGCGATCCTCATCCACGGCACGGGGTTGCACATGCACACGCTGGGATCGAGGGGCAAGGCGTCGATCCTGCGCGGGGGTCAGGAAGAGGAGTGCATGCTGGAGATCCCCGATTGGGACTTCAACTGGCAGGGCAGCTACACCTTCCCCGAGCCGAAGCGCTTTGAGCCGGGCGACGAGCTCTCGCTGGAGTGTCACTGGGACAACTCGGCCGCCAACCAGCCCTTTGTCCCGGTGGACAAGGACGGCGACGGCGAGATGGACGCCTTTGAGCAGGCCGAGCCGAGGGACGTGCGCTGGGGCGAGGGGACCTTTGACGAGATGTGCCTGACGGCGGTCTACGTGACGGCGCCCTGATCACCCGCCGATCGACAGCCCCGAGGCGATCTGGGCGGCGAGGTTGTCGATGGCGTTGCGGGCGGCGTCGACGACCCCGCTGAGGCTGAAGAAGCCGTGGACCAACCCCTCGGCGCAGTTGTCCTCGACGTCGTTCCCCGCCCGCTGGAGGGAGCGCGCGTAGGCCCTGCCCTCGTCCCTCAGGATGTCGAAGCCCGCCGTGAGGATCACGCCGGGGGGCAAGCCGCTCAGATCCTTGGCGAAGAGGGGCGAGACCGCCGGGTCGCGTCGGTCCACCCTCACGGCGACGGCCCGCGGTGATCGGCCGACTCTGTCGGGGATGTGAGCGACCCCGTTGGGGACGGGATCGACCCCGTTGGGGATGGGATCGACCCTGTTGGGGATGTGAGCGACCCCGTTGGGGATGTACTGGTCGAGGAACCAGTTGGCCAGCGCGCGGGTCAGCATGTAACCCTCGGCGAAGGTCTCGTGGGAGGCCATGCTCCTTGTAAAGTCGGTCGCGGGGTAGACGAGGGCCTGGAAGGCCGGCGCGCGGATCGCGTCGTCGTCGCGGGCCTTGAGGCACACGCAGGCGGCGAGGTTGCCGCCGGCGGAGTCGCCGCCGATGGCGATGCGCGCGGGATCGAGGCCGAAGGCTTCGGCGTGGTCGGTGAGGTACCTCCAGGCGGCCAGCGCGTCGTCGTGCGCCGCCGGGCAGGGGTCCTCGGGCGCCAGCCGGTAGCCGACCGAGAGGGCGACGAAGCGCCCGCGCGCGGCCATCCTTCGCAGCGCAGGCTCGCAGGTTCGAGGGCTCCCCACCACGAAGCCTCCGCCGTGGAACCACACCAGCGCCGGAGCCCCTCGGGTGGACGCCGCGCCCTTGGGGCCGGCCTGCGCCGCGCCCTCTGGCCAGAAGATCCGGACCGGCAGCGGCCCGGCCGGCCCGGGGATGGTGATCTCCTCGACGCGCGCCATGGGCTCAAGGCGCAGATCAAAGGGCGCGATCTGGGCCGCGTAGAGCTTGCGCGCCTTGCTGGGCGGCGCGGTCTGGATCTCGGGCATCTTGATCCAGGCCTTGGCCGTGACGGCCGCCCTGATCTGAGGATCGAGGTGCATCCCGTCGTGCAGGTCCGGGCCATGTCGGTGATCGAGCCACGACCCTAGCGCCCCGAGGGCCTTGCCGATCAGCAGCTTTGAGGCGGTAGAGTCTCGCAGGAAGTCGCGCATGGTCACCCCTGAGCCTTGGGCGTGGCGGTGCGCGCGGCCCGCACGGCCTTGTGGACCCGAAGCGCATTGCCGCGCAGCATCAGCGCCACGTCCTCCTCGGAGTGGCCGCGCTGAAGCAGGATATGGGTCAACTTGACGATGTCCAGGCAGTCGCGCTGGTCCTTGAAGATCGGCACCCATCCGTCAAAATCCGAGCCGATGGCCACGTGCCGAGGGCCGACTCGCCGGATGATGTGTTCGATGTGGTCCGCGATGGTCTCGCTCGTCGCCGGCAGGCCGCCGCCGGCCAGGAACTGCCGCGAGAACATCAGGCCGATGGCGCCGTCGGTCGCCGCGATGGCGTCGATCTCGGCGTCGGTGATGTTGCGCGCGTGCTCGCGCACCGCCTTGACCCCCGTGTGGGTGCAGAAGACCGGCGCGCTGGACAGCTTGCAGATCTCCAGCGTCCCCGGCGTGTTGACGTGGGCGCAGTCGACGGCGACCCCAAAGCGGTTCAGCTCCGCCACCAGCTCTCGGCCGAAGCCCGTCAGGCCCTCCACCTCATTGGCCCCTCGACCCATCGAGGGCGTCGCGGCCGAGTTCTTCGAGAAGTGAGCCAGCGTCAGGTAGGCCGCCCCGCGCGCGGCCAGCGCCTCGACCCGGTGGAGCCGGCCGCCGAGCAGGTGGGCGCCCTCGATCCCCGGCGCCATGCCCATCAGGCCGCGCTCTCGGGCCAGATCCCAGTCTTCGGGGGCGTTGACGCGCATGACGCGGGGATCGTCGGCGGCGAGCCGGTCGAGGGCGTCGAGCTGCTTGCTCACCGAAGGCCACGCCCTGTCGCTCTCAAAGGGCCAGTAGTGGATGCCCATGCAGGCGCCCCCGTAGCCGGCCTTGATCATGCGCGGGATGTCCGCGTGCCAGATGAAGCGCTGGCCCCACATGGGGCGCCGGTGCTCCTTTCGGATGTCGTAGCCGAAGAGCTGCTGCTGGATGATGCAGTCGACGTGCAGGTCGCAGATCCCGACCCGCTGCTGCAAGGCGCGGGCGCGCTCGAAGTCGGGGTGATCGTATTCTCTTATGGCCATCGTCGCTCCTGCCTGAGCCCCTCGACGCGCCCGGCCTCGCCCAGCTTCAAGGCGAGATCGGCGCAAGGCGAGAGGCCCCTGGGGCACGTCCCAAGGCTATGCGTCAGAGGCAACCTTTTGTCCAGACGCCGGGGACGACGACCTCCCGGTCGAGCGCCAGGCTCGCTCGGTGGAGGGCCGCCCCAGGCTCGCGCCCGGGGCTACAGATCAGGGATGCCCCTGCGGGGCTCACGACAAGGTGAGTGCCTGCGCAGCGCCTTGTTATAGACCCCACGGGGCGCGATGAGTTGAGGGTAAGGACTTCAAGGTCAGGGGATCGTGGGAGGGCGCCGGAGCGGGGGGTGATCAGCGGGCGGCGCGCATCTGCTCGAGTTCGCGGTAGAGGGTTTCCAGGATGGGCTGGCGGTCGGGCTCGGCGCGGGTCAGCGCGATGACCTCTTCGAGCATGCGGACGGCGTGGCGGTGATCGTCGAGGAGGTGATGAATCCAGGCCAGCTTGTAGAGGGCGTAGTCGAGCAGGGGCGAGCCCATGCGGGTGATGACGGCCTCGTAGCTGTGCCTTGCGTCCTGTAACATACCGCGATCAAACCAGAATTCGGCCATGATCAGGTGGGCATCGGGGATGAAGCGAGAGCCCCGGTGGTGGCTCAGGAGGTGTTCGAGGAAGTTGGCGGCGCGGCGATCGCGGCCCATGGCCATGAGGCCCCAGCCGAGGTGGAAGAGGGCGAGGTCGGCCTGGGGGTGATCGGGGTGGCGTGTCAGGAAGTCGAGGTAGGCGTCGGAGGCGGCGGCGAAGTCGGGGGTCGGGAGGTCGGGGCAGTTGGGTTCGTTGCGGCGCTGTGCGGCGCGGGCGAGGCAGTCGCGGCGGTCGTTGAGGGCGACGAGGTGGTCGACCTGGGCGATTTCGAAGAGGAGCTCGGCCTTGCGGAGGGTGAGCGAGGCGGCCTCGTCGGCGCTGAGGCCGGCGGGGTCGTCGGACAGGTCGAGGAGCTTGTGGCGGAGGGGTTCGACGCGGCGCTCGGCGGCGACGGGATCGGATCGCCAGAGGTCGCGGGGGATGGGATCGGCGGCGAGTGGGAGGGTGGCCGCAGTCGAGGCGCAGGCTGCGAGGGCGATTGCCAGGGATCTTCGGTCCAGCACCATGGGGCACCTCGCGTTGAAGGTCTGCGTGATCCTACGGTGGACAGAGTCTCTCTGGTCGACCCGTTCAACTTGGGGTCGATCGTCGCAAGCGCAAAGCCCCACGGGCAACGAGCGCCCCACGGTCCTCGCACCGCCCCACGCTCCTCGCACCGCCCCCCACAAGGGGGGACGGGCTCGTCGGGTGGGGCTAGAAGCGCGGGTGGGCTGCGCCCGGTGGGCGCAGGCCAGCGGGCGGGTGAGGGCGGATCGCAGGGGCGGATCACGGCGTCGAAGTGGGCCTGTGGATTGGGATTTTCACGCCCCCTGGTGTCGACTTGGGTCGTGCGCTGGCCTGCGACCGACAGGGCGCAGCCCACCCTGGATTTCTAGCCCCACCCGACGAGCCCGTCCCCCGGAGGGGGGCGGTGCGAGGAGCGTGGGGCGGTGCGAGGAGCGTGGGGCGATCGTCGAGCGCGGGGCGTGGGGCGCTCGTGGGGGGTTGGAGGGCGTCGGTGACTTCACCGGGCGAACCTGCGGGTTGGAGGCGGGCTCAGAGGTGGTGTTCGCGGCGCGAAGTGGTTAGAAGGGGTGGCGCGCCCCTGACGCGCGGCGTCGCCGTCGGGGGCACTCCCCGCGATCCCACATGAGCAGAGAGACGAGCAGGACATGAAGGTCAAAGACATCCCGCAGCACATCGAGGCGCTGGCCGGCGCCGTGATGACCGAGCTTGGTGGCGACGAGGCGCCGCACCTGGCCCCGACGGCGAGCCCTGAGATGGGCGATCTGGGCTTCCCTTGCTTCACCTACGCCCGCGCGCTCAAGAAGGCGCCGCAGCAGATCGCCCAGGAGGCCGCCGCGCGGCTGTCGGCGCGGATCGAGGGCGAGCCGCTGATCGCGTCGGTCAAGGCCATCGGCCCCTATGTGAACTTCACGATCGACGCGGCGGCGGCCTTCGCGCTGCTGATCGACGAGGTCCGGGCGGAGGGCGCGGGCTTCGGGGGCGGGGGCGACGCGGGCGAGCGGCCCGTGATGATCGAGTATTCGAGCCCGAACACGAACAAGCCTCAGCACCTCGGTCACATCCGCAACAACCTGCTGGGCGAGTCGGTGGCCAACATGGTGGCCCACCAGGGTCGCGAGGTCATCCGGGTCAACCTGATCAACGACCGCGGCATCCACATCTGCAAGTCGATGCTGGCCTACATGCGGCACGGTGAGGGGGCGACGCCGGAGGGGATGGGGCTCAAGGGCGATCACCTGATCGGGCACTTCTATGTGCTCTTCAACACGCACCTCAAGGCCGAGTACGCCGGCTGGCTCGGCTCGCCGCAGGCGCAGGAGGCGCAGGCGAGGTGGGCGGGGTCGAAGTCGGCCCAGGAGGCGATCAGCGGGTGGCGGAAGAAGAACCGCCAGAAGGGCCAGCCGGAGCCTGAGCCGGATGAGGAGGCGCTGGGCGAGCTCTTCAGGGGCGACTATCAGGACAGGTGGTTCAACACGGAGTCGGAGCTGGGCGCGGCGACCAAGGAGCTGCTGGTCAAGTGGGAGGAGGGAGACGCGGAGACGATCGCGCTGTGGAGGAAGCTCAACGGCTGGGTCGAGGCGGGCTTCGCCAAGACCTATGAGCGCATGGGGGTTCACTTCGATCAGATCGACCATGAGTCCGAGACCTACCTGCAGGGCAAGGCGCTGGTCGAGCGCGGGCTGGCCGAGGGGGTCTTTGAGCGCAGCGCCAACGGGGCGATCGTCTTCAACCTGGAGCGCATCGGGCAGAGCGGCGAGAAGGCCGTGCTGCGCAAGGACGGCACGAGCCTGTACGTGACCCAGGACATGGGCACGGCCACGATGCGCTTCGAGCAGCACAACCCGGAGAGGCTCGTCTATGTGGTCGGGGACGAGCAGAACCATTACTTCAACGTGATGTTCGCCATCCTCGGGGCGGTCACGCCGCAGGCCGCGGGGCGCTGCTACCACCTGTCCTACGGCATGGTCAACCTGCCCGACGGTCGGATGAAGTCTCGCGAGGGCACGGTCGTGGACGCCGACGCGCTGATGGACGAGATGCACGCGCTCTCGCTGGCCGAGATCCGCAAGCGCTACACCGATCTGGACGAGGCGGAGATGGTGCGCCGGGCCGAGGTCGTGGGGCTGGCGGCGCTGAAGTTCTTCCTGCTCAACCACTCGCCGCAGACCACGATGGTCTTCAACCCCGAGGAGTCCTTGCGCTTCGAGGGCCGCACGGGGCCATTCTGCCTCTACGCCTACGCGCGCACGGCCTCGATCCTGCGCAAGGCCGCCGACGAGGGCGGGCTGCCCGAGGACGCCCCGGTGGCCTTCGACGCCTCCGTCCTGGGCGAGCTGGACTCGGCCCTGGAGTTGGCGCTGATCAAGGAGCTGACGGCCTTCCCCGCCACCGCCGAGCGCTCGGCGGCGGCCCTTGACCCCTCGAAGATCGCCGAGCAGGCCTGGAAGATCGCCAAGTGCCTCGCCACCTTCTTCTCCGACAAGGATCACCACGTCCTGGGCGCCCAGACGCCCGAGAAGCGCGCCGCGCGGCTCCAGCTCATCTTTGCCACGAACCGGATCTTGAAGGTCGCCCTGGGCTTGCTTGGGATCGAGGCGCTGGAGCAGATGTAGGAGGGTCGGTGATGTCGGAGGCCGCGCCCGACCTGGTGCCCTACGTCATGGGCCGCGGAGCGGTGATCGCGCCGATGCTCGGCCGGTGCCCCTTGCCGGACCCGGTCGCCTTTGACGTGCTCGATCCGAGCGCGCTGGACTTCTACCGGCTGGTCAACGCGGCCAACAACCACGCCTTCGGCGGGCTGGGGATGCCGGCCTGGGTGCAGCTGGACTGCTGCACGCTGCCGACGGCGATGATCGGCCTGGCCGCGCGCCGGGAGGACATCGAGGTCGAGCTTTGGCGGGCGCTCGTCGCGCAGGCCGGGCGTCAGTTCGGCGAGGCGGCAGGGCGGGGGCTGGATGATTACGCGGGGCTGGTGCCGGTCAGCGAGTACTGCGCGGCGCGCAGCTTCGAGCCGGACACGGTCGTGGGCTTCTCGCTCTTCGCCTTGCTGCCTGGGCGGGGGCTTGCGGTGCGGACCAAGGCGATGGCGCTGCGCTGCTACGGGGCGTCGCGCCAGATCGGCGCGACCCAGTACGGCAACGCGTCGGTGCGCACCCATTGCGCCTTCGGGCCGCTGCGGGTGGTGGCGGCCCGCGCGGTCGCGCACAGCCAGCCTGGGGACACCTTCATCTACGCCCTCGAACTGGACGATCTGGATCGCCTCGACGCGCTGGCCTGCGGCGCCCCGACCCACGATCCGCCGATCGCCCCGACGCACTGGCTGCCCTTGGAGGTCGGGGGGGTCGGCGCCGGGGTGGAGCGGCTCGTCGAGGCGCACGGCGAGGTGTGGATCGCGCCGCCGGGGCAGGTCGAGGTCGCGGGCGAGCGGCGGCTGGTGTTGATCTGCAAGGGGCGCTGAGGAGGCAGGAGGGGTGCAGGATCAGAAGCCATCCGGGCATGAAGGGATGAGCTGCTGGAGGGCTCCTCATACCAGACCACAGCCGAGAGACTCACTTTGTGGCCGGTCCAGGCGGCGGCCTGAGCCTTTGCCATCACTGGGCGGTGCGGTGCACCAGCCTCGCTCAGGCCCAGGCCATCCCCCTGTCCTCGCCCACAATGCAAGCCCTTCGTCTGTGGTCTGGTATCAGTCGACGAAGTAGGCGGCCTTGTTGAGCCGGCCGAGGTGGGCGCGGTCGAGCTTCGCGGCGCGGGCGGGGTCTGTGGGTTCGAGCTTGACGAGGGCGGCGAAGGCGGCCGACAGCTTCGGCTCCTCGATCCGGGCGGTGGGGTCGCGCCCGAGGACGAGGGCGTCGAGGAGCCACTGGAGGAAGGCGGCCAGGTGCCTGGCGCGCTTGAGGTTTCCGAGCTTCTGCCCTGAGAAGGCCTCGATGGCCTGAAGCTCGGCGTCCTCGACGGACATCAGGGGGATGATCTCGCCGCCGCCCTTCCAGACGAGCTGGAAGGCGGCCCCGACGGGAAAGATCTCGATGCGGCCGCCGCTGTCGCGGTGGGCCTCGGCGGCCTTGAGCAGCTCGGTGGCGATCAGGCGGGCCTGCGTGGGGGGGTTGTTGCCCTCGACCTTGGGGACGACGAGCGCGTCCACGCCGCCGAGCTGGACCACGGCCCAGGATTCCTTGTCTGGCTTCTGGAGCAGGTCTCTGTCGTGGATGAAGCCCTCGAAGGCCTTCACCTTGAAGTCCTTGACCTCGACCAGCGCCTCGATCTTGGATCGGGGGATGGCGCGCTTGGGATCGATGGAGGGAGAGGCGCCCCTGGGCTCTTCGCCGACCTCATCGCCCTTGTCCCTGCCGTCCTTGTTCTGGCTCCCCTTCTTGCCCTCTCCTTGATCGGCGTCGTCTTTCTTCTTGTCGCCGCCCTTGTCAGCCAGCTTGTCAGGCTTCTTGTCGTCGTCCTTGTCCGCCGAGCCGCGCTTGTCGGCCTTCTGATCGTCGGAAGGCTGCTCCTTCTTGTCGACGGCTTTCTTGTCGTCGTCCGCGTCCTGCTTCTTGTCGTCCTCCTTCTTGCCGTCCTCCTTCTTGCCGTCCTCCTTCTTGTCGCCTTTCTCCTTGTCTTCGCCCTTGTCAGCCTGTTTGTCAGGCTTCTTGTCGTCGTCCTTGTCCTCCGCGCCGCGCTTGTCGGCCTTCTTGTCGGAGCGCGCGGGCTCCTTGTCGTCCTCGCCTCTGTCCTTCTTGCCGCCCTCCCCTTCCTCGCCCGCCTTCTGCGCCCTGGGCCTGCTCCGGCCCTCGCCCTTGTCCGCAGACGAGGGCGAGCCGCCCGCGCTCTGGGTCTCGTCCTCGCTTGCGGTGATCTTGAAGTTGTCCTCGGCGGCCTCGCTGGTGAAGTAGAAGTAGGCGAAGGTGCCTCCGCCGACCAGGAGCATCAGCAGCAGGACGAGGCCGCCGAAGGCCACGAGGGCGCCGAGGCTGCGGCCCGCGGGCTTGCCTTCGAGGGGGCCAGGGGGAGGCGGCCCAGGGGGTCGCGCGGGAGAGGGCTTGCGCCGATCCCCATGCGCGACCCTGGCCGTCGGAGGGCCGCTGGGCTCCTTGGAGACGGCAGGAGTCCCCTGCGGCGGGGTCGGCGCGGGCATGGCCGCCCTGGGCGTGTCGACCGTGGTGCGCCGCTTGTCTTCGTCGTCGGCAACGGGCGCTCTGGCGGCAACGGGCGCTCTGGCGGCGACGGGCGCTCTGGCGGCGACTGGAGCCGGGGCGGCTCTGGCGGCGCGATCGTCGTCGTCGGTGTCGCCCCCCTCACTGAGGCTGTTGACGTCGACCGAGGTCGGGGCGTCGGGGGGAGAGAGGGTCAGCCAGGGGTCATCGGGGCGATCCAGGTCGAAGCGGCTGCCCATCAAGGGCGTCTTGATCTCGCCGCGCAGCTCTTCGGGGACGTCCTGCTCGCCGGTGGGGACGTCGAGCGGGGTGGTCGTGACCTTCGTGCGGCTCTCGTCCTTGGTGAAGCCGAGCAGGCCCGAGATCTCATCCCAGGAGTTCTCGACCGTCTGCTCGGCCCGCTTCGGGGTGTCTCGGGCGCACGCAGGACACTGGCGCGCGATCTCGGGCATCTCAGCCCCGCAGTAGGGACAAAACTTCATCATGGATGGTTCAACCCTCGTGTCCGAGCGTGATCAGCACTTTACATCTTCTATTGGACGCGACAACAAAGCACGCCGCTGACCAGCCCCGATCCCATCGCGTTGCAGCCGTCCGAGTCCAGCGCCGGGATGCGCGTGCCGCCGTCAAAGACGCCGTCCTTGCACCCGCCTTCGACGCAGCCGTCGCCGCAGCAGATCGGCTCGGAGCAGTCCCCCCTGTCGGCGCACCCGGCCAGATCATCATAGGAACACCCTGAGAAGATGCCATAGCGTTGGCAGTGCGAGGCCCCCGCCACCCAACGCCCTGGACCCGCCGCTTCTCTGTTGAGGCAGACGCCGGCGCCGCCGATGCGCGATCGCAGGACATTCAGGTCGCCGTCGCGGGCGCAGATCTCCCAGCCAGAGGCGCAGAGCGCCGCCGGCCCTCCGCAGGCGATCCCCAGATCATCGCCGCACGCGCCTCCCTCGCCGCGATCCCCGCGGAGCGACCGGCGACCCGGCCACCCGCCGCTGCACCCGGCGATGGCCGGGAAGCGCGCCAGATCGGCGAAGGCCTCCCGCCGGCCATCGGCGCAGCCGACCTCCTCGGGGCAGACGCCCTCATCGAGCTGGCCGTCGCAGTCGTTGTCCGCCCCGTCGCACACCTCCTCGGTGGGGTAGACGGGGCCCTCGCAGGGCCCCACCTCGCCTCCCTCGCAGCGCTGAAGGCCAGGGGCACACGCGCCGACCCCGGAGAAGCGCGCGTCGAATTCGAAGCACAGGGCCTTGAGCGGGAGGCCGTCGGGCCCTTCGTCGACGAGGCCGTCGCAGTCGTTGTCGACGCCGTCGCACACCTCAAGCGGCGCCTCGCGGGGCTCGATCTGGCAGATCATCGCGCCGTCGAGGCACACGAGCTCGCCCTGATCGACGCAACCGCCCTGCCCCGCCGCGCACGGCGCCCCCTCCCCCTCGACGTCCTCGTCGATGAGGCCGTCGCAGTCGTTGTCGATGCCGTCGCAGAGCTCGTCGGCGGGGGGGAGGTCGGGGTCGTCGTCGTCGATGGCGCCGTCACAGTCGTTGTCGATGCCGTCGCAGACCTCGGCGCGCGGCAGGCACCCCTCCGGCTCAGGTTCGGGCTCGGGGGTGTCTGGCTCGGGCGTCGGGGGGACATCGGGCTCAAGGTCGACGTCGGGCAGCTCGTCGAGCGCCGCGCCGCAGTAGCCCTCGACGCAGCGCTCGCTGGCGGGGCAATCCAGATCGACCTCGCACTTCAGGAGCAGGAGCGGGGCGCCGTCGAAGAGGCAGCCGCAGAGCGTCAACGAGCAGGCGAGCAAGCAGGCGCAGGTGAGCGAGGCGAGGCGCGGGCTCATGGTGCGACCTCTCGCTGGCCGACGAAGACCTTGAAGGGGAGCGCGTCAGCCACGTGCTCAAACGAAAATATCAATGAATACGAGCCCTTGGTGTGGCCAACCGGGCTGCCCTTCGCGGACGCGGAGACCGCGAGGTGGAGGGGCTGGCGCCCCATGGGCGCGAGGAAGATCAGGGCGCGCTCGGGCGCCCCGGCCCGTCCAGCGTCGATGCGCTGGAGGGTGTTGCCGCCGCCGTCGATCAGCGCCAGCGCGAGATCCTGTCGCTGGGAGCCGCGCAGATCGGCCTGGAGGATCACGCCCTCGGTCGGGATGGGCGGCAGGACGTAGAGATCCACGTCGGAGGCGTCCGTCACCTCCCCCTGGCGCGCCTCGCCGGGGCGGACGGGCTCGGCGTACTTGACGAGGTCGTTGGGCTCTCGCTCGACGAGGCGGTCAAGTCGAGGTCCAGCGGTGGCGGAGAGGGTGTAGGGGTTGTCGGGGGCGGCGCGTGCGGGGATGCCCTCGGTCCAGACTTCGCGGACGAGGACAAAGAGGGGGTCGCCGCTCCACAGGATGTTGCCGAGGTGCTCGGGCTCGCCGACGCCGCCGACGTTGGAGATGGCGAGGCGCTGGCTGCCCATGTTGTAGACCTCCAGGACGAGGTCCAGGCCCTCGACGCTGGACAGGTCCAGCTCGATGAGGTGCCCGGGGGGGCCGTCGTGGCGGATTTCGAAGAAGTCTTGATCGGCGCGCTTGCCGTCGGTGGCCAGCCCGATGGCCCCGCGCATGGGCAGGCCGAGGGTCATGGGGGTGGCCTTGAGGGTGCGGTCGTTGGGCTCGCCCTCGAGGTCGCGCACGAAGAGGTTCCCCTCCACGAGGCCCCACCACGCGCCGAAGCCTGCGGCGCCGAGCGCGAGGATGAAGGCGGAGGCCGAGATCAAGCCGCGCAAGCGCAGGCCGCGCTCGTAGCGGGCCCAGTCGGCGCGGGTCGAGATCGTCTCCTGGCGTTCGGCCGCCACCTCGGGCGCGAACCAGGTCGAGTGGCTGGGGGGGATCTCCCCGCGGGCGTCGTCGCTGCGCGCCAGGGCGGCCTCGGGGGGTCGCTCTTCGAGGCAGTCATGGAGGGCTCTGTCGAGCGCCGCGGCGCTTTCGAAGCGCTGGTCGGGGGCCTTGCGCATGGCGATCTGGAGGATGGGATCGAGGCGCGACAGGGAAGCAGCGAACTCGGGGAGGCGCTCGGCGGCCAGCGGGACGGGGTCGTGGAGGTGGGCGGAGAGGACGCCCATGGGGTGCTTGGAGGCGAAGGGGGGCTCGCCGGTGACGAGCTTGAAGATCAGCGCGCCGAGGCCGTAGATGTCGCTGGAGGGTCCGACGTTGTCGCGCCCTGAGATCTGCTCGGGGGACATGTAGTAGGGGGTGCCGATGAGGCTGCCGCCGAGGGTCTGGGCGCCGAGCTCCTCGCGCTCGGAGAGCTTGGCCAGCCCGAAGTCCAGCACCTTGACGAGCTCGTGGCCGCCCTGGGGGGCGCACAGGAAGATGTTCTCGGGCTTGAGGTCGCGGTGGATGACGCCCTTGGCGTGGGCCTCGGAGAGCGCCTTGCAGATCTGGTGGACGATCTCGACGCAGCGCTCGACGCTCATCGGCCCGAACTCGCGCAGGACGTGGCCGAGGTCGCGGCCCCGCAGGAACTCCATGACGAGGTAGACCAGCCCGTCGGACTGGCCGTAGTCGAAGACCTGGACGGTGTTGATGCACCCGAGGCGGCTGACGGCGCGGCCCTCGCGGATGAAGCGGCGGATCATGGACTCGTCCCGGCTCAGATCGCCGTGGAGGAGCTTCATGGCCATGATCTTGCCCATCTGGACGTGCTCGACCTTGTAGACCGTCCCCATCCCCCCCGCGCCGATCTTGGCCAGCAGGCGATAGCGCCCCCCGACGACAGCGCCGACGAGAGGATCGCCGACGGTCTGGGCCGGCAGCGAGCCGATCAGGTTGTGGCCGCAGAAGCCGCAATACCTGTGGGGGGTCGGCACCCGCGCATTGCAGCGCGGGCACAGGAACGACCCAGGCGCCGAGATCTCGGGCTCAGAGTCCCCCCCGAAGTCGAACCGCCCATCCTCGCCGCTGCTCGCGCCCGTGCCCTGGAGGCCGTCGACGCGCGCGGCCCCGGACTCCGGGGTGAAGCCGGGCTGCGCCTCTTGCGCGGGGGGGAGCGTCTCTCGTGGGATTTCTCGGGTCTTGCCCATCTGCGCCTGCCTTCCGGTCACCAGCGGAGCATACCACTTTGGCGCGACCTTCGGGGAAGAGAAGGTCTGCGGGTCGATTGACAGGATGGGAGTCCAACCGTAGGATCCCCCCCGGCTCTCTCAACCCTTCCGACGGCGTCAACCTCCTGGGAGCACCGATAAGTCCAGATGAGGACCTGCCCGAGTTGCCAACACGAGATCGCCGAAGACGCCCTCTTCTGCGGATATTGCGGCCAGCGCTCCGAGCCCGCCGCCAAGCGGACGATGCTCGGCATGGCCGCGCTCACGCCTGAGTTCCTCAAGGCCCGCCTCGCCACGCCCGAGGTCGAGGAGGCCGACGACTCCGGCCGAAAGGCGACCGTCCTGATGTCCACGATCAAGCCCGAGGACATCGCCCGCGCGACCAACAGCGTCGAGATCAACATCACCCCCCGCCCAGTCGCCGCCAAGGTCCTCCCGGCCCTCGCCAATGAGCCCCCCATCGAGGTCGGGGAGAGCCGCGCGATGACCCTCCCGATCCGGTCGCCGATCTACAACGTCTCCGTCTCGCTCCCCCCTCAAAGAGAGCGGTCTACGCTGCTCATCTCGGGCGCCCCCAGCCCCGACATCGCCGCCATGCCCTCCCCTTCTCTGATCTCCAGCGACGGCGACGACCACACCGGCGACGATGACATCGACGACGACCCCGTCGCGCACACCCAGGCCCCGCGCGAGAAGGCCACCATCCCGATGACGATGGGGGGCGAGTTCCAAAGCGCCGCCTTCGACATGGCGCCGATCCCCCAGCCGTCGAAGGCCACCTTGAACCTCTCCTCGGCCTTGTCGGACACGCCCGCCCTGGTCGAGCCAGCGGACCAGAAGTTCGACCTCGAAGCCGCCTCGGACGACGCAGACACCTCCGACCACGACCTGCAGGCGCCGGCGGCCTCGCCGGCGACCGCCAGCCCAGCCCAGAGCGAGCCTGTCCTCAAGGGCGCCGCGGCCCCCGCCCGTGACGCCGCCGAGGCGCCGGAGAAGGGCGATCGCAGCACGCTCCTCATGGCGACCCTGAGTTCCGTGGACGCGGGGTGGGACGATCTCGACGGGTGGCCTGATCCGGGGAGCTTCTCCGTCGGCGCCGAACCCTCCGGCGCCAAGGACACCTCCGCCGATCTGCCCTTCGCCGACACCATGGAGGGCAACCGCGCCGAGGTCTTGCGTCAGATCGCCAGCGCCAGCGACGAGCCCAGCTTCCCGACGGTCGAGGATGACCAGCCCGCCGAGGCTCCCGACCCGGACACCGACGAGGCCAACTGGGAGACCTTCGAGGCCAACCGCCAGGATATCCTCGACGACATCGCCAAAGCGGAGGCGGAGCTTGAGGCCGAGCCCGTGGCGCCGCCCGTCCCCTCGGCGGCGCCCGTCCCCTCGGCGGCGCCCGCCGCCCCCTCGGCGGCGCCCGGCTTGCCAGAGCTTCGAGGCACCGCCCCGGCTCAAGAGGCCGCCCCGAACGCGGCCTTGATGGGCAAGGCGCCCCAGGACGAGCCCGCTCAAAAGGTGACCGCCACGAAGCGCAGCCAGCCCACGGCGCTGATCGGCCGCGACGAGCCGCCGAGAGCCAGCAAGACCACCCTGGTCATCGACGACAACGATCTCGACGATCGCAAGACGGCGGATCGCGGGTTCTCCCTGCTCAAGTGGGGCATCATCGCCGCGACCGTCCTTCTCCTATTCGGAGCCGTCGGCGTCGGGATCGCGTTCTTGATCTTCTGAAGCTTCGACGACCCTGCCCCGCCCTCTGGACCCGTCGACGCCTCGACCGAGGCGCCCCAAGCCAGGCTGCGCCTACTCCTCGGCGACGGTGAGCAGGCCCATCTCGCGGCTCTCGGCGAGAGCGGCTCTGTAGAGCAGCTCCTCATCGATCGGGGATCGCGCCTCGGCGGCGTGGACGGCGGCGCGCAGGACGGCGTTGCGGATGTGGCCGCCGCTGAACTCGAAGCGCTCGCCGAGGTTGTTCCACTCGACGCCCTGGGCCACCGGCGCGCTCGGAGGCAGGAGGGTCTGCCAGAGCAGCGCCCGCTGTCCCGCGTCGGGCATGGGGAAGGTGATCTTGAAGCGGATCCGCCGCTGGAAGGCCTCGTCGATGCTGGTGGCGAAGTTGGTCGTCAGGATGCTGACCCCCTCGTAGCTCTCCAGGCGCTGGAGCAGGAAGTTGACCTCCAGGTTGGCGTATCGATCGTTGCTGGACTTGACCTGGGTGCGCTTGGCGAAGAGGGAGTCGGCCTCGTCAAAGAGCAGGACGGCCTGGGCGCGCTCGGCCTCGTCGAAGACGCGGGCGAGGTTCTTCTCGGTCTCGCCGATGTACTTGTCGACGATGCGCGACAGGTCGACGCGGTACAGGACCTTGTCGAGCTCTCGGGCGAGGATCCCGGCGGTGAGGGTCTTGCCGGTGCCGGGCGGGCCGCTGAAGAGGACCGAGAGGCCCGCGCCGGCCTGGCTCTTGCCGGAGAAGCCCCAGCGGCGGAAGACCTGGTCGGCGTGGCGGGCGAAGCGCAGGACCTCCAGGAGGCGCTCGCGGACCTCGTGATCGAGGACGATCTCGTCAAAGCCCATCGGCGCGTTGACGACATCGGCGAGCCAGCCGAGGTTGTGGTTGAACTGCCGCCTTATCGTCTTGAGGAGCCTGTCGAGGGTCAAGATCGGCGACTCGGGCGAAGGCGCAGGGTGGTGATCCAGGGCGCTGCGCACTGCTGCGTGGATGGCGCCGGGGGTGAGCTGGTGGACGCGGCTGAGCGGCTCGACCAGGGACTCGACCTCGTCGTCGCTGAGCAGCGGGGACAGCGCGCGGGTCCACAGGAGGCGCTGGCCGGCGCGGTCGGGGGGCTTGACGACGACCTCGATCATGTCGCCGAGCAGGAGGCGGGCGCGCTGGCCGCCAGGGGCGTCGCAGGCGATCAAGGGGCCGTCGTGATCGACCAGCGCGGCGCGCAGGGCCTTGAGCCTGGGCCGGTGGCGCTCAGGCAGGCGATCCTCGACGCCGTCGAAGCGCAGCAGCGTCAGCGCGCCGCCCATCCTGGCCTCCCGCAGCAGCTCGATCATGGGCGCCAGCGCGTCCTCCTGGGCGGCGTCCAGGAGGCGAGACAGGTCGACCTCCAGCACGGACCTCCCCGTCTGACAGGCCATCGCGCGGGCGAGCGTCCTTCGCCCGGAGCCGGGCGGCCCCTGGAGGCAGAGGCGCAGCCCCTGGCGGGCCGTGACCGACTCCAGGGTGCGCCGCTGCTCGTCATCCATGACCAGATCGGACAGCGCGCCCAGGCCCGGCGCCATCGTCCCGCCGAAGAGCTCCGCGTCGTGCGGGGGGCGGCCTCGCATGAAGGACAGGACGCGCTCCGGGACCACGACCAGGGCGTGCAGGCGGGGCGTGGCGGGCTTCCAGAGGTCGTGGGCGGCGAAGTCGAGCAAGCGGTAGCGGCTCAAGCGCCCGCGGTCCGAGAGCAGCTCAAGGACGTCCTCGATGGCCTGGTGGCGCGTGGCGACGAGCTCCGCGAGGAAGCCCGCGGTGGGCTGGCGGGCCGAGAAGTCCGCCCAGGCCACCACGAAGAGCCTGGAGAGATCGACGGAGAGCCGCGGCGCGGCGGCGGCCACGAGCAGATCGATCTCCGTGTTCGAGAGCCCGAAGCCCTCCTTGAGCCTGTCGAGCGGCAGCGAGCCCTCGGCGCCCGCGCTGAAGTCGTCTATCGCCTCCTCAAGATCCAGCAGGGACTCCTCGATGACCTCCAGCGGCGCCACCCCGAGGCGATCGAGCCACAGGTCGCCGCTCGGATCGGCCAGCAACCCCAGCAGGCGCTTGAGCTCCTGCGGCCCGACGCATAAGTCCGAGTAGGAGCCGTCTGCCTGGAGGAACCTGTCCGGGTGCCGACGCATGGCGCGCTGGACCATCCACCGGACGCGCTCCAGGTGGAGTTGGAGGTGCTCGCGAAGCTCCATGTCACAGGCGCCGCCGCTTGCGCAGCAGGATCACGCGCAGCAGCGCCTCTTCGAGAGCGGTCTTGAGCACGGCCAAGGACTGGCGATCGACGGTCACGGTGTCCTGGGCCCCCTCATCGCAGTAGAGGAAGGCGATCTGGCGATCCTTGATGGAGATCGGGCACACGACGGCGCTCAAGGGCAAGTCCCCCTCAAGCAGCTCATGGACGGCCTGGACGCCCTCGCCGGCCTCGGCGGCGACCGCGCTGGAGACGACCGGGCCCAGGAAGACGGCGTCCTCGTTCGCTGCGCGATCAAAGCACAGGAGCTCGCCGAGGGGGATCGCGATCGCCGCCGAGGGGATCGTCGGCTCGTCCCCGTTGATCCACTTGATCCACGGCGAGATGGCGTTGCCCCGGATCGACAGGAGCGCGACCCGCTTGTAGCGCTGGCGCAAGAAGCGGACCGCCGCCACGCCGACCTGATCGCGCGCCTCGCCGGCCTCCAGCGCCTCCAGCGTCTCCAGGAGTTGAGGCGAGGCGCTTTCAAGCCCTCGATCCTCCTCCCCCAGCACGAAGGTGAACCCCTCCATCAGCCCGGAGTCGACCTCAGCGGCCTCCTCCTTCACCTCGTCCTGCGCCTCTTGCGCCGCGGGCGCAGAGCCGGCGGCCACATCGATGGGCCCGACCGGTTCAGAATCCTCAGTCGTAGCGGGAGCTTCGGAGACATCAGCGGGCTCGACATCAGCCGCCATCGGGGCGGCGGGGGTGGCCGGGATCGCGGCGAAGTCGGCAGCCTTGGGGTCCGATCCGCGCGACGCCTCGGGGCGCGCGGCCACGGCGGAGAGCAGGAGGGTCACGGCGCGGCGCTCGCCGGGCTCCGCGTCGAGGTCCGCCGCCTGGGGCGCGTGGGCGCTCGGGCTTGCCTCTACCGCCTGCTTCTGGCCGCGCGAAGGCGCGGCGCTCTCGACGATGATGTTGAACGAGGGGCTGCGCAGCCCCCTGCTGGGCGAGGAGGTGACGCTGTCCTTGCTGTCGCGTGAGCCCGGTTTGCTGATCGCGTCGATCTTCTCCTCGATCTCGTCGTCGAACCAGCCCAGATCCGTCGAGATGGAGTCTTCCTTGGGGCGCTCGACGGCGACGTGAGCGGCCGCCGGGACAGGATCGAGGGTCGGCGGCTCGAGGGCCTCATCGGGCTCGACGGGCGCCTTGTCGAGCGCGGGGACCGCGGCGAACGGGGCCGTGGGGCTGGCGGCGTAGAGATCGTCGCCTTCGATGGAGTGGACCTCGATGGAGAAGAGCTTCTCGTCGTCGACGTCGAGCGCGAGCAAGGCGGCGAGCCCGGGAAGCGGCGCGGTCGCCGGCGGGGTCGGGACGGGATCGTCGAAGAGCTCGTCGGGGCCGACGGCCTCGTCAAGCTCGTGGGGCGCGTTGACGAGCTGTTCCAGGCGAGCCTCGGCCTCCTCGTCGGAGAGCAGCGTGGTGTCGATGATGATGCTGGGCAGCGCCGGCGAGGGGCGCGCGGAGGAGCGGGCCGAGGAAGTGACGGCGGCGATGCCTTCGACGGCCGGATCGAGGAAGTGCTTGTTCTCGCCCTTGCGCTTCTTGGCGATGCGGGGGCGCTCGTCTTCCTGGACCTCGGTGCCGACGAGGGTGGCGGAGAAGGCCTTCTTGACGCGGGTCAGCTCGACGACCTCCTCCTCATGGACGCGCGCGCCGTCGATGCTGACGAACTGGATGACGAAGTCGTCCTCGTGGTCCTCGCCCTCATGGAAGAGATTATCGAGGGAGGCGTCGAGCTGCTGGGTCTGCTCGATGAGGTCGCGCAGGTGCCCCTTGCGCTCGTCGGGGTCGTCAAAGAGGTCTACGAGCTCCTCTTCGCTGGCCTCGGCCTGGATGCGGGCCTGGTGGATCCGGCGCCGCGCCAGCACGGTCTGCCAGTCGACCTTCCAGCGCTTGCCGGTCAGGCGCTGGTAGTGGCGGGCCATCTGGCCGATGGTCAAGAGCTTGGGGGCCAGCTCCATCGCGGCGAAGAAGGCGGCCTCTTCAAGAACCTCGGGCTCGGAGGGATCGATGAGCCCTACGGCGAGCCTCGGGTTGTCCTCCTCGCCTTCGAGCCACAGCGGCATGATGCCGGCGTCGTAGACGATCTCGACGGGGATCCGCCGGAACATGTCGCGGTCGATCCGGGCGAGCTGCTCCTCGGTGACGGGCTCGACGTCGTAGCGCTCGCGGTAGAAGGAGACGAGGGTTTGATCGTCGAGCGCGCCGGTGATGACGAGGTTGACGGCGAGGCTGCCGCCGTGCCGCTCCTTGAGCCTGACCGCCTGTTCGAGGGCTTCGACAGAGAGGACGCCGCGCTGAACAAGGATCTTCCCGAAAGGGTTTGTCGCGTGTCGGGTCATGAGGCGTCAATCAAGCGGTTGAGGCGATCGGCGAAGGGTTCAGGGGCGCGCGAAGGTCTGTGTCAGCGAGGCTGTCTTGCCCTCTTCGATGGTGATCTTGACCGAGTGCCTCTCGTCGCCGCGCACGTAAGATATCGTATGCTGCCCCGCCGGAAGCGTCAATCTCCGCTTCTCGGTGATGGGCGTCGTCAGGCCCGAGTCCCAGTCGTTGACGAAGATCCGCCACCAGGTGTCCCCGGAGTCGACGGTCAGGTAGCCGACCTTGACGACCTCCTCGGGGGGGGGCTCGTCGGAGCTGCGCCGGAGGGTCGCCTGGTAGGTGCGGGTGTGAGAGGGGTAGAAGAGGACGGACTTCTTCCAGTCGTGGTAGCCCTTGGCCTGGATCACGATCTGGTGGATCTCAAGGGGGTTGAGCCCCTTGAGGGTGGTCGGGGTCGTGCCGGCGCTCTGGCCGTCGAGCAGGACCTTGCCCCGGACCTCGCCGCTGGTCAGCTTGATCTCGCCCTGGATGGGGCGCAGCGCGATGGTCTTGTTGACCTGCTGGCCGTTGGAGACCTCCAGGCGAAGCTCCTCGACGTAATGGCCGGCGAGCCGGACCTCGACGATGTGCTCGCCGCGATCGTCCAGCGAGAGGGAGCGCTTGCTGCCGACGCCCTGGACCTGCTTGCCGTCGAGGTGGACCTCGGCCTCGGGGGGGGTCAACGTGAGGGTCAGGTCGCCCTTGCCGACCGGCAGCGGGGTCAGGTCCACGGTCACGTCGAACTGCAGGCCACCCTCGATGCTGACGATCTGGGTGGCCGGGGCGTGGTCCTGGCCGCGGATCTCCAGGGTGTAGCGCCCTGGGGCGAGATCTCTGTGGACGTGGGGGGTGCGGGTGGCGATGAGCTTGCCGTTGAGCAGGACCTCGACCTCCTGGATGGGCCTGGTGTTGACCATCATCGCGCCGCGGCTCCTGTCGCGGGTCATGTCGGTGAAGAAGAAGACGTAGGCCAGCGCCGCGACGAGCAGCATGGAGATGAAGCCGAAGCAGACCACGAGGACGACGCCGAGCCGGGTGGCCTGGGAGGTGGAGGGGGGCGGAGGCTGCTGGTTCTGGTAGAGGTGGGCCATGCTCGGCGGCACGTAGGCCACGGGGCCGGTCGTCGTGGGCGGCGGCTTGAGCGCGGAGGGCGGCTTGAAGGGGGTCGTCGAGCCGGACATGTTCGCGATCTGGGTGTGCAGGGCGGCCAGATCGGGCAGGTCGATGTCCTGCATCGTGGCGTCCTCGTCCGCGGAGCTCTCGGCCGCGCCGGGCAGGTTGTAGGAGGCCGAGGGGTCCCAGACCTGGGTGGCCTCGCTGGCGATCTGGTCGGAATCGGCGCCGTCGTACTCCGGCGGCAGGCCCATCTCGGCGGCCAGCTCCTGGCGCAGGCGCTCGTTGTGCTCCTGGACGTCCTCGACGCTCTTGAAGCGGGCGAAGATCTGGCGCTTCTCCTGCTCCTGGCGCGTCTCCTCCTCGAAGGTGCGCTGCATCCAGTTGTCGAGGGTGCGCTCGGTGTAGGGCGGGCGGAGCTTCTGGAGGAAGTCCGACAGCTCGTCCATCATCTCGCTGCACCACTGGTAGCGATCGTCGGCTTCAGGGGCCAGGGCGCGGGCGACGATGGCGTCGATCTCGGGCGGGACGTTGGGGTTGAGCTCCGAGGCCGGGGTGTGCTCGCCGCGGCGCACCATCTCCAGGGTGGCGAAGTCGCTCTCGCCGTGAAAGAGGCGGCGGCAGGTCAACATCTCGTAGAAGAGCGTCCCGAGGGCGAAGACGTCGCTGCGGCGATCCAGCGGCAGGCCCTTGACCTGCTCGGGGGACATGTAGCCGAACTTGCCCTTGAGCACCCCGACCTGGGTCTTCTGCGAGCGCGTGGCAGCCTTGGCGATGCCAAAGTCGATCACCTTGACCTCGCCGGTGTAGCTGACCAGGACGTTCTGGGGCGAGATGTCGCGGTGGATGATGTTCAGCGGGGTGCCGTCGGGGGCGCACTTGCGATGGGCGTGATCAAGGCCACAGGCGATCTGGCGGCAGAGGTAGGCGGCCATGCCCACGCTCATGATGCGCCGCTCGCGCCGCAGGCGGTTCTGGATCGCGAGGACGTCGCGACCGCTGATGAACTCCATCACGATGTAATGGCTGTCGTTGAGGCGCCCCAGCTCGTAGATCTGACAGATGTTGCGGTGGGTGAGCTGGACGGCGATCTTGGCCTCGTCGATGAACATCGAGATGAACTCGTCGTCCTCGGCGAGGTTGGGCAGGATACGCTTGAGGGCCAGGAACTTCTCGAATCCGGGCGCGTCCATCGGCTTGGCCCTGAAGACCTCAGCCATGCCACCGACACTGATGCGCTCGAGGAGACAGAACTTCCCGAAAAGGACCGGTTTGACCACCCAGGCTCCTCCAAGCACCCCCACCGGCCGCGCCCCCGTCGCCAATTGAGGGGCCTTCCAACGATCGGAGGGTCGCCAAAGAGTATAGAGCCCCCAAGAGGGTGTCAATGCGGGCGGCCGCCCTTGACGAGGCCGCCGGGCGCGCCCCCCTCCGCTTCCTGGCGCAGCAGCTAAAGGTCCACCACAGCGCCGCCGATGAAGCTGGAGAGAGAGGCGAGGTTCCCCTCAGCAAACCCCCTTCTGGTCAGGGAGAGATGGTCACCATGAGCAACAACTTTGACATCATCGGCCCCCCGGCCCCGATCTCCCCCACACAAGAGGACATCGAACTCCTGTACCTGGACGACGATCCGATGCTGTGCAAGGCCTTCGAGAGGGCCGCCCGCGCCCAAGGCCTCAACATCACCACCGCCAGCAACCCGGTCGAGGCCAGCGCGCTGATCAAAGCCAAGAACTTCCACGTCATCGCGGTGGACTACCGGATGCCCCAGATGACCGGCGTCAGCTTCCTGGAGCTCCACCGAGAGGCCCTCAAGGACACCTACAAGCTCATGGTCACCGGGATGTGTGACTTCGAGACGGTGCACGCGGCGATCAACCGCGCTGGCGTCCACCGCTACGTCACCAAGCCCTGGCAGCGCGACGAGCTCATCAGCGCCATCCACGACGCCTCGCGCCACGCCCGCCTCTTGATCGAGAACCGCCAGCTCCAGCGCCAGCTCCAGCTCCAGAACCGGGAGCTGGCCGCGATGAACGCTGGCCTGCACCGGCTGGCCCGCGAACGCACCCTCGACGTCCTCAACGCCCTCGTCGCGGCGCTCGACTACCGCGACACCGAGACCCAGTGGCACTCCCGTCGCGTGGCCCTCTTCGCCCGCATGATCGCCACCCAGATGGGCATCACCGGCGACCAGCTCCAGGACATCGAGGTCGGCGCCATGCTCCACGACGTCGGCAAGATCGGCATCAGCGACACGATCCTCCTCAAGCCCGGCACGCTGACCGACGAGGAGTGGATCGAGATGAAGAAGCACCCCGAGCTGGGCTTCAGGCTGCTGGCCGGGATCGACTTCCTCGACACCGCCCGCTACATCGTCCTGCACCACCATGAGCGCTGGGATGGCGGCGGATACCCACACCAGCTCGCCGGCGAGAACATCTGCATCGGCGCTCGCATCTTCGCTCTGTGCGACACCCTCGACGCCATGACCTCCGATCGCCCCTACCGCAGGGGGCGCCCCTTCCACGTCGCCCTCGAGGAGATCGTCAGCCAGGCCGGCACCCAGTTCGACCCCACCATCGTCGCGGCCTTCTGCCAGATCCCCCAGGAGCGCTGGCGTCAGGTCATCGCCTTCGGCCACGCCCAGGAGCACGGCGTCCGGGGCGATGCGCTCGGCTGGGCCGCCCACGAGTACGACCTGCTGCCCGAGCTCAAGGAGACCTTCACCTGGCTCTCGGCCCTGCGCCAGAGCAGCGCCCTCTGATCACCCCCCTCCTCTGACCGCCCCACGCTCCTCGCACACTCCACCCCCACACTCCACCCCCTGTCCCCCTCCTCGCTTCGCAAGGAGGGGGGACGCTTGAATTACGGGCACGGTGGATCGGGGGTGGGCTCGTTGGGTGGGCACGGTAATTTGGGGGGCGGGCCGCAGGAGCCTTCGCCGGGATCACTGACCGCCTGGGGCGGGTGGCGAGGTCGTCGGGGCGGGACCCGATCCACACAGCCCGTAATACGAGCGTCCCCCCTCCTTCCGGAGCTGTCTCTTAGTCACATCTCATCGGAGCCCGTCGTGGCGGGGGTCGATGGACTGATGTTGAAATCAGCCCTGAGACATCTTTCCTTGGGGGCTCAGAAGTGGGTTATCTATCTGGTCAACGCTTTGAAGGGAGGGGTCA
>SYOX01000229.1 GCA_005804885.1 Pseudomonadota bacterium
CCAGCGCGAGTACACCCAGTCGATCTTCAGCAGCGGCCAGCACTTGCTGTCGCTGATCCACGACATCCTCGATCTGTCCAAGATCGAGGCTGGCTACATGACGATCGACCCTGAGGAGGTCGATCTGGCGAGGTTGGCCGAGGATGCGCTGCGGATCGTCCGCGAGCAGGCGCGCGCTCAGGGTATCGAACTTTCCCTCGACGTGGCGGGCGAGGTCGGCGCGCTCTGGGCCGATCTGCGCAAGGTGCGGCAGATCCTCTTCAACCTGCTGTCCAACGCGGTCAAGTTCACGCCACGGGGGGGCCGGGTCACGCTGCGCGTCCATCGGCGGCCCGATCGTCGGGTCGCGCTGGTGGTGGAGGACACAGGCCAGGGGATCGCCGCCGAGGACTTCGGGAAGCTCTTCAAGCCCTTCGTGCAGCTGGACGGCTCGCTCTCGCGCAAGCACGGCGGGACGGGCCTGGGGTTGACGATGGTCCAGCGCCTCGCGGAGCTGCACGGCGGCCTCGTCCAGCTGGAGAGCAAGCCGGGCGTGGGGTCGACCTTCACCGTCCTGTTGCCCGACGCCTCCCCGAGCCCGTCGGCGGTCGAGGCCTTCCAGGAGGCGGCCAGGCTGGCTGGCGAGCAGCCCAGAGCGCTCTCGGCGGCGATGGCGTCGCCGAGCACCGTGGATCTGCGCCGCCGCCTGCCCCTCGTGCTCATCGTCGACGATCAGCCCGAGGCCCGGGCGATCCTCACCCAGCACCTCGCCCAGGAGCCGCTGCGCCTGGTGGAGGCCAGCGACGGGTACGGCGCCATGCGCATGATCGCCCAGGAGCGGCCAGACCTGATCCTGCTCGACCTCATGATGCCCATGATGGATGGCCAGGCTGTCCTGGAGGCGCTTCAGAAGATCGAGGGGGGATCGGACATCCCCGTGGTGGTCATCTCCAACATTGCCAATGATTTCAATGAGATGAGTCATGGGACTCGCGCCATTCTGTCCAAGCCCGTCGGCCGCCAGACGCTGGTGCGGATGGTGCGCGCGATCACCGGGACGCGCTCCAGCCGACCCCGCGTCCTGCTCGTCGACGACGACCCGCACGCCATCCAGATCGTGACCGCCTACCTCGAAGGCTTGCCGCTGGAGCTCTTGAGCGTCTACAATGGCGAGGACGCGCTCGAGAAGCTGGCCAACGAGCCCGTCGATCTGCTCATCCTGGATTTGATGATGCCGGGCATGAGCGGCTTCGAAGTCCTCGAGAGGGTCCATGAGATGACCGGCGTCGCGGGCCTCCCCGTACTGATCCTGACGGCCAAGATCCTCACCCGGCAGGACCGGGAGCGCCTCAAGGGGGTGGCGAGCTTCATCGCCCAGAAGAGCAAGATCAACCGCGAGATGCTCCTTGAGCAGGTGCGCGTTTTGACAGAGAACCCATGGCAGCCATCCTCGTCATCGAAGACAACGCCCTGAACATGAAGCTTGTCCGCGACGTGTTGATCATGAGCGGCCACACGGTGATGTGCGCCGAGGACGCCGAGGAGGGCGTCGAGCTCGCGCGGCGCGAGATGCCCGCGCTCATCCTCATGGATCTCCAGCTGCCTGGGATGAACGGCCTGGAGGCGACGTCGGCCTTGAAGTCCAACCCTGAGACCGCCCACATCCCCATCATCGCGCTGACGGCCTTTGCCCGAGACGAAGACCGCCTTCGAGCCCAGGAGGCCGGCTGCGAGGGCTACATGACCAAGCCCATCCGCTACCGCGAGCTTCTGGTCGAGATAGAGGTGCTCCTGAACCCGAAGGGAGGTCGACCTTGACGTCTGATCCCCCATCCAGCTCATCGCAGCAGTCGGGCACCGTCCTCGTGGTCGACGATGAGGCCACCAACCGCGCGCTGATCCGCGCGATCCTTCGGCGGACCCCGCTGAAGATCCTGGAGGCGGCCGACGGCCTGGAGGCGATCGAGATCGCCGCCCGCGAGTTCCCCGACCTCATCCTGATGGACGTGATGATGCCCCGGATGGACGGCCTCCAGGCCACCGCGCACCTCAAGGCGAACCCGGCGCTGCGCCACATCCCGATCGTCATCGTCACGGCGCTCGACAGCAAGGCCGACCGCCACAGAGGCCTCGAGGCCGGCGCCGAGGACTTCCTGACCAAGCCCGTCGACCATGTCGAGCTGTCCCTCAGAGTCGAGAACTTCCTGCGCCTCAAGAAGGCCAACGACGAGCTGGACAGGCAACGCGAGATCAACGAGTTCGGGGCCAGGCAGATGCGCCAGCTCTCCCACTTCATCTCTCATGAGATCCAGGCGCCGCTGCGCCAGATCGAAGGATTCGCCACGCTGCTGAAGCGCCACAACGCCGACAAGTTCGACGCCAAGGGCCGGGATTACCTCGCCCGCGTGGTTCAGCTCGCCGAGCGCCTGCGCAACCTCACCCAGGACGTGCTGGCGATGACGCGGATGGACGCCGACGCGATCTCCGTGGTGATGATTGAGCCCGCCAGCCTCCTGCTCGAGATCAAGCTCGAGAGGAGCGAGGCCCTCCATCAGAGCGGCGCGATCCTCGACATCGGCGCGCTCCCGAAGATCCTGGGCAACGAGACCCTGATCCGCCAGCTCCTGATCAACCTGCTGGACAACGCCCTCAAGTACGCCGACCCTGCCAGGCCCCCTCACCTCCAGGTGAGGGCTCGGCGAGAGGGCTCGATCTGGCACTTCGAATTTGAGGACAACGGCCTGGGCATCCCCGCTCAAGCCCACAAGCGGGTCTTCGAGATGTTCGAAGTGTCCCCCAACCGACCCAGCGGGGTCCCCGGCACCGGCATCGGGCTGGCCCTGTGTCGAAAGATCGTCGAGACTCACCAGGGCTCCATCTGGATCACCGACAACCCCGTCGACGGCCTCACCGTCCACTTCACCCTGCCTGCCCTCCCGGAGGAGCCGCGCCCATGAACGCCATGACCCCCCTGAGGATCCTCGTGGTCGAGGACAACGACCTGGACCTGGAGCTGCTCACCGAGGAGTTCAGATACTTCAAGGTGATCAACCCCTTGCACCGCGTCGCCTCGGGCGACGAGGCGCTCGACCACCTGCTCAGGAGGACCGAGGAGACGAGGGACGCCCCGCGGCCGGACCTCGTCCTGCTCGACATCCACCTGCCGGACTGCCTCGGGCACGACCTCCTGGAGGTCATACGGGGCACGCCGGAGCTGTCCGACCTTCAGGCCGTCATGCTGACCTCGTCCGAGGCCGACGAGGATCTCCTCCGGGCGCACGGTTCAGGCGCCGACGGCTACCTCCTCAAGCCCATCACCCAGCGGGGCATCATCCACCTGTGCAGCGCGATGGACGACCTCGGCTTCAGCTTCGTCGTCGCCGACAACGGCGAGGTCGCCTGAGCCTGCCTCCGAAGCCGAGGCTCGCGCGTCGAAGCGCTCGCGACCGAGGCGCTCGCGACTGAGGCGCGCGGACGATCAGCGGCGCCAGCAGTCGCGGTGGGCGGGCCAGTGAGGCCGCGGGGCGCCCTCGGCGAGCTGGGTGGAGTGGGCGAGGTGCTCGACGATCGACCGCCCTCGGATCTCAACCCTGGCGTTCTTCTGGTGAAACTCTGCCTTGGCGCGGGCGGCGAGCTGGTGGACCGCGCGGGCGTCGGAGAGGTCATCCGCGACGCGCTCGACGGCCCAGCGCGTCGCGTCGCTGCAGAAGCGAAGCAGCCGCTTGTTGTCCCCCGGCGCCAGGATACGCTCGATGAGGCCGAGGCCGATGAGCTCGCGCACCTGTGAGCTGAGCTGTTCCAGGGCGCGCTCGGCGCACAGGTGACCTCGGCGCTGCTCGGCCAGGAGCTGATCCCGGAGCAAGCTGGAGGGGATGGCCTCGCCGAGCACGGAGAGGCGCAAGAGGATGAAGATGAGATCGTCGCGGCGCTGGCTCGGCGCGCCGAGCCTCGCCAGGAGGTCCGCCAGGAGGCGCTCTTCGATGGAGGGCGGGAAGAGGGCGGCGGAGGGGGCGCGAGGGCTCAGGACGAGCCCCTGGGGTGAGGGCCTCAACACCTTCGCTCCCCCGAGGTGGGAGACGTGGGCCGCCATCAACGCCGGCAGGCCGCCGCTGCACTCGGCGATGAAGTCCACCAGGGGCGGGCTCGGTGTCGCGTTGGGCGCGGCCTTGCTCATGAGCCTGGTGAAGAGCGATTCGATGACAGCCCGCTGATCGGTGGTGTTCAGCGGGGTCAGGTCGGTGCGCGAGACGCAGGTCCGCAGCTCGGCGAGCCTCGCCATCCGCGCCGCGACCGCGCCGCCCTCGGTCACCGCGCAGACGAGCATCAAGGGGATCGGGCGCTCGTCGATGAGCGCCGCCAGGGCCTCGATGACCCCCAGCGTCAGCGCGTCGGCGGCGTCGGCCCCGTCGAGGACGAGCAGCATCGGCCGCGCGCAGGCGGCCAGGGCGATGAGGCGCGCGATGATCCCCTCGGTGCCCTTCGGCGAGGACATGTTCGACCAGCCGATGAGCCCAAGGAGCACGGCGCGCTCGTTGGGGCGCAGCTTCGCCCCGCTCCTTTCCTCAAGGGCGGCGGAGATCTGGCCGAAGTTGTGGTGCCCTTTGGTCTTCGAGCAGCCCAGCGCCTGGGCCAGCGCGTCGGCGAGGCCGACGGGGCCGGAGAAGGCGCCGCCCTCATAGTCGCCAAGCCCCACGCTGAGATCCGGGCGCTGGCTCGCGATGTCAAGGAGCCACCTCGCCAGCGCAGAGCGCCCCGAGCCGGCCGGCCCGACGATGGACATCACGACGCCCCGGCGGGAGGCGACCATCTCCTCGACGGCCGACTCCATGAGCCACTGATCGAACTTGCGGCCACGCAATATCGGGTCGACCCTCGCCTCGGCGCTCAGATCGAGCGAGGGCAGCGGCTCGGCCAACATGCTCCAGGGCGTCTCCCCCTCGGCGCTGACGCCGCCCTCGACGACTTCTCCGAAGACCATGCTGTCGCCGATGTCGTCGCCGAGGTCCTCGGGCTCCTCGTTGAAGCTGGGCAGCCGCCAGAGGCCGCTGCCCGACCCCGAGAGGTTGTTGTTGAGGTTCGTCAGGTGGTTGAGCAGCTCGGCCGCGTTGGCGAAGCGATCGACGGGGTCGAACTCGGTGGCCCGCTCGATGATCTTCGAGATGTCTTCGAGGCTCCTCGCCGGGGTGTCGGGGATGTCCTTATCGGTCAGCCGAAGCGTCACCCGGCTCGCCTCGGCGTTGAAGCCCGTGAGCATCTCGAAGAGCACCCTCCCGAGGGCGAAGACGTCGGCTTGAGGCCCTATCGCCTCGCCGGTGCATTGCTCAGGGGCCATGTAGCCGGGGGTGCCGACGACCACGTCGGTGGGCACGCCCATGACGCGGGCGATGCCGAAGTCGAGCACCTTGACGAAGTGCGGGTCGCCGTAGTGCTCGCACACCATGACGTTGTCGGGCTTGAGGTCGCCGTGGATGAGGCCGATGTCGTGCGCCTCCGCCAGCGACTTGGCGATCTGGATGCCGAGCGAGAGCACCACCCGCAAGCTCATCGCCCCGTTCCTGTCGATCACGGTCCCCAGCGAGACGCCCTTGAGGTACTCCATGATGAGGTAGAGGCCGCCGTCGGGGGTCTCCTCGAAGCCGATGATGGTGATGGTGTTGGGGTGGCGCAGGCGGCTGGTGTGGATCGCCTCATCGCGGAAGGCCTCGCGCAGCCGGGAGTGCTCTGCGGCCAGCTCCGGCTTGAGCGCCTTGATCGCCACCTGCCGCTGGATGGCGTCCTGCACGGCCAGGAAGACCGTCCCGAAGCCGCCCTTGCCCAGCACACGCTGGATGGTGTACCGGCCAACGAGCTTGTCGCCTGGCTTGAGATCCGGCGGCGTCATTTCGCCTCTCTGCGCAGCGTCAGTACGACACCGAGGCCACACAGCCTCGTCAACCCCGACCAAAGCCCCACCGCGTCCACGCCAGGAGACAAGACCCCCCGCGCGCCAAAGCGCGCCAGATCCTCGGCCTCGAAGACGCGCGCGGTCAACAAGAGCACGGGCACCCTGCTCAGATCGTGAGAGGCTCCCAGCCGCTCCATCAGGAGCCCCACATCCCCATCCGGCAGATCCAGGCCCAGCAAGATCACATCCGGTCGCACGCGCTCCTCACCCGGACCCCAGAGATGGGCCACGAGGCGCCGCTGGGTGCTCACCCAGGTCACGCCCTCCTGCGCGCCGAGGCGCCCGAAGACGCCCTTGAGGTGCGTTTGCACCTCAAGGCTACCCGACGCGATGAGCAACCTGGCCGCACGGTGACGATCTCGGATCATAGTGATCCACTCGGAGTCTCCCAAGGAGACTCACAGAGTCCGCCAACACTCCACATTTTGCTGGATGACATGTTCAACCTCCATTTAACCCCAGGCGAGCGCCCTCATTGTCATCCCTAACCATTGGACAGGTCAAGCTTAAATGGCACTTATAAAGCTATGTAAATTTTCACCAGGCCTTGTGAAGAACGACCCTGGCGACCTTCGTCAGCACAACTCCTCCTGGCGCCCCGATCGACCTCGATCGAGGTGAGGAGCGCGCCCCATAAAATCTGACGGGCGCCTCAAAAATCCTGCACGACCTCTCAGGCGGCGCCCTCGTGGACGGCATCGACACTCTGGCATGGTGTGTGCATAAGGCACTTGCACGCCGGTCGCCTCAGCCGACCGACGCCATCACCCAAGGAGACGCCCCATGAACCTGCCCCTCAGCCCGCAGCCCCTCCATCGCCCTCTGACGCCCACGCCCGCGCCTGAATCTCTCAGATCAAGCCGCTCTCTCACCCGATGGCTCGCGCTCGGGCTGATCGCGCTCGGGTCGGTTGCGCTCCAGACCGGCTGCGGGGACACGGCCGAGGAGCCGCCGGTCGGCGAGGAGCCGGGCGATGTCCCTGAGGCCGGCGTCCGGCTGGCCTCGGAGCTGCCCCGCGATCTGGACCCTGGGGTCGATGAGGCCACGCTGGACGCGCTGGTGGCGGGCAACACCGCCTTCGCCGTCGACCTCTACCACGCGCTGCGGGCCGAGGAGGGCAACCTCTTCAACTCGCCCTTGAGCATCTCGACGGCGCTGGCGATGACCTACGGCGGCGCCCGCGGCGAGACCGCCGACGAGATGGCCGCCGTGATGCACTACGATCTTGGCCAGGAAGGCACCCACCCGGCCTTCAACGCCCTCGGTCTGGCTCTGGACAGCCGCGGCCAGGCTGCGGTCGAGGACGGCGACCCCTTCCGCCTCCACATCGTCAACGACGTCTGGGGCCGGACCGACTACGCCTTCGAGGCCAGCTACCTCGACCTGCTGGCGCTGAACTACGGCGCCGGCCTGCGCTTGCTCGATTACGTCAACGACCCCGAGGGCAGCCGCGAGATCATCAACGAGTACATCGAGTCGCAGACCGAGGAGCTGATCAAGGACCTGCTGCCGGAGGGCTCCATCACGGCGGGCACCGTCCTGGTGCTGACCAACGCGGTCTACTTCAAGGCCTCGTGGGACACGCCCTTCGAGGAGTCGCTGACCGAGCCGGCCCCCTTCAACCTCCTGGGCGGCGGCGTCGTCGAGGCGCAGATGATGCGCCAGGACTCGGCGATGGGCTACGCCGAGGGCGAGGGCTTCCAGGCCATCGAGATGGACTACAAGGGCAATGAGCTCTCGATGGTGATCATCGCCCCCGAGGCCGGCGCCTTCGCGCAGTTCGAGGCCGATCTGAGCGCCGAGCGGCTCACCGACATCATCGACGGCATCGAGCCGGGCAACGTCAGCCTGCGCATGCCGAAGTTCAAGTTCTCGGACGACACCGGGCTGACCCAGACGCTTCAGGACATGGGCATGGTCCAGGCCTTCAACGGCGGCGATCTGTCCGGCATCAACGGCGTCGGCGGCCTCGAGATCACCGACGTGCTCCACAAGGCCTTCGTCGCCGTGGACGAGGCCGGCACCGAGGCCGCCGCAGCCACCGCCGTCGTCGTCGGCGAGACCAGCGTGCCCGTGTTCTCCGAGGTCAACCTCGACCGGCCCTTCATCTTCCTGATCCGCGACATCGAGACCGGCGCCATCCTCTTCCTCGGCCGCGTCGTTGACCCCACCCGCTGATCCCACGGCCTCCCCGCGCCATCTCCTCCCCCTCCACCGCGTCCTCTCTCCTCCAGATCTGGACGCCCGCTCCCCTCGCCCACCCTCGACCTGCCCGCCTCCCACGCTGCGGCCCTCGGGGCGCCGCTCGGCTCTGCGGCGTCGATTGGACACGGCCGGCCCCTTTTGCTAAAAAGCCATGCCGGGCCGCCAACCTCAGGAGTTGCATCATGAAGTCTCCCTCCCTCGCGCTCATCCTCTTCACCTTCGCCCTTGCGCTCCCCGCCTGCGGGCCGGACGACGCGCCGAAGCTGACAGGACAGCTCACCCTGAACCCCTCCGAGCCCGTGCCCAACGCGCCCTTCAGCGTGGACATCGAGGTCGAGCGGGACGGCGCCGCGCTGGGCGGCGGCAAGGTCATCCTCACCAGCGCGCTCGACGGCCAGCCCAGGGGCTTCGCCATCGACGCCGTGGAGATCGAGCCGGGGCTCTACCGGGCCGAGGGCGTCACCCTGAGCGAGGAGGGCGCGTGGTCCTTGACGGCCTCGGTGTCGGCCTCGGGCGCCTCGGGCGCCTTCACCCTGCCGGTGGAAGTCGCCTGCCTCGCGGATCGCGGCCAGGGCCAGAGCTGCTGCGGGACGGCCCAGTGCGGCGGCGGCCTGTGGTGCGACGCCAACGCCTGCGCCGACACGCTGCGCCCCGACGGGATCGAGTGCGACGACGAGGCCACCTGCGCCTCGGGCCTGTGCTCGAGCGGCCTGTGCGCCTCGCCCTGGGACGTGATCGGCACCGGCGACGGCACGCCGGGCTCGGTGACCTTCGAGGTCGTGCTGACCGAGCGCCTCTCTCGCCCCACCGATCTGGCCTTCGACCCCGCCGACGGCGAGCTCTGGGTCTCGGGCCGCCAGCTCGATCAGCTCAGCGTCGTGGTCGACCCGATGCAGGGCGCCGGCGCCGTCGAGCACTTCTTCGATCGCTCGCAGCACTTCCTGGAGGAGGTCGTGACGCTGAGCTTCGGCGACAGCGGCACCTTCGCCACCTGCGGCGAGACGCGCAACACCTACAACGGCCTGCGCCCCCCCGACGACTTCATGGGCCCCGTCATGTGGCCCGCCGACCGGGTCGACTTCCAGGTCTTCGGCCCCGACGCCTCCAACGTCCACCTCGACATGCTCCACAACAGCCCCAACTGCATGGGGATCGAGGCCGACACCGGCAACGCCTTCTTCGTCTTCAACGGCCACGACGGCGTGCTGGACTGGTACGACTTCCACGAGCCCCACCCCGACCGCGAGCACGGCGGCGAGAACCACAGCGACGGCATCAAGCGCCGCTACACCGAGGTGAGCCTGTCCAGAAAGCCCGGCGTCCCGAGCCACATGGCCCTCGACGCCGACCGCCGCTGGCTCTACATCGCCGACACCGGCAATGGGCGCGTCCTGCGCGTCGACACCACGGGCGCCACCGAAAAGGGCCGCATCCAGGCCTTCTTCGGCGACGGCATCCTGTCGGACTTCCAGGGGATCGTCCAGGAGTTCGTCGTCGAGCCCGGCGATGGGCTGATCTCGCCCTCGGGGCTGGCGCTCTACGAGGGGGTGATCTTCGTCACGGACAACGCCACCGGCCTCATCCACGCCTTCAAGACCGACGGCCAGGAGGTCAACAAGCTCGACACGGGCCTGGGCGCGGGCGCCCTGGCCGGCGTCGAGGTCGGACCCGACGGCTTCCTCTACTTCGTCGACATGAGCGGCGACCGGGTCCTGCGCGTCCTGCCCTGACCCTCTCCGATTGTTGAGCAAGAACAAGGCCTTGGACTTCACCGAGGCGATGCGGGTCCACTTCCGGGCGAGCGGACGCGGCTCTCAAGGAGGGGGGAGCGCTCGTAGAGCGGGTGGTGGCGGTTCGCCACTCCACCCCCTGTCCCCCGCACTCCACCCCCTGTCCCCCGCACTCCACCCCCTGTCCCCCTCCTCCCTCCGGAAGGAGGGGGGACGCTTGAATTACGGGCAGGGCGGTTCGGGGACGCTCGTATGATGGCTTCGGGTGGATCGAGTCCCGCCCCGAGGACATCACGATTGTCCCCGACGGGGTCCCGCCCCAGGCGGCCAGTGATCCCGGCGATGGCTCCTGCGGCCCACCCCAAATTACGGTGACCACCCAACGAGCCCCCCCGATCCACCGTGCCCGTAATACGAGCGTCCCCCCTCCTTCCGGAGCTGTCTCTTGGTCACATCTCATCGGAGCCCGTCGTGGTGGGGGTTGTTGTTGTTGAGAGGTTGTTGGGAGGATGATTGTTCTGTGTCACGGCCAGTGCCATCGGGTAAGCGTCAACACGGTCAAGCAGTCGATCCCAGCCTTTCCAAAGTGCTGGGTAACCGGGTCGTCCCGTGTGTTTGCGGTC